>CP051231.1:1614894-2048342 GCA_017792405.1 Oceanicola sp.
ATCGGGGACATCTCAATGATCCAGGTCGAGAACCTGCACAAGCACTTCGGCGGCTTCCATGCCGTCGACGGCGCCACGCTGACCATTCAGCCCGGCTCCATCACCGGCCTCATCGGCCCGAACGGCGCAGGAAAGACCACGCTTTTCAACGTGGTAGCAGGCGTTCTTGAGCCCACCTCCGGCCGCGTCACGATGAACGGCGAAGATATCACCGGCCTGCCGCCGCACGCGCTTTTTGGCAAGGGGCTGCTGCGCACCTTCCAGATCGCCCATGAATTCAGCTCCATGACCTGCCGCGAAAACCTGATGATGGTCCCCGGCGGCCAGTCGGGCGAGGCGCTTTGGAACACATGGTTCGGCCGCAAGCGCATCGCCGACGAGGAGCGCGCGCTGAAGGCCAAGGCTGACGAGGTGCTGGAGTTCCTCACCATCGAGCATCTGGCCGACCACAAGGCAGGCCAGGTCTCCGGCGGCCAGAAAAAGCTGCTCGAGCTGGGCCGCACCATGATGGTCGACGCCCGCATCGTCTTTCTCGACGAGGTCGGCGCCGGGGTGAACCGCACACTGCTCAACACCATCGGCGACGCGATCATCCGCCTCAACAAGGAGCGCGGCTACACCTTCGTCGTCATCGAGCACGATATGGATTTCATCGAACGCCTCTGCGACCCGGTCATCTGCATGGCCGAGGGCAAGGTGCTGGCCGAGGGCACGCTGGCCGAGATCAAGGCCAACGAACACGTCATCGAGGCCTATCTGGGCACCGGACTGAAGAACAAAGAACAGGTCGGCGCATGATCCGCGCCACGCTCACTGCCCTTGCGCTGCTCGCCAGCCCTGTCAGTGCGCAGGAGAGTGAGCCGCTGTTCACGACCGATTTCCGGGGTCATGAGATCGTTGTGCACCCCAATGGCACGTGGCAGTTCTCCGACCCCGATGTGACCCTCGCCGCCATCAGCCCCTTCGCCAGCGGGGGCTGCCTTGCATCCTCGGGCGGGCGGGTCACCTACTGCGGCCTGCCCGAGGGCTTTGAGGCCGACCGGCCGGTCAGCGCCCACGGGCTTGAGGAACACGGGTTCACCGATCAGGCGACGCGCCTTCAGTTCACCCTCTCGCTCGATACCAACTACGGCCATGGCGGCGACCTCGCCTATTACAGCCAGCTGGGCTCCAGCGTGGGTGAAGGCTTCATGCTCAAGGCCATGAGCTTTCTGACAGGCTTTGAATTCGAGGGAGAAACCGCCACCGTCCGCGACGGGATCGCCGTGGTCGAGAACGGCTTCACCATCGAGACCGAGGGCGGCAGTGGGCTCACGGATTTTTCGATCGAGGTCATGACCGAAAGTGAAACGCTGAGCGTTCAGGCAAGCGCATGGAGCAGCGCAGATGCCGCCCTGCCGGACATGGAAAATGTGCTGGCCCGCCTCACCGCCAACCTCAGCATCGACGGCAAACCACTGGCCGAATGGAAGGCCGCCAAATGATCCGCGCCGCCCTCCTCTCCCTCGCTGCCGCCCTGCCCGCACAGGCCGAGCCCTGCCTCGAGCAGATCACCCCCAGCTTCGATCTCTGCCTCGACGGCACCCGCATGGCCGGCGCCTATCTCGAACAGTTCGGCGACGGCTCCCGGCTGGAGCTTTCCGAAGTGTCGCTGGACTACATCGAAGATTACGCGGGCCGTGGCACCGGAACGCTGCAGCAGGATATGGCCGCCTTCAACGCCACCTTCGAGATCCCGCCCGAAAACACCCTGCTCACCACCAGCCACAGCTCCGAGGGCCGCACCGCCTTTGTCGAGGTCGGCAATGCGCCGGACTCCACCCGCCGCGTCGCCCGCGCCGTTACCGAGCTGGGCGGCAGCCGCCTGATGCTGATCTACGGCGCCCCGTGGGACGCATGGCCAGAAAGCCTTGGCGAAGGGGTGATCGAAATGGTTGAAGCTCTGCGCCTGCGCTGCGAAGGGAGCTGTTGAGATGCTGTTCCTCTGCCTCCACCCCGCCAAGCCCACCCTGCGCGCCCTCGCCTCCGTTCTCGCGGTCTCAGCGCCCTCTGCCGCGCTGGCGGAGGACTGCGTGGCCCTCGCCGCGCTCACTGGCCAGCTCTGCCCCGCGCCCGCCTTCGCCCCCGGCAGCATCACCGACCCGTCCTTCATTGAGATGCAGCCCGCAGGCCCCTTTGGCGATATGCCCGAAGGCTATGCCGTGCTCACCCCGATGACGCCACAAGACGGCGCCAGCGCCGCCGCCACGGCCGAGGCCTGGCTCGCCAAGGTGCGCAGCAAAGACCCGGAGAGCCTGCCCCGCCTCGCCCAACGAGACGTGGACGGGCGCAAGGCACAGATTCTCGATGCCTCGGGCGAAGGCCGCATCGGGCGCATCGCCCTGATCGAAGACCCGGGCGCGGGCGTGGCGATGTTGAGCCTCAGCGCCGCGGGCACCGCCGCACCCGACCGTGTCGACGCATGGGCAGATGCGCTGCTCGATGCGCTCGATTTCCCCGGATCAAGCTGAACAGGAGGGCCGGATGAGCGACGCCTACAGCAATCGCGGCAACGCAGACCGCTCCATCACCAACCCCCGCCCCGGCGGCACGCTCACGGCGTCACCCGGCAGCGCCGAGCGCGCGATGACTGGCAATGCCTTCCTGATCGGCGACAGCATGACCGGCGGCTACGGGGCCGGGCCAGACATCCTGCACGACTGCACCATCGCCGTGGAACCCGGCGAGATCGCGGTGATCGTCGGCCCCAACGGCGCGGGCAAATCCACCGCGATGAAGGCCGTCTTCGGCATGTTGAACCTGCGCAAGGGCTCCGTCCGCCTCGCCGGGCAGGACATCACCGACCTCACGCCCCAGGCGCGGGTGCGGGCAGGCATGGGCTTCGTGCCGCAGACCAACAACATCTTCACCTCCATGACCGTGGAGGAAAACCTCGAGATGGGCGCCTTCATCCGCGACGATGACATCTCCGGCACGATGGCGCAGGTTTACGATCTCTTTCCGATCCTGAAGGACAAGCGCCGCCAGCCCGCCGGCGAGCTTTCAGGCGGCCAGCGCCAGCAGGTCGCCGTGGGCCGCGCGCTGATGACCCAGCCCAAGGTGCTGATGCTCGACGAGCCAACCGCCGGCGTTTCGCCCATCGTGATGGACGAACTCTTCGACCGCATCATCGAGGTCGCCCGCACCGGCCTGCCCGTACTGATGGTCGAGCAGAACGCCCGGCAGGCACTGGAGATCGCCGACAAGGGCTATGTGCTCGTACAGGGCCGCAACGCCCACACCGGCACCGGGCAAGAGCTGCTGAACGACCCCGAAGTCCGCCAGAGTTTTCTGGGAGGATGAGGATGCTGCGCCAATGTATTGTCATCGCTGGATTTATCGCGGCACCGCTTGCGGTGCTGGCGCAGTCCGACGAGCCGCCGCAGGAATGGCTCTGCACCTCCGAGAGCCACAGCCTCGCCGTCTCCGTCCTGCCGTCCGACCGCCGCCCCGCGCTTCTGACGCTGAACGAGACCATCCAGCTCGACGCCACGCTGAACCGCCGCAACGACAACCTCCGCCTCTTCGCCACCTCCACGGCTGACAAGCTCTTCCTCGCTCTCCACCTGCGCGACGATGGCAGCAGCGAGATCATGCACCAGCAGATGGGCGGCGAAACCGCCTTCGAGCCCGCCACCTGCGAAGACCGCGCCGGGCTTGTCGCCTATCTGGAGAGCCGCCTGTGATCCGCCCCGCGCTCTCTGCCACGCTCCTCCTCGCAGCGCCCCCCGCACTGGCGCTGGACTGCATGCCGCAAACCAGCTGCAGCATCGAGGGCAGTTGCGCGCCCGTCAGCGGCGACGGCGGTTTTCGCCTCACCCGCGACCTCGCCAGCTACATCATGACATCCCTGCCCGAAAACGCCCCCGGCGAGCCGCCGATGCAGCTGGCCGAAGCCCCCCGTGCCGACAAGACCACGCGCAGCTTCATCACCCCCGCCTCGCCCAGCGGCGACGCGGTTCTGTTTTCGCTGATCGAGGAACGACAGTTCATCCTCTCGATCCACGGCCAGCTCAATGGCACGCCCTACGCCTTCCTCTCCGAAGGCACCTGCGAGGGGAGCCTCTGATGCGCGGCGTCACCCTGCCCTCCGCCCTCGCCCTACTCGCGTGGCCCTCCGCCTCGCAAGCCGAGCAGGAGCCGCTGGCCACCTGCAGCTCCGCCTCCTATGAGGTCTGCGTGACGGCGCAGGATGACCCGGCCCACCCGGCCCTGCTCACCCTTATCGGCAGCCGCCCACAAGCCGCCCGGCTCAGCCGCGACGAGGGGCTCTGCCTCACCGCCAGCCAACGGGCCGAAACACCCTGTGTCTCGCTGCTGTTGCAGCCCGATGGCAGCACGGCGATCATGGTCCACACACCCGGCGCCACACCCGTGGTGGAACTGGCCGATTGCCCGGCCCGCGACGCCCTCATCACCTATCTGGAGGCCAAAGCATGACCCTTCGCACCGCCCGCACCCTCACCTTCGCCCTGCTCTGCGCGCCCCTGCTCGCCACCCCGGCACTGGCCGCGCTGGACTGCACCGCCGAGCAAGTTTGCAATGCCACTGGAGCCTGCGAGGCCGCCGGGCCGGGTGACGACTTCAAGCTCGAGCGCAACGGGCGCGGGCTGGCGATCGTTTACCCTGAGCGGATCGTCACCAAGCAATCCCGCTCTCACACCGATGATGTGCCCGGCGGGCGCGTGCAGGCAGGCCCCCGGATCAGGGAGAAAGGCCGGGCCTACCGGGTCGAGCCCGTCCCCGGCGCGCGTGGCTCCTATATTGCCAACACCGGGCGCGGCGGCGATGCGCTGCTCCTCTCGGTCGGGCGCGGCAGCTTCATCCTCACAACGCAGGGCAGCGACCGCAGCCGCCCCGAGGCCCGCATGGTCACCGGCCGCTGCGCCGGGCGGCTCTGATGCGCGCCCTCGCCGCCCTCTTGCTCCTTACCCTCCCCGCGGCCCCCGCTGCGGCGCTCTCCTATGACTGCACCTACACCCGCTACTGCGTGGAGGAACGCTCCTGCCAGCCCTCAGGCCTGACCCTAAACATCCGCCCGCGCGCGGAGGCCGAGAGCCCCGACCAGTGGGAGATGGAAACAGGCGGCGCGGCTTCGTCCCGCGTCATCCCGGTGAGACAGCTGCGCGACCCGCTGGGGGACAGCTTCAGCTACGTCTCGCCCATGGAGTTCGACACCATCCACCTCGTCTCGATCTTCAAACGCGGCATCACCCGCTACTCGATGCACAACTCGGTCGAAGGTATCCAGAGCCAGAACTTTCACGGCACATGCGTGGTGGCCCCGTGAAGGCGCTGGTGCTCCTCACGGCGCTTGCCCTGCCCACGGCCAGCCAGGCCGAAGGTGCCCGCGTGATGCTCGATTGCGACTTCCAGCGCAGCTGCACCGAGGCGGGTGACTGTACCCCCTATGGCGGCTCCCAAAGCATCACCCTCGCCCCCACCGCGACCGACGCCAGCGGCACCGGCGACTGGACGATCACCCTTGGCGACGGCTCCGCGTTTGAGGCCCGCGGCCTCGCCCGCACCGGCCCGTGGGTCTGGCAGCCGGGCGATGGCCACCTGCACACGCTGGCGCTCTCCGGCACCAAAAGCGCGCTCTGGATGCGCCAATGGCTGCCCACCGAGCGCTACCCCGACACCTATGCCGAAATCGACATCATGACCTGCGAGATCACCGCCTGATGGACCTGCTGAACGCCCTCGTGGCCCTGACCAACTTCGTCATCATCCCGGCCGCCACCTACGGCTCGCAGCTGGCGCTCGGCGCGCTCGGAGTCACGCTGATCTACGGCATCCTGCGGTTCTCCAACTTCGCCCATGGCGATACGATGGCCTTCGGCACCACCGTCACCATCCTGTTCACATGGGCGCTGCAAGCGATAGGCGTCACCTTCGGCCCGCTGCCCACGGCCCTGCTCGCCCTGCCGCTCGGGATCGCCGCCACCGCGCTGCTGGTGCTCGGCACCGACCGCGCCGTCTATCGCTTCTACCGCCGGCAAAAGGCCGCGCCGGTGATCCTTGTGATCGTCTCGATCGGGGTGATGTTCATCCTCAACGGCCTCACCCGCTTTATCATCGGAGTCGATGACCAGCGCTTCGCCGATGGCGCCCGCTTCGTGATTTCCGCCGGTGATTTCAAAAAGATGACCGGCCTTGCCGAAGGCCTCGCCCTGCGCTCGACCCAGGTGCTCACGATGGTCGTTGCCGCCATCTGCGTGGCGCTGCTGTTCTGGTTCCTGAACCGCACCCGCACCGGAAAGAGCATGCGCGCCTTCTCCGACAACGAGGATCTCGCCCTGCTCTCCGGCATCAACCCTGAGCGGGTCGTGGCCGTCACATGGGTGATCGTCGCCGCGCTCGCCACCATCGCGGGCGTGCTCTACGGGCTCGACAAGTCGTTCAAACCCTTCGTCTATTTCCAGCTTCTGCTGCCGATCTTCGCCGCCGCCATCGTCGGCGGCCTCGGCTCGCCGCTGGGCGCCATCGCGGGCGGCTTCGTGATCGCCTTCTCCGAGGTCACCGTCACCTACGCCTTCAAGAAGGTCGCGACATACGTGCTGCCGGAGGCGCTCGCCCCCTCGGGCCTGCTGCAACTGCTGACCACCGAATACAAATTCGCCGTCAGCTTCGCCATTCTGGTGATCGTCCTGCTCATCAAACCCACCGGCCTCTTCAAGGGGAAATCCGTATGATCCGCGCCGCCGCCCTCTGCCTCTTCGCAGCCCCCGCCCTGGCCGACACCCGCGCTTCGGTGGATTTCACCTGCACCTCCTCTCAGCGCTGCGAGCCCGGCGCGGGCTGCTCCCCGGTCAAGCGCGCCGTTCAGCTGCACCTCAAGGGCAAGGCGCCCGATATCTTCCTGACCCATAACTTCATGTTCAGCCAGGATCAGGCCCCGGCCCGCGCGATCCCGGTCGAGGCGCAATCAGGGCCCGACCGGCTCACCTTCGTCTTCTCCGATGGCTTCCCACCCGTTCCGTTGCTCACCATCCACGCCGATGGCAGCTTCCGCGCCGATACCGCGCTGGCCACCACCACGCCCTACCTGACAGGCACCTGCACCGGCAGTGCGGCAGGCTGGCATGACCTCGGCGCCCTTCCCGCCACGCCCCGGAGGCTCGCATGAAACTCCCCCCCGCCCTCCTCTTCGCGCTCGTCGCGGTGCTCTACATCGGCACCGGCATGTTCCAGAGCTGGAACACCTCGCTGACCATCCTCAACATGGGGCTCGTCTCTGCCATCATGGCGCTGGGGCTCAACATGCAATGGGGCTTCGCCGGGCTCTTCAACGTGGGCGTCATGGGCTTTGTCGCCCTCGGCGGCCTCGCTGCCGTGCTCATCTCCATGCCGCCGGTGCCCGACGCATGGGCCGCCGGCGGGGCGCGGATCTGGGCGGCGATGGCGCTGGGTGCGGCCACCGTGGCCGGGGCCGCCTTTGCATGGCAGGGGATGAAGCCCGGCCGCCTGCGCGCCCTTGTTGCCTTCGCCATCCTAGTCGTGGGTTTCGTGCTCTACCGTGCCGCCTTCGACCCGGCCCGTGATGCCGTGGAGGCGGTGAACCCCGCGCTCGAAGGCTATCTCGGCGGCCTCGGCCTGCCGGTGATCCTCGCATGGCCCGCAGGCGGCTTGCTCGCCGCCGGGGCCGCATGGCTCATCGGCAAAACCGCCCTCGGCCTGCGCTCCGACTACCTCGCCATCGCCACCCTCGGCATCGCCGAGATCATCATCGCCGTGATGAAAAACGAGGACTGGCTGGCCCGCGGGGTGAAGAACGTCAACGGCATCCCCCGGCCCGTGCCCTACGAGATCGACCTCCAGCAATCCGAGAGCTTCCGCGGCTGGGCCTCGTCGTTCAAGCTCCCGCCCGAGACCGCCTCCACGCTCTACGTCAAGCTCCTCTACGGCTGCCTCTTCGCCGCCGCGCTTGTGCTCATCATCGTCGCCCTGCAGCTCGCGCTGAAGTCGCCCTGGGGCCGGATGATGCGCGCCATCCGCGACAATGAAACTGCCGCCCGCGCGATGGGCAAGGATGTCACCCGCCGCCACCTTCAGGTCTTCATCCTCGGTTCCGCCATCTGCGGCATGGCCGGCGCGATGATGACCACGCTGGACGGGCTGCTCACCCCCGGCACTTACCAGCCGCTGCGCTTCACCTTCCTCATCTGGGTGATGGTGATCGTCGGCGGCTCCGGCAACAACCTCGGGGCGCTGCTCGGCGGGCTGCTCGTCTGGTGGCTCTGGATTCAGGTCGAGCCGCTGGGCCGCCTCTTCATGGAAACGCTGACATGGCCCCTGCCCGATGGCAGCTGGCTCAAGGATCACCTGCTCGACTCGGTCCAGCACATGCGGCTGCTCACAATGGGCATCGTCCTGCTGCTGGTGCTGCGCTTCTCGCCACGCGGACTGATCCCCGAGCGGTGATCAGCCGTCGCACGCGCAGCCGACGCCCTTATGGCAGCTTTTGGAACGGCTAATACAGCTGTTACCGCAGGCTTTCCCCTTGCTGCACACCTTGCAGCAAGAGGCCCGCATCACCTTTGCTGCCGGAGCCAGGCGCATCAGTCGCTCACTCGGCGAAGGGATCACCGGAAAGACTATCGTCATGCTTTGAGCAACAGCGCTGGATGAAAGGGTCGCAGACAGAATCGTCGCGGAAATTATGGATCGCATCAAAACCTCACAAACTAATTAACAAATGGTTAACGACAGCTCCATGCACTGGCAATCCTGTCATCCCCGTTCCGAAGGTAAGATTGCTCACCAATTCACCACCGCGCGGCGCGTTAACCTTCGTTAACGCCTCCTTTAGCCATACGCGCGTATGCATGGGTTGTGCATCGGATGTGCATCACTTGTGCATCCCCTCTCGGCCACGGTTAACGCCCCCGTTAACCCGCCCGGACGCACCCCGTTTCCGACACGCGATGTCGCAGAACGGCCAGCACATGCCGCGTCCGGCCCACAGTCTCAACCCAACAGACACGAGGAGTCGCCCCATGAAAACAACAGCCCAGGTCTGCGTTATCGGCGGCGGCGTCGTCGGCTGCTCGGTGCTCTACCACCTCACCAAACTCGGCTGGTGCGATGTGGTGCTGCTCGAACGCTCCGAGCTGACCTCCGGCTCCACATGGCACGCCGCGGGCGGCTTCCACACCATGAACTCCGATACAAACATGGCCGCGCTCCAAGGCTATACCATTGGTTTGTATAAGGAACTTGAAGAGATCACCGGCATGTCCTGCGGGCTGCACCACGTCGGCGGCATCACCCTTGCAGAGACGCCCGAGCGCTTCGACATGCTCAAGGCAGAGCGCGCCAAGCACCGCTACATGGGCCTCGACACCCGCATCGTGACGCCCGAGGAAATCGGCGAACTGGCCGAGCTGGTGAACCTCGATGGCATCCTCGGCGGCCTCTATGACCCGCTCGACGGCCACCTCGACCCCTCCGGCACCACCCACGCCTACGCCCGCGCCGCCAAGATGGCCGGCGCCGAGATCGAGACCCACTGCAAGGTCGAAGACCTCCAGCAGCGCCCCGATGGCTCTTGGGACGTGATCACAAACAAGGGCACCCTCCACGCCGAGCACGTGGTAAACGCCGCCGGGCTCTGGGCCCGCGAGGTCGGCGCGATGGCTGGCGTCTATCTGCCACTCCTGCCGATGGCCCACCAGTATCTGGTGACCGACGACATCCCCGAGATTTACGAGCGCGAAACCGAATTCCCCCATGTGCTTGATTGCGCCGGAGAATCCTACTTCCGCCAAGAGGGCCGCGGCCTCTGCATCGGCTTCTACGAGCAGCCCTGCGAGCCTTGGGCGCTCGGCGGCACCCCGTGGGATTTCGGCCATGAGCTGCTGCCCGACAACCTCGACAAAGTGTCCGACAGCATCGAAATGGCCTACAACCGCTTCCCCGTGCTCGAGCGCGCGGGCGTCAAGCGCGTCATCCACGGCCCCTTCACCTTCGCGCCCGATGGCAACCCGCTCGTCGGCCCCGTCCCCGGCCTGCGGAACTACTGGTCCGCCTGCGCCGTCATGGCGGGCTTCAGCCAAGGCGGCGGCGTCGGCCTGACGCTGGCGCAGTGGATGATCGAAGGCGAGCCGGAGCGCGATGTCACCGGCCTCGACGTCGCCCGCTACGGCAAGTGGATCACCCCGGGCTATACCGTGCCCAAAGTCATTGAATTCTATCAAAAACGCTTCTCGGTCAGCTACCCGAACGAAGAGCGCCCCGCCGCCCGTCCCCACAGGACGACTGCCATGTATGATATTTTTAACGATCTTGGCGCAGTCTGGGGCCATCAGTTCGGGCTGGAGGTGCCAAACTACTTCGCGCAGGGCGATGAGCCGGAGTTCGAAACGCCCAGCTTCACCCGCTCCAACGCCTTCGAGGCCACCGGGCGGGAGGTGCGCGCCGTCCGCGAAAGCGTCGGCATCAACGAAATCCAGAACTTCGGCAAGTTCCGCGTCACCGGCCCGAAGGCGCGCGATTGGCTCGACCGGATCATGGCAGGCCGCGTCCCGCAGGAGGGCAAACTCACCCTCACGCCCATGCTTTCGGCTAAGGGCCGCATTATCGGAGACTTCACAATCTCCTGCACGGGGCCAGAAACCTTCGCCCTTACAGCGAGTTACGGGGCGCAGGCGATGCACGGGCGCTGGTTTGAGCAACATGGTGAAGAGGGCGTTAACGTCGAGAACGTCTCCGACCGGCTTACCGGCTTCCAGCTCGCCGGGCCGAAGAGCCGCGCAGTGCTGCAAGCCTGCACCGACGCCGATGTCGCCGCGCTTCCCTTCCTCGGCGTTGCACAAATGACCGTCGGCCAAGTCGCCTGCACCGTCCAACGCGTCAGCTATACCGGCGATCTGGGCTACGAGATCTACTGTGATCACATGGACCAACGCCACCTCTGGCACGCGCTCTGGGCCGCCGGGCAAGAGCACAACATCACCCCCTTCGGCATGCGCGCCATGATGTCCTTGCGGCTCGACCGCTTCTTCGGCTCTTGGCTCCGCGAGTTCTCACCCGATTACACGCCCGCCGAAACCGGACTCGACCGTTTCATTTCCTTCAAGAAGAACAGCGACTTCATCGGCAGAGCTCATGCAGAACAAGAGCGTGCAAACCCGCCTACCCGCCAGCTCGTCGCCTTCCTCGTCGATGCCGACAACGCCGATGTGCACGGCTACGAGCCGGTCTGGATCAATGGCGAAGTGGTCGGTTTCTGCACCTCCGGCGGCTACTCGCACCACGCGCAGCAGTCGGTCGCCATGGCCCTCATCCCCCGCGAATTCGCGCAGGAGGGGCAAGGCGCCGAAATCGAGATCCTCTCCCAGATGCGCCCCGCCAAGCTCACCACCACCCCGCTCTTCGACCCAGAGGGCACGGCCCTCCGCGCTTGAGCCAAACCCCCGGCACGGTTAGGTAAATCCATGACCCTGCCGATCCTCATCCTCGCCGCCGGAGCTGCCTCCCGCATGGCCCCGCGCGACAAGCTGCTGGAGCCGATCCACGGCAAACCTTTGCTCACCCGCGTGGCCGAAATCGCGTGCAAAGTCAGTAACTTGACCCTCGTCGCCCTGCCGCCAGACCGTCCCGCCCGCTTTGCCGCAATCGAAGACACCGCCGCCCGCCCGCTCACCGTGCGCGATGCCGCCGAAGGCATGAACGCCTCGCTCCGCGCCGGGCTCGAGGCCCTGCCACAATCCCCGGCTTTCATGCTCCTCCTCGCCGATCTGCCTGAGCTGACCGAGGACGACCTGCGCGCCGTGATCACAAGCCACCAGACCCACCCCGACGCGCTGATCTGGCGCGGAGCCACAGAAGACGGAAAGCCCGGCCACCCGGTGATCTTCTCGTCAAAGCTCTACCCGAAAATCGAACAACTCCAAGGGGATGACGGCGCCAAATCCGTTGTCGCCTCTGCTGGCGACCGGGTTCACCTCACGCCCCTGCAAGGCCAGCGCGCCCGGCTCGACCTCGACACGCCAGAGGCATGGGAAGCCTGGCGCAAGGCCACCAACACACCCAACTGACTTCATTCTCTTGCTGAAAATATCTCTGGGGGGTGTGGGGGGGGGTGGCCCCCCACTAAAAGGCGCGGTGTGGGGACCAGCCCCCCACCGGTCCGGCTCCACTCAGTGGAAGAGCGCCGTAACTTCCCGTTTTTTCAACGCCATACGCGCCGTGACGATAGAGTTCGCATCCGCGCGCAGCTCCGGGAAAATCTCGAAGATCTCTTCGCGCTGCTCATCCTCCATCTCGCCCAGCACGTGGGCGCCAGGCTGGTAGCTCTCGGTCCACGCGCCCTCGGCCATGATGATCTCATGGGCGTCGAACATGATGTGGATGTAGATCACCTCTTCCACCTGCACCTGCTCGATCCCCGGCAGACCCACGAGATGGACCGCAGACACCAGCACTTCATGCTCGCCAAAGAGCATCTCGGCGCGGGCATCGGAGATCAGCATCTTGTGCTGCGGGCTGACCATGATGTCCCGCTCCGGCAGGCCGTAGCCCAGGGCTCCGGTCTTGATCAGCACCGGCATCAGCCGCGGGTTGGCCTTGAGGTGGTGCTCATTCAGCAGCCGTTGGCCGACCCATTGCAGGCGCTTCACCCCGTGGTCGCGGGTCAGCACCCGGTCGCCGGGCCCAAGCTCTTCCACCGGGCGCGGGCCCTCGGGCGTGGCAATCATCGTGCCGGGAGTGAAGCAAGGGATGAAGTTGACCGTCTCGATCTCGGAGAAGGTCATGGTGCCGGTCACATTGCCCGTGCCGTCGAGGAACTCGACGGTTCCGCTCTCGGGGTCGCTCTCGTCATAGATCACGCGGGTCGGGCCCGCGCTGGTGAGGTCGAGCACGTCCGCGTCTACGCCGCCCTCGCCGCCCTGCACGTGGTCGCCATCGCCCGCATAGAAGGTGTCCGCATCGTCGCCGCCCAGCAGCGTGTCGGCGCCATCGCCGCCGATCAGGACGTCATCACCCGCACCGGTATTGGCGGTAAAGCCGGTGGTGGCCGCGGCACCATCGATGGTGTCCGCCCCGGCGCCGGTCTCGAAATGCTCGATCTCGGAGAAGTTGGCGGTGTCGGTGCCGTCGGTGACGGTGCCGGCCTCGGCACCGGTCAGGGTGATGGTCACATCGCCAGTCACCGGGGTGGTGTCGAGCGTGTCGCCCGTGGTCTCGCCGCCCTCGCCGCCGGTGATCACATCGGCGCCAAAGCCATCCTCCAGCACGAAGCGGTCATCACCGTCCTCGCCGTAAACCTCGTCATCCCCGGCCCCGGCGTAGATGGTATCGGCCCCGGCGCCAGCCTCGATGATGTCGTCATTCGCGGCCTCACCGGGCAGGATCGCATCGCCCGCATCGACGAAATCGCCATGCAGATCAGAGGCATAGCTGCCGTCGATCACATCGTCGCCCGCCGTGCCGCTGACGATGCCATCGCCTGGGATGCCCGCCGCGATCAGCCACATCGGCTGGGCCGCGTCCGCCGGGCTGATGCCCACCAGCGTCAGGCTTTCGCCGCCGGGGAAGCTCAGCACTGCGTTGCCGGAGCCGTCATCGGTGACCACCAGGTCATGCACAGACACCGGGTCGCCGCCCGCGTCGGTCATGCCGCTCACATCGATCTGGTCGATCCCGGTGTAGGTGCCATCGCCGTTGGCAGTGGGCGCGTCGAAGAAATAGACGGTGTCTTCACCATCGCCATCGGCAAAGATGATGGTGTCGGTCGCGCCGTCCGGAGTGGCGAAATCGCCCGTGGTGCCGAGGCCGTAGGTGTCATCGCCTGCGCCCGCGTTCACTGTATCGGCGCCCGCGCCGGTATCGAAAAGGTCGGCACCGGCGGAGCCGGTGACGGTGTCATTGCCGGAGCCAAGGGTGATGCTCTCGAACTCGGCGAAGCTCAGGGTATCGGTGCCGTCCGAGATGGTGCCTGCCTCGGGGCCGCTGAAGGTGAGGGTCACGTCACTGGTGGCGCCATTGGCGAGCAGCACGTCGCCCACCAGCAGCCCACCGAAGACAAGGCTTTCACCGCCTTCGCCGCCAAGCAGGGTATCGTTGCCGAAGCCGTCGAAGACGGAGACAAAGTCGTTTCCGGTGCCCGCATCCAGCGTGTCGTCGCCACTGCCAAGGGCAATGTTGTCGTCGCCCGCGCCAGTGGCCACGTTCACGCCGCCGGTGGCCGCCGTCGCGTTGACGGAATCGCCACCGCTGCCGGTGACGACGCGCTCGATCTCGGAGAAACTCGCCGTATTGCCGCCCTGGGTCACGGTGCCGCTCTCATCGCCGCTGAAGGTGACATTGATGCCCGAGGTCATACCGCCCGCATCGAGCAGGTCGCCCGCCGTTTCGCCGCCCTCGCCGCCGGTGATCTGATCGTTGCCGAAGGCCTCGCCGAGGGTGATCACATCATCGCCCGCACCGGCAAAGATGGTGTCGGCCCCGGTGCCGAGGGCAATGCTGTCATCGCCCGCACCGGTAAACACCGTCTGGTCGCCCGCATCGCCGATTACGGTGTCGTTGCCCGCGCCGGTCACCACATTCTCGATCTCGGAGAAGCTGGCGGTGTCGGTGCCATCGGTGAGGGTGCCCGCTTCAGCACCCGAGAACACGACCGTCTGGTCGCCGCTCACCAGCGAGGCATTGACCGTGTCGCCATTGGTCTCGCCAGTCTCGCCGCCAGTGATGGTGTCGGCGCCAAAGCCGTCTTCGAGCATGACGGTGTCATCACCCGCCTCGCCATAGACTTCGTCGTCCCCGGCCCCGGCATAGATGGTGTCATCGCCCGCGCCCGCTTCGATGATGTCATCATCGCCGCTTTCGCCGGGCAGGATCGCATCGCCGTTGTCGACCATGTCGCCATGCGGATCGCCGGTGTAGCCTGCGTCGATCACGTCATTGCCGGCGGTGCCGCTGACGATGCCGTCGCCCGGGATCCCGGCGGCGATCAGCCACATCGGGTCGGCGGCCTCGGCGGCGCTCACGCCCACAAGCGTGACGCTCTCGCCATTGGGGAAGGTCAGAACCGCAGAGCCGAAGCCATCGTCGCTCACCGCAACGTCATGCACCGAGACCGGGTCACCACCCGCATCGGTCATGTCGCTCACGTCGAGCTGGTCATTGCCGGTGTAGGTGCCATCGCCGTTGGCGGTGGGCGCCTCGAAGTCAAAGACGGTGTCATTGCCGTCCCCATCGCCCATCACAACGGTATCCACCGCGCCATCGGCCGCGCCGAGGGCGACGGTATCGTCGCCCGCCCCCATCTCTACGGTGTCGGCCCCTGCCCCGGTTTCGATGTAATCGTCACCGGTCGAGCCGGTCACGGTATCGTCGCCGGAGCCTAGGGTAACAGTCTCGATTTCGGAAAAGCCGGTGGTGGCGGTGCCATCGCCCAGCATGCCGGATTCGGGGCTGGTGAAGGTGACGGTCAGATCATCGGTAACCGCGCTGGCGTCGATGCTGTCGCCAAAGCTCTCGCCGGTCTCGCCGCCGGTTATGGTGTCATTGCCGAAGCCGTTCTCGACGATGAAGTCATCATCGCCCGCGCCGCCGGTCAGCGTGTCGTCGCCGGTGCCGCCGCGGATCTGGTCATCGCCATCGCCGCCGTGGATGGTGTCGTTGTTGGCGCCGCCATCCAGCGTGTCGTCGCCGCCGTAGCCATAGATCGTATCGTCACCCGCGCCGCCGGAGACGGTATCGTTGAAGCCGCCGTCATCGGGGATCGTGGTGAACTGCACATCGGTAAGCCACAGCGCCTGACCGCTGGTGCCACCGTTCTGATAGGTCACGATGATCTGCGCCACCGGGCCCTCGACGGTGATCAGCGCCGAGCCGTTCGACTGCGCCGCCGAGCCGCTGCCCGCACCGTCGATGGTGTCGGCGTCGTACATGCTGTCGTCGCCGTCGAGCTGGAAGGTGACCGGCACCTCGTTGCCCTGCGCGTCATAGGCGACCACGGTCACGAGGTCGTCCCAGCCACCCTGGTCGAGGTCGTTGATCCGGAAGGTGGCGTTGCTCACCTCATTGGCCATGCCCGACCCGGCCGCGGCATCGAAATCGATGGTGACGGTCGCCGTGTTGGCAAAGCTGGAGAGCGAGCTGCCCGCGCCGCCGAGGTAGAGCGCGGAGTTGGTGTCGAAGGTCTCGCCCGCGCCGGTGTTCACATATTGCTGGTCGGTCGAAACCTCAGCCGCCGTCAGGCCGCCATCGTCGGCGATGCTGACGGTCACGTTCATCGTGCCCGTGTTCTGGGTAAACCCGCCGCTGATATCGGTGGTGTCGCCGCCCTGATCCGTCCAGTCCAGCGTCTCGCTGGTGGCGCTGACGCTGGCGTTGTCGGCATGGATCACATCGTTGCCGTCACCGCCCACGATGGTATCGGCGCCGCCACCGGCATAGATCGTGTCTGCCCCGGTGCCACCATCGATCACGTCATTGCCGGAGCCGGCCACGACCGTATCGTTGCCGGCGCCCGCGTTGATGGTGTTGCCGTTGCCGTCGATCTCGTCGCCTTGGGCATCCTCGTACTGGCCATCGATCAGGTCATTGCCTGCGGTGCCATCAACCGGGCCGGGCGCGGCAGGTGTGTAGGTCGGGGCGCTGGTGGCGGTCGCGGTGAAGACCGGATCGACGAAATAGTTGTTGGGGACGAAGTAAACGAAGCCGTCGGTGCCCAGGTAGTAGGTGCCGGTATCGGTGATGTTGGTGTAGTTGTTGTTGTTGCCCGTGTAGGTGCCCGACCAGCGCCACTGGCCGGTGCCAATGGTCTCGTCGATGGAGAAGGCTTCCATCCCGCTCTGGATGGCATCGCCGTTATTCAGCGTGCCATTGCCGAGGTTAACTCTATAGCCAATCGCCATTGCGTTGCGTCCTGCTCTTCACCTTCGTTTGCGTGGGTGTCTCTGCAACCATCGCAGTCGGTAAAAACGTCCATGCAGAGCCAATGCGGCCCCTTCCCGTGGACGGATATGGCGGACTAAAGCGGCAAAACTTTGAGAAAAGCTGAAAACCAAAGGGTTATTTGGCGGCAGGAATGAGGCAGCAGGTTAAAAAAAGCATGCATTTTCAACCATTAGGAGTATTTCTACCCATGGCTGCAAAGGGGCTTTCAGCCCCCGTCAAAATGGAGTTTTCGGGGCCGTTCAGACCGCGACCAGAGCCGCCTCATGACGCTTCAGAACCCGCCGCGCAGCAAGGTAGCCATTGCAGCCTTCCGGGGCCGACAGCTCGGGGAAGAGCGTGAGCAACTCAGTGCGGGCCGCGCCGTCGAGGCCCGCTAGCGTGCGGTCGCCGGGCTGAAAGCTCTCGGTCCACGCGCCATCGGAAAGCACGACCTCGTGCTGATCGAAGAGGATGTGGATATAGGTCACCTCTTCCACGTCGGCCCGGCGGATCGTGCTGTCATTGATCATGTGCAGCGCGGCCACCAGCACCTCGCGGTCCTCGAACCACAGCGCGGCATGATCGCCGGTCACCAGCAGGCGGTGCTGCGGGCTCACCAGCATGTCACGCTCGGGCAGCCCCTGCCCCATGGCGCCCTTGGCTACGCGCACCGGCCGCAGCTCGGGCTGGCGCTGCAGCGCGGCCTTGCCGAGCGTCTTGCGCCCGACCCAGCGGATGGTCTGCAGGCCGTTGTCGCGGGTCATCACCCGGTCGCCGACCTTCAGCGTCTCCACCGGCACCTCGCCTTCGGCGGTGGCAATCATCGTGCCCGGCGTGAAGCAGGGAATGATCTCTTCGATGTCGGTGAAGTTGACGTTGGCCCAGGTGTTGGTCAGCGGGTTGTAGAGTTGGATCTGCCCGTTGAACCCCGGTTGGCCGTTGTTTTCAGGGTTCAGAACGAGGTTCTGAATCTCGAAGCCCTGCGCCAGCAGCGGGGTGATATCCAGCGTGTCAAAGTCGTTTCCGCCCGAGCCGCCGTTGACCGTGGTGCCGGTGATCCCGGAGGAGCCGAGGGTGTTGATGATGAAGGTATCGGCATCGTCGCCGCCGTTCAGCACATCGTTGTCGCCGCCGCCGAAGATCGTGTCATTCCCGGCCCCGCCATTCACCGTGTCGAACCCGTCACCGGCGATCAGCGTGTCATCGCCGCCACCGCCATTGATCAGGTCGTTGCCCGCGCCGCCGTTGATCACGTTGGCCGCCGAGTTGCCGGTCAGGATGTTATTGCCGTTGCCGCCCAGCAGGTTCTCGAAATTGGTCGCCGTGGTGATCCAGTTGCCGGTCACCGTGCCATTTTCGGAGATGGTCGCGTTGAGGTTGAAGTTGGTGACTGCGCTGCCAGCGAGCGAGAACGTGTCGCTCCCCGTGCCGCCATCGATGATCTCACTGCCAAGCGTGGGGTAGAGAAACCCGAGTTCGGCGGTGTCATCACCCTCTTCAAGATAAACCGTATCGTTGCCGCTGTCGGTGCCGTCTGCGAGCCAAAAGTCGTTGCCCGCGCCACCATAAACCGTGTCATCGCCCGTGCCACCGGAGATCACATCATTTCCGGCACCTGCGAAGATCGTATCGTTCCCGCCAAAGCCATTGATGATGTCATCGACGGCGGTTCCGATCAGCGTCTCACCGTTGTTGGTGCCATTGATGATGGCCATGTTCAAATCCCCCACGGATCTGGCCAGACAATCCTTATGCGGCAGCGCAGCAAGGTCCGGCACCTGTTAGCAGCGCGCCTCCGTTACACCATAAAACCGGTCAATTTCTGCCTAATTGTTCGTGACGTGGCGGCATTTCGCCCTGTTCTGTTCACGAACAGTGAACAATCCCGTGAGTTCCGCAGGGTCAGTTTCTCTGCAACGCAGTGTCTGCTGCAATCTTGGGCAGGGCTCTCGGCTTCTGCGGCGCGGCACCGCGAATCCCCCGCCCCAGGCAAAGAACTGTCCGCGTGGCTCTCACCACGCGGACAGGCTGCATATGTCCCCTCGGGGATCGCCCGTGATCGGTTGCCACCATGGGCCCTTGCGGACCCGCCCCAAGGCAACCGGGGCGCGGATCGGTCTTCAGTGCCCCGCCGGCCCAACCGGGAGCCGGAGCGGCACCGCACCGGGCGACGTATAAGGCCGCCGGGCGTTGGGCCGGTCACTCGGAAAGCAACAGGGCCTCGTGCTTCTTCAGGGTCTTCCGCGCGGCGGTGTAGCCTGCGAGGCCCTCTTTCTCCTTCAATTCGGGGAAGAGCGCCAGAAGCTCCTCGCGCTGCTCGCTGTCGAGCCCGTCCAGGGTGTAGTCGCCGGGCTGGAAGCTTTCGGTCCAGGCCCCGTCGGAGAGCACCACCTCATGCTGGTCGAACATGAAGTGGATGTAGGTCACCGAGGCCACATCCTGCGCCTCTGCGATCCCTGCCCCGTTCACCAGATGCTTGGCCGCCACCAGAACCTCGCGCTCCTCAAAGTAGAGAGCGGCGCGGTCGGAGGCCACCAGAACACGGTGCTGCGGGCTCACCAGCATGTCACGCTCCGGCAGGTTGCCGTCCAGTGCGCCCTTGGCAATCCGGACAGGACGCAGCGCGGGGCGCTTCATCAGCTCCACAGTGTCCACATCGGTCCGGCCCAACCAACGGATCTCCTGGATGCCGTTGTCGCGGGTGATGACCTTGTCGCCCACCTTCAGCTCTTCCACGGCCACCTCGCCACGCGGCGTCGCGATCAGCGTGCCGGGGGTGAAGCAGGGGATGACGTTCTCGATTTCCTCGAAGGTCATCGTGCCGCCATCGTTGAAGTGAACGATGCCGTCTTCGCGGTCGGGCGAGGTGTACTCGATGTAGTCCACGTCCGAGCCGGTGAGGTTCAGCGTGTCGTAGTCATCGCCACCCGAGCCGCCGTCAACGTGGTCGCCCGCGTTGCCGCCGAGGAAGGTGTCACGGTCATCATCGCCGTAGAGCTTGTCGACGCCTTGGCCGCCGATGATCGTGTCATTGCCGGTGCCGCCATAGATCTCGTCGTCGTCAACGCCGCCGTCGATGTAATCGTCGCCCTCGTCGCCGTAGATCAGGTCGTCATCGTCCTGGCCGTAGATGGTGTCGTTGCCGGCACCGCCGTGGATCACGTCATCGCCGTTGTCGGGGCGCAAGTCGCCCGCGTCGTCGGGGATGTTCAGCGCGTCGGGGAAGACCGGGTTCAGGCCACCATAGATGATGTCATTGCCCGCGCCGCCGTCGAGGTAGTCGTTGCCCTCGCCGCCCACGATGATGTCGTCGCCGTCGCCACCCAGCACGGTGTCGTCGTCGAAGCCCGCATCGATCTTGTCGTTGCCCGCACCGCCCTCGATGTAGTCGTCATCGTCGCCGGTGATGATGGTGTCATTGCCATCGCCGCCATAAACGGTGTCGCGGTCATCATAGGGGTCCGCATCAGGCGCCCAAATGCCCGGATACCCCTGGTCGGGCGAGCCGGACACACCATAGGCATCGAGGTTGCCAGAGGTGTTGATGTAGTCATCAGAGCCGCCACCCTCGACATAATCGGAGCCGTCGCCCCCGATGATGTGGTCCTTGTTATTGCCGCCGATCAGCGTGTCATTGCCGGAGCCACCGTCGATGAGGTCTTCGCCGCCACCGCCCTGGATGGTGTCGTCGCCCGCGCCACCGGAGAGAGTGTCATCACCGCTCATGCCGTCGATGGTGTCGTTGCCGTCACCGCCTTCGATCACGTCGGCATCCTGACCACCACGGATCCAGTCGTCGCCCGCGCCACCGTCGATCTGGTCGTTGCCACCCTGACCATAGATGGTGTCATTGCCTTCACCGCCGGCGATGATGTCGTCGTTCTGGCCACCTTCGATGTAGTCGTTGCCAGCGCCACCATCGAGGATGTCGTTGCCGCCGCGGCCGTAGATGCTGTCGTTGCCGTCACCACCGAATACAACGTCATCGCCCACACCGGCCTTGACCACGTCATCGCCTGCGCCAGCGTCGATGATGTCATCGTCCGGACCGCCGCCAAAGATGTTGTCGCCGCCGTCGACCATGTCGCCTTCCGGGTCACCCTCGTAGGCTTCGTCGATGTAATCGTTGCCGGCCGTGCCTTCCACGATCCCGTCCCGCAGGGTGACGGTCACGGTGGCCGTGTCGAACCCGCCTTTGCCGTCGCTGACGGTGTATTCAAAGGTCACATCGCCATCCACGGTCCCATCGGGGGTGAAGGTCACGGTGCCATCGCCATTGTCCACCACGGTGCCGCCAGCGGCGGGCTGGGTGATGCTGTCGATGGTCAGCGTGTCGCCATCCGGGTCGGTATCGTTGCCGAGCACGTCGATCGTGACCGGGTTCAGGATGTCACCCTTGGCCACATCATCGCCCGCCACCGGCAGCTGGTTGGCCGGGGTGCCGTTGATGTTTTCGATCTCGGTGAAGGTCATCGTCTCGCCGGTCGGCTTGCCGTCGGCATCGACGTAGACAACCGTGCCGTTCCAGCCGTTGCCGTTGGAGTCGGGCTCCAGATCCTTCAGGTAGAAGGGCTCGCCGAGGGTCAGGTCGAGCGTATCGTTGTCGTCGCCACCGGCGCCGCCATCAACCACGTCACCCGCGCCGCCCACGATGGTGTCGGCATCGTCGCCGCCCAGCACCGTATCGGCGCCTTCGCCACCGTCGAGGTAATCCGCCCCGGCATTGCCTTCGATGTAATCGTTGCCCAGACCGCCAAGGATGGTGTCATTGCCCGGCACACCTTCGCCCTCACCTTCACCGGTGATGGTGTCGAAGTAGATGTCGGTCACGTTCACGCCGCTGTCACTGTGGCCGTCCTGAACGTGGGTGATGACCAGCTTGGCCACCGGGCCAGGCACGCTGACCAGCGCCGAGTAGGTCGGCGAGGTGTCGGCCGCGCCGCCGCCTTTGGAGACGGCGGTATCGAACCCGGCCACGCTGTCGTTGTCGTAGAGCGAGACGCCGTCGCCCGCGCTCATGTCGACCGGGATCTTGTTGCCCTCGGCGTCATAGGCGGTGATGACAACGGTGCTGTCGAAGTCGATGTCGTTCACCCGGAACGACACGTTCTCGGCGTCCTTCTCGAACTCCAGCGTGTAGGTCTGGCTGTCGCCCTTGTAGTCCAGCTCGCTCTCCAGCGAGGAGTGGGCATTGGCGCCCGGCAGCTCACCGGTGTCGATCGAATGCACCTTCTGCTGATCGGTCGAGAAGGTGTTGTCGTACGACTTGTTGAGCGTGAGGGTCACCACGTTTTCGCCGGTGTCCTGGCTCTGGCTGACGATCTTCTCGCCGTTCTGCAGGCTGCCGCCGTGGTAGTCCTTCAGCTCGGACCACTTGAAGGCTTCCTGGGTCGAGGTGGTCGCGCCCGCACCGTTGCCATAGGGGCCGGAGGCATCGCCGATCAGGATATCGTCGCCCGCGCCGCCCTCGAGCGTGTCGGAGCCGCCGTTGCCGTAGACCTCGTCGTTGCCCTCGCCAGCCAGCACGGTGTCGTCACCGTCACCGGCCACAACGATATCGTCGTTCGGGCCTTCGCCGGGCAGGATCGCATCATTGTTGTCGATCTTGTCGCCCTCGGGGTCGCCCTCGTAGGTGGTGTCGATCAGGTCGTCACCGCCGGTGCCTTCCACGATCCCGTCACCCTCGGGCGCAGGCGTGGTGTACGACACGTTGTCGACCGCGCCGGAGCCGTTGAACACGACCTCGACCTTGCCGACGCCTTCGATGTTGCCGAAGTCCACGTTGCACTGGCCGTTGTTGGCCGTGGTGACGTAATGGTAGCCTATGTAGTGGCCATTATCGTCGTAGAACTTGATCTTGGCGCCCTCTTCCACGTCCAGCAGGGTCAGCGAGTGGAAGGTGACCTCTTCGGTGAAATCGAACACCAGTGTGCCGCCGCAGGCCTCGTCATCGGGGTCGTTCGAGTCGCCATCCTCAGAGATGATCAGCACGTTGCCGAGGTTGGAGGTGGCCAGGTCATGGTCTCCGCCCGTCGGGTTCGACGTGTCGAAGATCATCGCCGGGCTCTTGTAGTAGTTGACCTTGCCATCAACGATCGAAGAGATCGTCACGCCTTTGGAGGCATACTCGTCGTCTATGACGGTGCCTGCACTTTCGCCGTTGAAGTCCAGCGTTACCTTCGTCATCACATCTTCCCCTGCGACGCGGATACGGCCTGCAGCGACCCCGCGCGTTTCATTTCACCAGCGGCCCCAAACGGCCGGATCGAACACCATGGGTCGGGAACTGCGGCGACAGGGGAAATGCCCTGTCTTACACTCGAGCTAGGCTCGCACTGCCTTGTCCGTCGTCCTTCAAACGTTCCTTCACTACACACCCGCCGAGCGGCGATACCGGCCAATAGCGGTTCCGCGCGACACGCACTCGTCAGCCAAAAGGGGAACGGTGACCGGAACGCCAGCAAACGCTCCGGTTTGGTTTTCGGAAGGTCACAGGTCTGCAGCGACCGGTCGCTTCCTCACCTATCGTGTTCGGCTGTCAGATGGGGACAGCGCACACGCACCGATCCCGCAGAATGTGCTCTGCGTCATCGAGCGGCCGCCCCCGCAGCCAGCAAACTTCGCCCCCCAGTTGGGCAGGTTCGGTATACCCATGCATCGGCCCGGCCCGGAAGTGAAAAGTGGCACCTTTGGGGCAAAAGCGTGCCGGGCGCATCCATACCTGCCCAGATTCGGGCACGCTTTTGTCGCACCTCGCGAAACTGCTGGTCGGCCCGGTGCGGGGTCTGATCTGCACGGCATTCGTCGCGCTTTTGATGTATATTCAATAAGTTAACATGTTATGAGCGATTTCCCGCCTGCCGAGCCACCTCAGCAGAATGCAAAGCTTGACCTGAAATTGTTTCGCGTTTCGCAACGGTTAACCCTCCAGATCACATTTTTGGCGTCGGAGATTGTGGCAACTATGAGGCGAGCAGAAGTGTTCGCGATTTTGCACCAATGCCCGGACAGACCCCGGATTGACGTTGGGGTAGGCCAGAATTTTCGTCGAATCGATTCTGCGCGCGCGAACCTGGCTCGAAATCACCCGAGCCGACCCGGCGCTGCAACCTATTGGCGAAGCGAAAGAAATTCTCAACCGCAGAGCGAGGCCCTGCGTTTTCTGCTCCCGAACCCACACAAAAACGCCCCCGTCTGCGCAAACGCACAGGTCGCCCAGCGGAGGCAAATCACGCAATCGAGAAGTCTTGGTGCCGGTGGAGAGACTCGAACTCTCACGATGTTGCCATCGGGGGATTTTGAATCCCCTGCGTCTACCATTCCGCCACACCGGCACAGCACCGCACGCCCGATACCTGCTCCCATTCCGCCGGTCAATCCATGCCGCGCATTCCGCGCTTGCGTGCGCCCTGCCGAAGCCTACTGTGCAGGCGCGCTTCGGCGCTTCATTTTACAGACCTGCCAATTAACCGGAGACGATCCATGGGCGTTTATGACCAATGGTCCAAGCTGACACCCGCCGAAAAAGCCTTCATCGCGACGCACCCGCAGTATGCGGTGATCATCCGCAACTCCAAGGACATCGCCTATAACGAGACCAAGGCGGTGATGGGCCACAACGGGCTCAACGACAAATCCGATGCCTTCCGCCACTGCTTCTGGTCCTCGACCCTCTCGCGCGACATGGGATATGCCGATGCCTACCTCTTCGTTTCCGCCCACGAGAGCGACCCGGCCAACCCGCCGGACCAGAAGGCGATGGACATGCACAACAACCTCGTCGGCCTCTCCATTGGCTCCACCTTCTTTACCGAGGTGAACCATGCCGCCGACAATATCGTGCCCTTTTCGATCAGCGGCATGATCAACTCCCGGCTCTGGTCCAACAGCAACGCCGAGCTTTCGGCCATGTGCAAGGAGGCGCTCGACAATGGCCGCCTCAAGGTCATCGCACCATGATCGGGCGGGTCTGCAAGGTGGCCGTTCTCGGCAGCCTGCTCGCCATGCTCGGCGCCTGTAAGGAAGAAGGCGGCGATCCGGCGGCATGGTCACGGCTCGGGAGTGAGAGCTTCTCGCCCGAGGCCTGGGCCGGGGCCGATCAAGAGGGCCGCGGGGCGATGGTGGCCGACCTTCTGGCCAGCAACACCCTCATCGGCGCCACGCCCGAGGCGGTGGAGGCCCTGCTCGGCACCCCCACCGGCTATTACGACTACGAGACCAACATGGCCTACGTCGTCGGCCCCAAGGGCGAGGTCGAAAGCAGCTATGCCGATGGCTACCTGCTGGTGTTCGAGACCGATGGCAGCGAGGTCAGCAAGATCCTCGCCGTGCCCGAGCTGTAACAATTAGAGGCGGCTGGTGCCGAAGGTGTCGCAAGCATCCATCCGGCCGCTCTCATACCCCCGCGCGAACCACTCCTGCCGCTGGGCGGCGGAGCCGTGTGTAAAGGTGTGCGGCATCGGCGTGCGTCCGGCGTTGCGCTGAAGCGTATCATCCCCGATCTGCCGGGCAGCATTGAGCGCCTCGTCCAGATCGCCCGGCTCCACCGTGCCAAGCTGCGCCTCGGCATAATGCGCCCAGACGCCTGACAGGCAATCGGCCTGCAACTCGGTGCGCACGCTCAGCTCATTCCGCCGCTGCTCACCCGCCGCCGCCTTGGCCTCGTTCACCTGACCGAGGATGCCCAACTCGTTCTGCACGTGGTGGGCGATCTCATGGGCCACCACATAGGCCGCCGCAAAATCGCCCTTCGCGCCCAGCCGGTTTTGCAGCGTGGCAAAGAATTGCGTGTCGAGATAGGCGCGCCGGTCCGCCGGGCAGTAGAACGGCCCGGTCGCCGCGCTCGCGCCGCCGCAGCCCGAGGCAACCCGGCCCGAGAACAGCACCAACTGCGCCGGGCGATACTCGCGCCCCACCTGCTCGGGGAAAACCTGCCCCCAGATTTCCTCGGTATCGGCCAGCACCACGCTCACGAACTGCCCGGCGGCCTGCTCCTCGGCGCTCAACTCACGCGTCTCGGTCGATTGCACCGGCACGCCGCCGCCGTTCAGCAGCGGGGTCACGTCGATACCAAGGAAGTAGCCCACCACCAGCACGATGATCAGCCCCACCCCGCCGATGCCACCCGCCTTGCCCGCGCTCACTCCGCGCCGGTCGATCACATTCCGGCTGCCGCGCCGTCCTCTCCACTTCATGATGGTGTCTCCCTTGACGTCACCGAGCCTGCATGGCTACTGGCCCCAAACCGATAACGGGCACCGAGCATGTTGCGTTCCCTTTATGACTGGACGATCCGCCAAGCCACAAGCCGCTATGCGCTTTGGGTGCTGGCCGCGGTCGCCTTTATCGAAAGCTCGGTCTTTCCGATTCCGCCCGATGTGCTGATGATCCCGATGGTGCTGGCCATGCCGCACCGGGCCTGGCTGATCGCGGGCATCGCTACTGTCTCCTCGGTGCTGGGCGGTCTGCTGGGATACGCCATCGGCGCGCTGCTGTTCGACAGCGTCGGCCAGCCGATCCTCGCCGCGCTCGGCAAGGGCGACGCGATGGCCGAGTTCAACACCCGCTTCAACGATTTCGGTTTCTGGGCGGTGCTGACGGCTGGGCTCACTCCCTTCCCCTTCAAGGTGATCACCATCATGTCGGGCTGGACGGGGATGCCTCTGGCCACCTTCGTCATCACCTCTATCATCGCGCGCGGCCTGCGCTTTTTCATCGTCGCCGGGCTGCTGTGGAAATTCGGCACGCCGATCCGCGACTTCATCGAACAACGCCTCGGACTGATGTTCACCCTCTTCGTGGTGATCCTCGTCGGCGGCTTCTTCCTTGTGAGATACATCTGATGCTCAAACGCTACGCCTCCCTCGCCGGTCTCGGTTCTCTCGCCATGGTGATCGGCGCATGGGTCTTTCAATACGGCTTCGGGATGGCGCCCTGCGCGATGTGCTTCTGGCAGCGCTACCCGCACTGGGCCGCCTTCGGCATCGCGGTGCTGATCGTGCTGCTGCCGGGCCTCCATGCGGGCCACCGGCTGCTGGCCTGGCTCGGGGCACTGGCGGCGGCGACCACGGCGGGCATCGGCATCTTTCACACCGGCGTCGAACGCAAATACTGGGATGGCCCCTCCTCATGCACCGGCACGGGCCTCGGCGGGATGGACGGCGCCTCGCTGCTCGACCCCACGGGCGCGGCCCCGGTGATGTGCGACCAGTCGGCGGGCGAGTTCCTGATGCTCTCGATGCCCTCGTGGAACGCGCTCATCTCGCTCGGGCTCATGGCGATCTGGATCTACGCCGCCACCCGCCGCGCCTGAGCATAAGAATTTTCACGAAAATTCTTGGTGTCCGAATAATCTTCGGGACGATTCTTCACCCCGCTCTGCGGCACATCAATGATAGGTGAACTCGCCGGTCACATTGCGCCACTCACCCGGCGAGATCATCTTGCGATGAGTGAACCGCACCGAGTGCAACGGCCCCTCAATCTCGTCCTGCCAGAATTCGATGAACTTGAAGAGCCTCGGATGATCCGGCGCAAGGTCATAGTCCTGCCAGATGAAGGTATTGAGAACGCTCTGAAAATCCGGCATCCGGTAGAACAGCTCCGCCGTCGTGAGCCCGTATCCCCTGAGCATGAGTTCGGTTTCCGATTCCGCCATACCGCGTCTCCTTTCCGCCTCTCAATGTCACCCCCCTGTTACAGAGCTTGCCACGCTTCGATTACTTTTCAATAAAAACAACGCCCTATCACGGTGTTGCGTTGCACTTTTGCCTAAAAGGGAGGCGCAGGTTGCACCCCATATCGTGTTGGCTGTATAAATCCGCAACAAAATCTAGAAGCGCCCAGCCCACGCGGCGCCGATGCGGGACCCCTTATGAGCGACACGCCAGAACCTCCTGAAAACACTGAGGATACTCCGCCCGAGCGCCCGGAGTACCACGGCCCTTCGATCACCATCGAAGAGGAGATGAAAGCATCCTACCTCGATTACGCGATGAGCGTGATCGTGAGCCGCGCGATCCCCGATCTGCGCGACGGCCTCAAGCCGGTGCACCGCCGCATCCTCTTTGCGATGCACGACACCAACAACACGCATGACAAACCCTACCGCAAATCGGCCCGCCCGGTCGGCGACACGATGGGTAAGTATCACCCCCACGGCGACGGCGCGATCTACGACGCGCTGGCGCGGATGGCGCAGGATTTCTCCATGTCGCTGCCGTTGCTCGACGGTCAGGGCAACTTCGGCTCGATGGACGGCGATAAGCCCGCCGCCATGCGTTACACCGAGATCCGGATGGAAAAGGTCGCGGGCTCCCTGCTTGCCGACATCGACAAGGACACTGTCGATTTCATCGACAACTACGATGGCAAGGACCAGGAGCCTACGGTTCTCCCTGCCCGCTTTCCGAACATGCTCGTCAATGGCGCCGGCGGTATCGCCGTGGGCATGGCCACCAACATCCCGCCGCACAACCTTGGCGAGGTGATCGACGCGACGCTGGCCCTGATCGACGACCCCGATCTCGACAGCGCCGGGTTGATGGAGCACATCCCCGGCCCCGATTTCCCCACTGGCGGGGTGATCCTCGGCCAGTCGGGCGCCCGCAAGGCCTACCTCGAAGGGCGCGGCTCGGTGATCCTCCGGGCGCGGACCCACACCGAGGAGGTCCGCAAGGACCGCTACGCCATCGTCGTCGACGAGGTGCCCTATCAGGTCAACAAGTCCTCGATGATCGAAAAGATCGCCGAGCTTGTGCGCGACAAGAAGCTGGAGGGCATCTCCGGCATCGCCGACGAGTCCGACCGGCATGGCGTGCGCGTGGTGATCGAGCTGAAGCGCGACGCCACTCCTGAAGTGGTGCTCAACCAGCTCTTCCGCTTCACCCAGATGCAAACCAGCTTCGGCTGCAACATGCTGGCGCTCAACGGCGGCCGACCTGAAACGCTCACCCTGCGCGGGTTCCTCTCGGCCTTCGTGTCGTTCCGCGAAGAGGTCGTGGCCCGCCGCACCGCCTACGAGCTGCGCAAGGCCCGTGAGCGCAGCCACATCCTCTGCGGCCTCGCCGTGGCCGTCTCCAACGTTGACGAGGTGGTCGCCACCATTCGCGCCTCCGCCGATGCTGCCGAAGCGCGTGAAAAGCTGATGACCCGCCGCTGGCCCGCCTCCGAGATCGAAGGCTACATCCGCCTGATCGACGACCCGTCGCACACGATGAACGACGATGGCACCTACAACCTGTCCGAAGCACAGGCCCGTGCCATCCTCGAGCTGCGGCTCCAGCGCCTGACCCAACTCGGCGTGAAAGAGGTCACCGACGAGCTCGAAGAGCTGGCCGGCAAAATCAAGGATTACCTCGATATCCTCCGCTCCCGCGACCGGATCATGGAGATCATCGCCAACGAGCTGAAAGAGGTGAAAGACGAATTCGCCGTGCCGCGCCGCACCGAAATCGTCGACTGGTCCGGCGACATGGACGACGAAGACCTCATCGAACGTGAGGAAATGGTCGTTACCGTCACCCAGTCCGGCTACATCAAGCGCACCCCGCTGGCCGACTTCCGCGCGCAAAAGCGCGGCGGCAAGGGCCTCTCGGGCGGCGACCTGAAAGAGGAGGACGTGGTCACCACCCTCTTCGTCGCCAACACCCACACGCAGCTGCTGTTCTTCACCACCGACGGGATGGCCTACAAGCTGAAGACATGGCGCCTGCCCCAAGGCGGGCGCACCTCGCGCGGCAAGGCGATCATCAACATCCTGCCGATCCCGCAGGGCGTCTCCGTCGCCGCGATCATGCCGGTGGACCGCCCCGAGGAAGAGTGGGACGACCTGCAAATCGTCTTCGCGACCGACAAGGGCACCGTGCGCCGCAACCGCCTCTCCGACTTCACCAACGTCATGCGCAACGGCAAGATCGCGATGAAGTTCGAGGACGAGAACGAGGGCATGAGCCTCATCAACGCCCGCATCTGCTCGGAAGACGATGATGTGATGCTGGTCACCGATGCAGGCCGCGCCATCCGCTTCTCCACCACCGATGTGCGCGTCTTCAACTCGCGCAACTCGGTCGGCGTGCGGGGCATCAAGCTCAGCAACGGCGACAAGGTCGTCTCCATGTCGGTCATCCGCCACTTCGAGGCGACCTCGGAGGAGCGCGTGGCCTACCTCAAGCAGCGCCGCCTCATGGCCGGTCTGACCGAAGAGGACGAAGCCGACGACGAAGAGGAAGTAGTGGCCGAGGGCCAGCTCTCTCAGGAGCGTTATGCAGAGATGTCGGCGGCCGAAGACCTGATCCTGACCATCACCACCAAGGGGGCCGGCAAGATCTCTTCGTCGCACGACTACCCGATCCGCGGTCGCGGCGGCTTGGGCGTCACGGCCTGGACCAAAGGCATGCCCCACGGCCCGATCGTGGCCTGCTTCCCGGTCGAAATGCCCGACCAGGTCATGCTCGCCACCTCCACCGGCCAGTCGATCCGCTGCCCGGTCGAGGGCATCTCCTTCCGCTCGCGCTCCGCAGGCGGGGTGAAGGTGTTCAACACCGCAAAGCGTGAAGAGGTGGTCTCGGTCGCCTGGATCGCCGAGCAGGATGAGGACGACGCCCCCGAAACCGAGGGCGGGCCGGACGCCACGCCAGAGAGCGGCACCGACACCGGGGGTGAGGAATAATGGGGAGCGATCCCCAAACCCTCTCCCTCATCGCCGGTCTTATTCCGCTCGTCATCATCACGGGCATCGTGGTCGCCATCATGCTGGTGTCCGGCGCCCGCGCGGCCCGGCAGCAGCGCACACTGGACCGCATCCTAGAGCAGAACGAGCGCCAGACCGCCCTGCTCAAGGAGCTGCTCAACCGCTCCGGCCCACCGCCCGCAGGTTGACGTTAGGACACTTGCTTTCTGCAAGGATTTTTGTGCAACACATCACCCGGTTGTGCTTAACTAGGCCCACTACCGCCATTGAGACGCGCTCTACTTTTCTGCAAAACCGTTCTACTAATTTTTAGCAGTCGTCGAATCGAACGATGAGAACAACGAGCAGGAGCACAGAATGCCCGCGTGGGACGACCTCAAGTTTGCACTGGCCCTTTCGCGCCATGGCCGGATGAACTCCGCCGCGCAGTCGCTGGGCATCAACGTGGCCACCATGTCCCGCCGAATCGAACGCCTTGGCGAAATCCTCGGCCAGCCCCCCTTCGTGAAAAAGGCCGACGGCTGGGAGCCGAGCCCGATGATCCACGGCTTGCTGCAAATCGCCGAGGATGTCGAACAGAGGCTCGAAACCGAGATGAACAGCATCCGCAACGGCACCGCAGGCCAGAGCACCCGGCTCTCCATCGGCTGCCCGCCCATCGTCTCGCTCTTCGTGCTCTACCCCAACATCGCCCACCGCAGCCCGGCCCTGAGCAACGTCACCTACACCTTCACCCAGCGGGTGATGGAGGACGGCCTCGGCGAGAATGACCTCGTGCTCCAACACAAACGCCCGGAGTCGGGCCGCGTGATCACCCAGAAGGTGGCCACCCTCACCTCCAGCGTCTATCGCCGTCGCGGCGCCAAGGAAAATTCGGGCTGGGTCTCGCTCAGCGATCATTTCGACCCGACCCCCTTCAATCAGGCGGCCTACCAGTTCTTCCCCGAGCCGCCCTCGATGCGGGTGCAGTCGATGTACGAGCTTTACGAGATCGTCGGCGCCACCGACATGGCCGGCCCGCTCGTTGATATCGTCGCCGCGAGCAACCCCGACCTCGAGGTCGTGCCGGGTGGCGAGGAGCTTTCGAGCACCGACATGTGGATGATCTACCACGCCTCCCGCAAGGGCGATCCGGTGATGGATGGCACCATAACCTGGGTCAAAGAGAGCTTTGCCAAGATGCAAACCGCCCGTAGCGAGGTTGTGAACCTCCGCCGCGCCTGACCCGGAGGCTGGCCTCAAGCCCCTTGTTTACAAGGCGCGGATTGTTTCGTGATGCGCGAATATATGTGCGGATTGCACATTTTGTGTTTTCCGTTTTGCATAATTTTCTATTTTCACGTTAAGCATTTGCGCTCATGCTCAACTCAACGATGAGATACATCATCACTTGAGGCAGAGCAGATAATGACCCTTACACCGATGGTGCAATGCGCCTTCCGCCTATCGTTCGCGTTCCTCCTCGCGAACCAGGCACTCTCCACGCTCGTGGTTCCCACCTTTGCCGCTCAGGCCTCAACCTGGCAAATGGGCTTTCGGGCCCCGGTGGAAACCGCCCAGTTCATCGCCGTCAACGCGCTCCTGATCGTCATCGCGATCTGGGTCGCCTTCGGCATCCGTACCCGCCTCGTCACCTCCATCGGTCTGGTGATCTACGCGGGCTACACCCTCACAAGCGGAGGATACGAGGCCGACAATCTCGGCATCGGTGTCCTTGTGGCCTGCGGCCTCGCCCTGCCCCTCATCGTGGCTGGTGGCGGCGCCTACTCCATGTACCGCAAAGGATGGTCCGGCTTGACTGATCTCTAGCATCGTAACCGCACTGGTCGAACGGACTTAACTTCAGGGGCGTCGCGTGTTTTGCGGCGCCCTCTTTTCTTTTTGCGCGGCAGGTCGCGCTTAACCCGGTCGTAACGGCCAGTGTGCATGGTCCTTCCGCACCACGCGGGAGACCGGGCCTTGATCCTCTACCACTGCATGATCGAACTGAAGCAGGGCAGCCGCGCCCTCGGGTTTGCCACCGCAACCGAGGCCTGGATGACCTGGCTGCTCGCCAACGGCCATATCGGGAGCTATCGGTTGCTGCGCCGCAAGGTCGGCCTCGCCTCTGGCCGCCACACCGACTTCCTGCTCGATATCGAGATCCCTTCGCTCCGCGCCCTCGATACCGCACTCTCGTCGCTCACCGAGAAGGGGCCGGATGCCGAGCGGCTCTATGAGCAAATGCACCAGATGATCGCCTCGATCGACGTGGGCCTCTACCGCCCCTACCCCGACCCGACCCAGCGCGAAACCATCGCGCTGGTCTGAGCGCCGCGCCGCCGCACAGGTTAACCATCCGTTACGGTAATTGTTCTAATTGAGCGCGAATTCGGGCAAAGCTTGAGCGGAACGGACGGGCCGGTGGATCGGGGGCCCTGACACTCACATCAAGGATCAGACCATGAAAACCCGCATCACCGCGGCAGCCCTTGCCGTGGCCAGCTTCCTGCTGCCCGTCCCCCTCAGCGCCCAAAGCTCCGCCATCGGATTCTCCGGCGCCGAGCTCACCCTCGATCACCTCTCGGGCGACAGCGGCAGCCTCTCCACGCTCGACGCTAGCGCCGACTTCGCCATCACCGCGCATCACGGCTTCCAGCTCGATGTCGGTGTGGTCGACTATGGCGAGGTCTGGTTCGGCAATATCGCCGCCCACCTCTACCTCCAGCCCTCGCAGCAGGCCAAATACGGCGTGTTCCTCGCCTATTCCGATGCAAATGACACCGAGGCAAGCACCATCGAGACCGGGATCGAGGGGATCTGGAGCCTGACCCCCGCCACCACGCTCACTGCCCGCGCAGGCATGGGCCGCGCCGATCCTTCGGAGGTGGATTACATCTTTAGCTCCATCGGGCTGGAGCAGGCGATCACCGACCAACTCGCGATCACCGGCAGGCTAGCCGTAGTCGATGCCGATGAGGCCAGCACCGCCCTCACTGCCACCACGCTCGACCTCGGCCTGCGCTACCACCTGCCCTCCGCGCCCGTCTCGCTCTATGTCGGCGCCAGCCACAGCCATATCTCCGGCACCCTCTCCACCGACGAAACCCGCCTCGCCCTCGGCCTCACCGCCGCCATCGGCGACCCTCGCACCACCCGTGCACCCGCCGCCGCGCGCCAGCTCGCTCCAATCCGTCCCCTGCGCCCGCTGCTGGAGCGCAGCATGGTCTGGGATTTCGTTGGCCAGCGCTGAGGGCTTTCCAAATCGGGGCGGAGGCCCTATCTCCGCCCCATGACCAAGCCCCTCCATATCATCGGCGCAGGCATGGCCGGCTCCGAGGCCGCCTGGCAGGCCGTTTCCGCCGGCCAGCCCGTGGTGCTCCACGAGATGCGCCCCCATGTCGGCACCTTCGCCCACCAGACCGGCAACTTTGCCGAGATGGTCTGCTCCAACTCCTTCCGCTCCGATGACGACGAGCAAAACGCGGTGGGCCTTCTTCACTGGGAGATGCGCGCCGCCAAGGGCCTCGTGATCTCCTCCGCCGACCGGCACGCGCTGCCCGCCGGCTCCGCCCTCGGGATCGACCGTGAGCCCTTCGCCGAGTGGATCACGGGCCAGTTGAAGAGCCACCCGCTGGTCACTGTTTCGGAACGGGAAATCAACGCCCTGCCCAAGCCAGAGGATGGCCCTGCCATTATCGCCACCGGCCCGCTCACCTCGGGCGCGCTCGCCGAGGCCATCGCGGCCGAAACCGGCGCCGAGGCGCTCGCCTTCTTCGATGCCATCGCCCCCATCGTCCACGCCGACACCGTCGATATGAACGTCGCCTGGATGCAGTCCCGCTATGACAAGGGCGAAACCGAGGAAGAGCGCACCGCTTACATGAACTGTCCGATGACAAAGCCTCAATACGAGGCTTTCATCGACGCGCTGCTCGAGGCCGACAAAACCGAGTTCCGCGAAGGCGAAACCGCCAAGTATTTCGACGGTTGCCTGCCCATCGAGGTCATGGCCGAGCGCGGCCGCGAGACCCTGCGCCACGGCCCGATGAAGCCCATCGGCCTCACCAACGCGCACCAGCCGGATGAAAAGGCGTACGCCGTCGTCCAGCTCCGGCGCGACAACAAGCTCGGCACGCTCTACAACATCGTCGGCTTCCAGACCAAGATGAAGTACGGCGCGCAAACCGCTGTATTCCGGATGATTCCAGGCTTGGAGAATGCCCAATTCGCCCGCCTCGGCGGCATCCACCGCAACACCTTCCTCAACTCGCCCACGCTGCTCGACGCCGAAATGCGCTTGAAATCCCAGCCCCATATCCGCTTCGCCGGACAGATCACCGGCGTCGAAGGCTATGTCGAAAGCACTGCAATGGGCCTCCTCGCCGGGCGCCTCGCCGTGGCGGAGCTGCGCGGCGAAACACTCCCCCCGGTCCCGCAAACCACCGCCATGGGCGCGCTCGTCACCCACATCACCGGCGGCGCCGAGGCCAAGACCTTCCAGCCGATGAACGTCAACTTCGGGCTCTTCCCCCCGGTCGAAGCAAAAGGCGGGCGGCGCGGGCGAAAGGACCGCTACAAGGCCTATACCGACCGCGCCAAGGAAGACTGGCAGGCATGGTTGAACTCTGCCGCGCAACCCGTTGAACCGGCGTGACATTCACCACCCGTTTTGCCCCATCTCCCACCGGCCCGCTGCATTTGGGCCATGCTTATTCGGCCATGCTCGCCTATGACATGGCCCTTGAGGCCGATGGCACCTTCCTTCTTCGCATCGAAGACATCGACCAGTCCCGCGCCCGCCCGGAATGGGAGGCGCAGATCTTCGACGACCTGCGTTGGCTTGGCATCTGGTGGCCCGAGCCCGTTTTGCGCCAATCCACCCGCCTTGCCGCCTACCGGAGCGCGCTTGCGCACCTCTGGCGCGAAGACCTGCTCTTTGCCTGCACCTGCAACCGGCGCGACATTGCCGCCGCCGTCTCCGCCCCGCAGGAAGGCACGCGCCATTTCGGCCCCGACGGCCTGATCTACCCCGGCACCTGTCGCGGCAATGGCACCCGTGGCGGGCTCATCGACATGCCCGAAGACACCGCCCTTCGGCTTGATATGCACATGGCCATGAGCCTGCTCGCCCAGCGGAACGACCTGCCTCTCCGCTATGTCGAGACGGGTCCGGAGGGTGCCGGAGAGCACCTGATCGACGGCGATGAGATGATCGAGACCGTCGGCGATGTTGTTCTCGCGCGGCGCGACATGGGCACCAGCTACCACCTCGCCGTGGTGATCGACGATGCCGCCCAGCAGATCACCCATGTGGTGCGCGGCGCTGATCTCGCCGAGGCCACCAAGATCCACGTGGTGCTCCAAAGGCTCCTCGGCCTGCCCACCCCGCGCTACCACCACCACCGCCTCATCCGCGACGACGCCGGCAAGCGCCTCGCCAAACGCGATGACGCCCGCGCCATTGCCCGCTACCGGGATGATGGCCTTACGCCCGAAGAAATCCGCCGAATGGTCGGCCTCTAGCCCGCGATCGGCTCCGAGATCACCACCTCTTCGCCCTCCCGCACTGCGGTGTAAAAGCAGCTGCGCCGGTTGGTGTGGCAGGCCGGGCCTTCCTGATGCACCAGCACCAGCAGGCAATCGCGGTCGCAATCGACCCGCATTTGCACCAGCGTCTGCACGTGGCCCGAGGTCTCGCCCTTCACCCAGAAGCTGGCCCGCGAGCGCGACCAATAGGTCACCCGCCCGGTCTCCAGCGTCCGCGCCACGGCCTCGGCGTTCATCCACGCCACCATCAGCACTTCGCCGCTCTCGGCGTCCTGCGCCACGGCGGGGATCAGCCCTTTCGCGTCATAGACCAATGTCTCGGTGTCAAACGACATGCCCGCTCCTTTGCATTCCGCCGCCGCGCCGCTATCTAAGGGGAGCACGCGCCGGAGGCCAGCTTATGAACGCCGAAAACGACCTGATCAAGCTCTACTCGGGCAAGATTCTCTCGCTGGCCGGTGACATCCCCCTGACCGATCGACTGGAGTCTCCGCAGGTCACGGTCAAGAAGCGCTCCCCCCTCTGCGGCTCCACCGTCACCGTGGATCTGGTGATGGAAGGCGGCCGCGTGGCGCAATTCGGGCAGGATGTGAAGGCCTGCGCCCTCGGCCAGGCGTCGGCCTCTATCGTCGGCGCCCACGTGATCGGCCGCACGGCGGACGAGATCACCAAGGCCCGCGACGAGTTGAAGGCTATGCTCACCGCAGACGGCCCGGTGCCCTCCGCCCCCTTCGAAGACTACGAGGTGCTGCTCCCCGCCCGCGACTTCCGCAATCGGCACGCCTCGATCATGCTGGCCCTCGAGGCCACCGCCGAGGCGATGGAGCAGGTCGCCGCCTAAGCCGGTTGCCCTAGTCCAACCCGCCCACCCCAAGATCCTACCGCCGGATTTCCCGCAACGCCGTTCACGCCGGGCCCCTCTCACTTGCACCAAAAAACCGCCGCGCACCCTTTCAGGTGGCGGCGGCAGTTGAAGACGGAGACAGGAACCGGGCGCCGGGCGGGGAAGGCCCGTAAATGGCGCTCGGGACAGGCAAATGAGCGCGCGCATCTCAAGTTGGGGACAGGAAGATGCGATGCGCCCGGTCCCTGGACCGCAGGCAAGCCGGGTGACAAGAGGCAGATGTCACCCCGCAGAGAAATTCAGAGCATACCGGGCAGATGCAGCACCCCGACCAGCAGAACCATCAGGGCGACGGCGCCGATGGCGTCTTGCGCGAGGGGCGGGATCCGGCTGGAGAGCTTGGTGATCATGGGCGGTGATCCTTGAAGTGTTTCGTTGCTCCTTTGTTCTCACAACGAGAACACTCTGTCCAGAACTTTTTGAGAACATTCGTGAACAAAGTGCCATTCTGGCGTTAACCTTTTGCTGCGGCGGCAAAATTAACCAACTGAAAGCAGCCGGATCGCCCTGTCTTGTTCCGTCAGCCACAGCAGCATCCGCGCTGCCTCTCCCCGCGCGCTCTCCAGCGCCGGGTCACGCTCCAGCAGCGCACGGGCGTCGCTCTGCGCCACCTCCGACAGCCCCACCATGCGCTCCATGTCGGCAATGCGAAACTTCGGCAGCCCCGACTGGGCCGTGCCCAGCACATCGCCCGCGCCGCGCATCTCAAGGTCCACCTCCGCGATCCGGAAGCCATCCTCGGTTTCCCGCAGGGTCGTCAGTCTCTGCCGCGCCGTCTCGCCCAGCGGCGGGGTGTAAAGCAGGATGCAGGTGCTCTCCGCCGCCCCGCGCCCGACCCGCCCGCGCAACTGGTGCAACTGCGCCAAGCCAAAGCGCTCCGCCTGCTCGATCACCATGATCGACGCATTGGGCACATCGACCCCGACCTCGATCACCGTGGTCGCGACCAGCACGCCCGTTTCGCCGGCGACGAACGCCGCCATCGCAGCATCCTTCTCGGCGGGCGGCATCTGGCCATGCACCAGCCCCACCGCGCCCTCTCCCAGCGCTGCGCGCAACTGCTTGAACCGCTCTTCCGCCGCCGTTGCCTCGCTCACCTCGCTCTCGCCCACCAGCGGGCAGACCCAGTAGCACTGCCGCCCCTCGGCCACCGCCGCGCGGAGCCGCTCCACCACTGAGCCCAGCCGCTCGGCGCTCACCATCGCGGTCACCACCGGCGTTCGCCCCGGCGGCTTTTCATCCAGCACCGAGACCTCCATATCACCGTATTGCGTGAGCGAGAGTGACCGCGGGATCGGCGTGGCCGACATCACCAGCACGTCCACCGCTGCGCCCTTGGCGCCCAGCCGAGCCCGCTCGTTCACGCCAAAGCGGTGCTGCTCGTCGATCACCGTCAGCCGCAGATCGGCAAAGCTCACGGCGTCCTGAAACAGCGCATGGGTTCCCACCACGATCTGTGCCGCGCCGCTGGCAATCGCCGCGAGTTTGGCCTCGCGCTCGGCCCCCTTGTCGCGCCCGGTCAAGATCTCGATCCGCACGCCCGCCGCCTCGGCCAGCGGCGAGAGAGAGGCCATGTGCTGGCGGGCCAAAATCTCGGTCGGGGCCATCATCACCCCCTGCCCGCCCGCCTCCACGGCGATGAGCAGGGCCATCAGCGCCACCAGTGTCTTGCCTGCGCCGACATCGCCCTGAAGCAACCGGTTCATCCGCTTGGGCGCGCCCATGTCTCCGGCGATCTCCGAGACCGCGCGTGTCTGAGCCCCAGTTGGCTTGTAGGGCAGTGAGGCGAGCACCTTTTCCTGCAGGGCTCCAGTGCCGGTGGAGCCGATGCCCGGCTTGGCGCGGCTGGTCGAGCGGGCCAGCGCCAACGTGAGCTGATGGGCAAAGAGCTCGTCATAGGCCAGCCTGCGCCGCGCCGGCGAGGTGTCAGACACTTCCGCCGCCGTCTTCGGCAAATGCGCCGTCTCCATCGCCGCGCGCCAGCCCGGCCAGCCCTCACGCTCCAGCAGCGCCCCGTCGATCCATTCTTCAAGCTCCGGCGCACGGGCCAGCGCGGCCTCTGCCGCCTTGCCCATCACCCGCTGGGTCACCCCGGCGGTCAGCGGATAGATCGGCTCATGTTCGGGGATCTCGCCCGCCTCCTCGACGCGCAAGATGTGATCGGGGTGGACCATCTGCGCCATCCCGTCAAAATGCTCCAGCTTGCCAGAAATCACCCTCCGCTGGCCCGTGGGCAGCTGCTTTTCGATCCACTTCGAGCCGCCGCGAAAGAACACCAGCGTGATCGTCGTGGCCGCATCCTGCACCTCCACCCGATACGGGCCGCCGGGTCGCGACGAGCCGCGATGCCGCCCCACCGTCACCTCGACCGTCACCACCGTGCCGGGCGGCACGCCCTGCACCGTGTCGCGCCGCCGCCGGTCGACCATGCCATGCGGCAAGGTAAAGAGCAGGTCACGTGGGGTGGCAATGCCCGCCCCCTCCAGCGCCGCCTTGATCTTGGGGCCCACGCCCGGCAGCGTGTCGATCTCCGCGAAGAGCGGAAAGAGCCGCGGCGGCCGGGTGCTCATGCGTCCCCGATGAGGGTGAGCCAGCCGTCCTCATCAATGGTTTTCACGCCCAAGTCTGCCGCCTTCTTGGCCTTGCTGCCCGCGCCCGGCCCGGCCACCAGCAAGTCGGTCTTGGCGGAAACGCTGCCCGAAACCTTGGCCCCCAGCGCCTCCGCACGCGCCTTGGCCTCGGCCCGGGTCATCTTCTCGAGCGTGCCGGTAAACACCACGGTTTTGCCCGCCACGGGGCTGCCGGTTGCCCGCGCCTCCGGGGCCTGCGGGCTGAGATGCGGCAGGAGCCTGTCCATCGCCGCGCGTTCATCGGGGTTGGCAAAGGCGTCAGAGAGCGAGAGCGCCAGCGTCGGGCCTATGCCATCGGTGCCGATCAGGTCGGCCCAGGCCTCGGCGGCCTCTGGCGGCACATCCGGGGTGGCTGCGGCCCGCGCCTCGGCCAGCTTGGCGCGCCGCCCTTCGGCGGCCGCCTTCGCCCGTTCGGCCTCTGCCGCCTCTTCGCCCGCGCGATGGGCCAGCGCGGCCGGGCGGGCGCGGTCAAGCGCCTCGGCCATTGCGTCCCAAGCGCCGTAGTGCCGCGCCAAATCCTGCGCGGCCACCTCGCCCACATGCCGGATACCCAGCCCGAAGATCAGCCTCCCCAGAGCGATTTCGCGCTTGTCATCAATGGCTTGAAACAGGTTCTTCGCGCTCGTTTCACCCCAGCCATCGCGATTGGCGAGCTTGGTCATGTTCTCCGCGTCACGCGCCTTCAGCGTGAAAATGTCCGCCGGCTCTTTCACGGCAAGCTGGTCATCGGCATAAAAGGCCTCAACCTGCTTGGCCCCCAACCCCTCGATGTCGAAGGCCGCGCGGGAGACGAAATGCTTCAGCTTCTCCACCGCCTGCGCCGGGCAGATCAGCCCACCGGTGCAGCGCCGCACCGCATCGCCCTCCTCACGGATCGCGGGCGAGCCGCATTCCGGGCATGTCTCGGGGAAGACATAGGGCTTCGCATCGGCGGGCCGCTTGGCGAGGTCCACATCCGCCACCTTCGGGATCACGTCGCCCGCGCGGTAGACCTGCACCCAATCACCGGGCCGAATATCCTTTCCGCCCCGGATCTCGCCGCCCTTGGCATCGCGCCCGGCGATGTAATCCTCATTGTGCAACGTCGCGTTGCTCACCACCACGCCGCCCACCGTCACCGGCTCCAGCCGGGCAACCGGGCTGAGCGCCCCGGTCCGGCCCACCTGAATCTCGATCTCCCGCAGCCATGTCCAGGCCAGCTCGGCAGGAAACTTGTGCGCAATCGCCCATCGGGGCGTGGTCGACCGAAAGCCAAGCCGCCCTTGCAGCGCGAGGTCGTTCACCTTGTAAACCACGCCGTCGATGTCATAGCCCAGCGTCGCGCGCTTCTGCTCGATACTGCGATAATGCGCCAGCATCTCCCCAGGCCCGTCGCAGAGCGCGGTGAGCGGGTTGGTTGAAAAGCCCATTTTTGCCAGCCGTTCGATTGCGGCAAACTGCGTGTCGGCCAAAGGTTCCGAAAGCTCGCCCCAGGCGTAGGCAAAAAACCTCAGAGGCCGGGCGCGGGTGATCTCGGCATCGAGCTGCCGGAGCGAGCCCGCGGCGGCGTTGCGCGGGTTGGCAAAAACCTTGGCCCCAGCCGCCTCCTGCCTCTCGTTCAGCGCCGCGAAATCCTCGTGGCTCATATAGACCTCGCCGCGTACCTCCATCACCTCCGGCGCGCCCTCAACCTCTTCGGGAATGTCGGCAATCGTTCGGGCGTTGGCGGTCACGTTTTCGCCGGTCTCGCCATCGCCCCGTGTGGCCGCCTGCACCAGCTTGCCGCCCTCGTAGCGCAGGCTCAGCGAGAGCCCATCGATCTTGGGCTCGGCGGTATAGGCCAGCCCCTCTTCGCGGCCCAGATATGACCGCACCGACCGGTCGAACTCCCCCACGTCGCCATCCTCAAAGGCGTTGCCCAGCGAGAGCATCCGCACGGCATGGCGCACCTTCGAGAAGGTCTCAGAGGGCGCCGCGCCCACTTGGTCGGAGGGCGAGTCGCCGCGTTTCAGGTCGGGAAAGGCCGCCTCAATCGCCGCATTGCGCCGCTTCAGCGCGTCATACTCGGCGTCATCCATCACCGGTGCATCGGCGGCATGATAGGCGTCATTCGCCTGCCCCAACAGCGCCGCAAGCCGCGCCAGCTCGGCCTCGGCCTCTGCCGCGCTCAATGCGCCGATGTCATCCGTCTCGCGCGACGTGCTGTCAGGCTGGTCAGGCATCCCCGTCCTCTCCGATGGCTGCCTCCGATTGATAGGAGGCCGCCCCGGAGAGGTCCAGAGAGGCAATGTGAGTGGTGGTCTTTATCCTGCCGCCCGCCGACTTGCCTCGCCGGCCCGCGGCAGCCGCCCCAGATGTGGAGGCATCCGGGGTCTTTTGCCGGTCAGGCGCCTACGGCCATCCGGCTGTCGCCGCTGTCTTCCATCGGCTCAGGGTCGCGCAGCACGTAGCCGCGGCCCCAGACTGTCTCGATATAGTTGTCACCGCCCGTTGCGGTGGCCAGCTTCTTGCGCAGCTTGCAGATGAAAACGTCGATGATCTTCAGCTCCGGTTCGTCCATGCCGCCGTAAAGGTGGTTGAGGAACATCTCCTTGGTGAGCGTCGTGCCCTTGCGCAGGCTCAGAAGCTCCAGCATCTGGTATTCCTTGCCGGTCAGGTGCACCGGGCGCGCATCCACCTCCACCGTTTTGGCATCGAGGTTCACCACGATCTTGCCGGTCTTGATCACACTCTGCGCGTGGCCCTTGGAGCGGCGGATGATCGCGTGGATCCGCGCCACCAGTTCCTCGCGGTGGAATGGCTTGGTGAGGTAATCGTCGGCACCAAATCCGAAGCCCTTGATCTTGTTCTCGGTGTCATCCGCGCCCGAGAGGATCAGAATGGGCGTATCGATCCGGGCGAGCCGCAGCTGGCGGAGCACCTCGTGCCCGGTCATGTCGGGCAGGTTCAGGTCCAGCAGAATGAGGTCGTAGTCGTAGAGCTTGGCAAGATCGATCCCCTCCTCACCGAGGTCGGTAGAATACACGTTGAGGTTGGCATGGGTGAGCATCATCTCGATGCTTTTGGAGGTGGTAGGATCGTCTTCAACCAAGAGTATACGCATCGGAATGCTCCGTTTATCTACTGTTCAGCATCGACCATGCATCACAATGGTTAATTGCCGGTTACCAATGGTAAACAGTTTCGAGGCACAACTCTGCGTTGTCCATCTCACTATTTTGGGGGAGTGGGAATTAAAGGGCGCGTTGCTCGAAATGAGTACCACTGCCCGCATCAGGGCCGACTCGGCCCCGGAATTGCCGGGACGATGCCCCCTCAGCGGAATTTCTGCAAGCTCGTCGCCTTCAGCGCCTGTTCGCCATGCTGCTCCACCGCGCTGGACCAGCTGGCGTATTCTTCCTCGGAGACCCCATAGGTCTCCTTGCATTCTTCGATAGAAATCAACCCGTTCTCCACAGCACGCACCACCGCGGCCTTGCGGCTCGCGACCCATCTGCGGGTGTCACGCGGCGGCAGATCGGCCCGGGTCATCACCGAGCCGTCTGGCAGCGTCACCGCGCGGGGACCATCTATGCGTTTGAGGAACATCGCCGTCTCTTCATTCGCCTGAACGGGTGCATTTAGGCACGTGGGGCTTAACGGGGAATGAACCTACCCTTGAGAGTGCTTAGGATTTTCCTATATTCCCCCCTTCTTCTCCGACTCAAGGTCCCTTCCCATGCCGCTCGATGCGCTCAACTCCCTCGGATTTGCCAAGCCGCCGGCCGAGACCCGCGTGGTCGTCGCCATGTCGGGCGGGGTCGATAGCTCCGTTGTCGCCGCCGAGCTGAAGGCGCAGGGCTATGATGTGGTCGGCGTCACGCTCCAGCTCTACGATCACGGCGCCGCGCTGGCCAAGAAGGGTGCCTGCTGCGCCGGGGTCGACATTCACGATGCCCGCCGCGTGGCCGAGACCATGGGCTTTCCGCATTACGTGCTGGACTACGAGAACATCTTCAAGGACGCGGTGATCGAGGAATTCGCCGAGAGCTACCTCGCCGGCGCCACGCCAGTGCCCTGCATCCGCTGCAACGAGCGGGTGAAGTTCAAGGACCTGCTGGAAACCGCCAAGGATCTCGACGCCGACTGCATGGCCACCGGCCATTACATCCAGCGCAAGATGGGCAGCGCCGGCCCCGAGCTGCACATGGCGGGCGATCCGAACCGCGATCAGAGCTACTTCCTGTTCTCGACCACGCCGGAGCAGCTCTCCTTCCTGCGCTTCCCGCTGGGCCACCTCGTGTCCAAGGAAGAGACTCGCGCGCTCGCCGCAAAGCATGGGCTTGCCGTGGCCGACAAGCCCGACAGCCAGGACATCTGCTTCGTCCCGAACGGCAACTACGCCTCGGTGATCGAAAAGCTGCGCCCCGGCGCGGGCGAGCCCGGCGAGATTGTGGACATGGAGGGCAACAAGCTGGCCGACCATAGGGGTGTGATCCACTACACCATCGGCCAGCGCCGCGGCCTCGGCATCGGCGGCCTCTCGACCCCACTCTACGTCGTCCGGCTGGACCCTGACGCGCGGCAGGTCGTCGTCGGCCCCAAGGAGGCACTGGCCAAGCGCACCGTGCCGGTGCGCGAGATTAATTGGCTGGGGGATACCCCGCTGGCCCCGGGTCAGGAGATCGAGATCCGCACCCGCATCCGCTCCACCCGCCCCCCGGCGGAAGCAGTACTGCGCCCGCTGGCCGATGGCACGGCAGAGGTGGATTTGCTGACCCCGGAAGAGGGCGTCTCCCCCGGCCAGGCCTGTGTGTTCTACGCCCCCGAAGGCAGCCGGGTTCTCGGCGGAGGCTGGATCTGGCGCGGGGCCTGACTTTCTAGGCTTGAGTTACCGGGCGGCGAGCCCAAGATCACGCGCGGCCGCAGGCGATGCAACAGCCTGTGGCATCGCCACGCCTTCGAAAAGCTCTTCCACAAGACACGCAATCAACTGCCCGCGGCTGTTGTAGCCCGACTTGCGATACACCGCGTTCATCTGGCTCTTCACCGTCGAGGCGCTGGTGCCGCGCAGGCTGGCGATCTCGCCGTTGGAGAAGCCCTTCATCGCGTAAACCGCCACGCTCTGCTCGCTCTCTGACAGGTCCCACTGGGCAAAGAGCTGCTGTAGATGCTGCGAGAAGTTGCCCGAGGCCACATCGACCTGCCGGTTCAGCTCGCTCACCCGCCGCTGGCTCCGGCGCAGGTAGAGGCCCGAGGCCATCAGCCCGATGATCAGCCCGACCGAGGCAAGGAGCTGAATGACCTCCTGCCACTCATAAGGGATCGGCGCGGTGCGCAGGCCGAGGATCTCGCTCCAGAGGTCGCCGACGAAGAACAGCGCGCCGAGCGCCTGCAGCGCGAAGGCGGCATAAAGGCTCCCCCGCCCGGCATAGCGCACGATCTGCCGGCCAGAGCCGAGCAGCGGCACCGGGCCTTGCGCCCCGCCGCCGTCCATCGGGAAATCAGTTGCCAATGCTGACACCAACGCCGCCGACGCTCGCAGAGACACCGCCGCCACCCACGCTGGCGGAAACCCCGCCGCTGCCGCCAACGCTGGCCGACACGCCACCGCCGCCCACGCTGGCAGAGACACCGTCATTGCCGCCCACGCCGACCGATGCGCCGCCGCCGCCAGAGCCGCCGCCGGTATCCACATCCACCGTGCCACGGCCGGACTTGCGCGAGCGCTTGGCAGTCACATCCTCGGCCCGCTTGCGGAACACCTTGAGGATCACGTCGTGCTTGATCTCACCGGTGGAGCGGCTCACCACGATCTCGCGCAGGTGCACCTTGTTCTGAGCGATGATCTTCACCCGCCCCAGCATGGTGCTGGTCATCTTCACCACGCGATACCCATCGCCTTCGAGGTTCGCGATCACGTCGGTATAGCTCTGGCGCGCGAGGATCACGGCCCCCTCCGGCGCGGACTTCACGCCACTGCGCCCGGCTTCGACCGGAGCAACCCCGAACGCCCCGGCAACGACAGTGGCCGCGAAGATCGCGGTGAACTTGGCAGACTTCCTGGTGGTCATGACAGACACCTCCTGTTGATTCGACGCTGCGCTCGAAATGCGGCGAACCTGCGGTATTTGAATGAAATAAGATCGGCTTCGGGGCCTAAATACGGCCTCTCCACCCTGGGTATGATCGGTGAAATCAGGAGGTTTTTCGGCGCGTTAGCACCCCATAACACGTTAAATTCCTTAAAAACCGCTCATCCCTTGGGTGGAAGCGGGGGCCTTCCCCCCATCGGCCAATTTTACCGTCCGCCGCATCGTGGCCCGATCATCTCATCAACCGCGGCACCGGCCTCCGCCCCGCCGCAGCCACCACAACCTGCACCCGCTGCAGCCCCTGAAGGAACCGAACCGATGACCAAGCTCTCCGCAATCGCCCGCCACCGCCGCGCCGCCGCCCTCTCAGCCCTCACCGGCCCGGGGGAGAGCAATGTCATCCATGTCGACTTCCGCGCCCCCCGCATCCGCCCGGTGCTGCCGCCCGATCTCGGCATGCGCCCGGCGGCCCTGCGCTACGCCCCCACCGTCACCGCCCTGCCGCTCGCAGCCTGAACCCCAACAAAGGAAACGCCCCCATGACCACCCTCGCAAACCTCGCCCGCGCCAACCGCAAATCCGCCTTGCTCGGCCTCGCCCGCCGCCGTGATGGCAATGTCCTGAAAGTGGCCTTCGGGCGCGATCGTACCGCCCCCCTGCCGGTGCTCGATTTCGGCGCCCGCCGCCGCGCCTATGCCCAGATGGCCGCCGAGGCGGTCTCCGAACTGCCGCCGATGCCACGCACCGCGCGGCAGCCTGCGCTTCTTCTCGTTTCCAGCGCAGCCGAGCTGTCCAAGGCCGCCTGAGCCTTGCAGCTCCGGAAAGGCACGGCCTACGGCCCTGCCCTTCCTCCCGCTCTCCGCACCCCCGTGCTTTTCCGGTTCGGCCGGGGCCGGAGAGCGGGCCCTTCGGGGCCCTCACCGCACGCCGAACCCGAAGATCTCCACCTCCATGGCAACCACCACCCCCGGTAACGTGCCTGCGGCCCGGTCGACCTCAAGTCGGAAGCTCTTGACCATCCGCCCTTGCCGCGGCGCGGTGTCTCCGCCCCGGTACACCATCCGCCCGGCGCGCGAGCGGTCCCTGTCCGAGGTCCATGTTTCCAACAAGGGCTGCGCCCCGCGCACCAGCGCCGTCTCCAGCCCCTGCCCCCAGAACACCCCGTAAGCCTCGCAGTAGAGCCGCACCTTGGCCCCGCCGGGCCACGGGCGCAGTCCGGGCTGGCGCAGCGCGATCAGCGCGCGGTGGCTGTCGTAACCATGTTGCGTGCAGGTGAGTGTCAGCCCGAAGGGCGGCGTTGCCAATCCGCCCGGTGTCTGGATCACCGCGCTCCAGAACCACGGATCACCCTCGGTGGCCGGGTCCGGGCCGAGGCCGGTGCGGCGACTTCCGGGCCATGCCGCTCCAATTTCCGCCAGAACCTCGCGTTCATCTCCAGCCGTCAGGTCAAGCAGCACGGCCAAGGCCCCCTCCGCCTCGGCTTCCTGCGCCGCACCGGGGCCTCCGTGACCAAACAGCGCCACGGAAAACGCCAGAATGCCGGCAATCATCATGGAGATCCGCCGACCCAACAGCATCCTCCCGTCACGAGATACGGCTGCCAGTCTACGCCCGGAGGGGTTTTCTACAAAGCCCGTTGCGGCTGAGGACTGTTGTCAGCTTTCTGAAACCCACCCCGTCACGCGGCACCAAGCTCCAAAACTGACCACGGTCACCCGATCTGCGCCAGCACCGAGCGCGCCGCCCGCAGGCCCGGCGGCTCATCGCCCCGGCCCAGCCGGTCCATCGTGACCGCCATCGCCTCAAGCTGCGCACCGGGCGCAGCCATCACCGCCTTCAGCCCCTCAGCGATCTTCGCGGGCTTGCACTCGGCGCCGATGAACTCGGGGATCGTACGGCTCTCGGCCACGAGGTTCACCAGCGTGACCGTGTCGATCTTCAGCATCCGGCTGATGATCTGGCGGCTGAGCCAGTTCATATCGTAGGCGATCACCATCGGCAGCGCCGCCGCCGCCAGTTCCAGTGAAACCGTGCCCGAGGCCGCCAGCGCCACATCCGCCGCCGCAAACGCCGCACGCTTCTCGGCCTGCGCCTCCTTGGCGGGCTTGCCGCGCGGGTCCACCAGCACCGGCGCGCCGGGCCAGCGGGCGGTCAGTTCCTGCACCAGCCCCGCCGTGGAGGCCACGCAGGGCACCACCACCCGCGTCTCGGGCCGGGCCGCGACCACCGGGCGCAGCGCCTCGCCAAAGATCGGGGCCAGCCGCCCCACCTCGCCCCGCCGCGAGCCGGGCAGCGCCATCACCAGCGGCGCATCCCCGATCCCATGCGCATCCCTGAACGCCAGTCCGTCCGCCTCATTCGCCACCGGTTCCGAGACCACCGGATGCCCGACGAAATCGCAGCTCATGCCCGCCGCTTCCATATAGGGCGGCTCGAAGGGAAAGAGCGCGAGCACATGGTCGATCACCTGCGCCATCTTCTCCGCCCGCCCCGCCCGCCAGGCCCAAACCGTGGGGGCAACGTAATGGATGGTCTTCACCGCCGCCTCTGCCTTCACCCGCCGCGCCACCCGCAGGCAAAAGTCCGGCGAGTCGATGGTCACCAGCGCATCGGGCTGCCACGACACCACCTCTGCCGCACATTCCTTGATCCGCCGCATCAGGTGCCGGTACTTGGGCAGCACCTCGGCGATCCCCATCACCGAAAGCTCCTCCATCGGAAAGAGGCTCTCCAGCCCCTCACCCTCCATGCCCGAGCCGCCGACACCACGGAACTCCACGCCCGGTGCCAGCGCCTTCAGCCCGCCCATCAGCGCGGCCCCCAGCCTGTCACCCGAGGGCTCGCCGGCGATCACGAAAATCCTCATGGGGCTTCCTTGGGCCGCACCCAGATGAACAGCCCCACCGCATCGGCCATCGCCACCACGGTCTCGAGGTCGAGCACCATGACGCCGCCTGCCTCCACCACGATGCCGCGCAGCTCCGCCTCTGCCGCCAGCATCACCGTGGCCGGGCCGATCACCGGCAGGTCCGCCCGCCGGTCCTGCCCGGGCTTCGGCGCCTTGTAGAGCAACCCGCCCTCCGGCAGCGCCTTGTCCCGCTCCGGCAGCCGCGAGGGCTCAGAGGCGGTGAGGAACTCTTTCACATCCGCCACCCATTCCGAAGCCCGCTCGAAGAGGGTCGCGCCCTTCAGCAGCTCCTGCTCCTCGCGACGCACCGCCTCGGGCACACGCATCAGGCTGCGGATCATCCAATCCGTCCCGCCCGCGGCCTCCACTGCCAGCACCTGACCGGAGGCCACCACGCAGGCCTGCCCAACATCGGCGGCCCCCATCGCCGCCACCACCGCCTCGGCGCGGGTCGCATCCGCATGGTCCCCGGGGCCGGGCGTGGCCCCCGTCAGCACACCGCTGGCGGGCAGCAACTCCGGCGCAATCTCATGCGCCGCTTCCACCCGCAGGCCCGCCTCCTCAAAAATCGCCATGATCTCGCGCAGCGTGCCGTCGTCGCCCCGCTCCATCGCGCCCGCCAGCCGCACGATCAGCCCGTGGGTCGCCGGGTCCACCCGTGCGCGGTCAATCGGCGGGCGCTTCACCGCCCCTGCAAGGCAGACCGCCTCGCAGCCGCCCTCGACCAGCCCTGCAATAAAACTCCCCAGTTCCTCCAGCCGAAACCGGGTGACAGCCCTGTCACCCACCTCCGGCTCGAAGCCCTCCAGCGCATAAAGCCTGAAGTCCCGGCCCTCCCGCTCCAACGCGGCCACCAGCCGCGACGGCAACAGCCCCTGCCCCGCAATCAGCGCCAGCAAGGCCCTACTCCGGGGTCAGGAAAGAGCGGTCGCTCTCCCCGGTGACGAAATCCACGATCCGGCGCACATAGTCGCTCTCGGTTTCTTCGCCGAGCCGCCGGGCGCGATCCTGAAAGGCCCCCTCGCCCTGCGCCAACATCTGATAGGCCGCCCGCAGCGCGGTGATGTCAGACCGCGCCACGCCTTTGCGTTTGAGGCCCACGAGGTTGAGCCCCTCAAGTCGCCCCCGGCTAGCCTCGACGAGGCCATAGGGGATCACATCGCGCGTCACCATGCTGACCGCGCCAATGATCGCGCCCTGCCCGATCCGCACCCACTGGTGAATGCCCGAGAGACCGCCGATGATCACATCGTCCTCGATCACGCAATGCCCGGCGATGGCCGCCGAATTGACGATCACCACCCGGCTGCCGACCTGCGCATCATGCGCCACATGGGCGCCCGCCATGATCAGGCAATCATCGCCCACACGGGTCACGCCGCCGCCACCCTCGGTGCCGCAGTTGATCGTGACATGCTCGCGAATGCGGTTGCGCGCGCCGATCACCAGCTTGGTCTTTTCCCCGGCGAACTTCAGATCCTGCGGGATCTCACCAATGACGGCAAAGGAGAAGATCGTGCACCCCGGCCCGATCTCGGTGTTGCCGGTGATCACCGCATGGCTCTTGATCAGGCAGCCCTCACCGATCACCGCCTCGGGGCCGATATAGGCAAAGGGGCCAACATCGACCCCCGCGCCAATCACCGCGCCCTCATCGACGCAGGCGGTGGGGTGAATCGTGGCGGTGGAGGCGACGCTCATTTTGCCTCCGCAGGCATATCCATCATCGCAGTGAACTCGGCCTCGGCGGCCATTTCGCCTTCCACCTTGGCCTCGCCCTTGAACTTCCAGACCTTGCCGCCGGGCTTGCCGCGCGTCACCTGCACATGCAGTTCCAGCACATCGCCGGGCACCACCTTGCGGCGAAACTTCACGCCCTCCATACCCATGAAATACACGAGCATTCCTTTGTCCTGCAGCTCAAGGCTCGCGCCCACCATCACGGCAGCGGTCTGCGCCAGCGCCTCGATGATCGTGACTCCCGGCATGATTGGCGCGCCTGGAAAATGGCCCTGAAAATGCGGCTCGTTGAAAGTGACGTTCTTGATCCCGCAGGCGCTCTCGCAAAACTTCACGTCACGCACTTTGTCGACCAGCAGAAACGGGTAGCGATGCGGAATGATCCGCTGGATCATCTCCAGATCTACGGTGTCCGGGGTCTCGCTCATGGTCTGTCCTTCCTGATCGTCACTCTGCCGGGGCAGTCTCTTCTTCTACCGGCTCCCCGGTCGAAAACGGAATCTCTTCCGTATCCTGCGGGGCGTCATCGGTCTCGTCGGCGGGAACCGCCAGCGTGCCGCCATCGCCCAATATCGCATCCACCCGCGCGCGCACCACATCCGTCACGTCCACATCGGCCACGGCAAGCAAGATCGCGCGGGAATCGAGGATCACCGAGGCGCCGCGCTCTTCGAGCACCTCCCTTACCACCGGCCCGATGGCGGAGCTGAACACCTGCTGGCTGCGCTCCTGCCGGCGTTGCAGGCTGCGGGTCTTGGCCTCCTGCTCGGCGCGGATCTCCGTCACCTTCTCGTCGAAGGCATCGGCAAGGTCGCGAAAGGCGGCAGGCTCCATCGTCTCCCGCTGTGCGGTCAACTCGGCCTCTTCGGCCTCCAGCCCCTCCTGAATGCGGGCGTTCTCGGCAATGAGCTCGCTGCGCGCCGTGTTCAACTCGCTTTGCAAACGCTGGCCAAACAGCGTGGTCCTGAACAACCGTTCCTGATTGATCGTCAGCACCGAGGGCGCGGCCCGGCCCGTATCCTGTGCACAGACCGGCCCGACCAGAACCGCGCCGCAGAGCCCCGCCGCCGCCACGCCTGCCCGGAGCACTCGCCCCAGGCTATGTGAGCGGCGTGGCATCAGAACTCGGTGCGGATCGAAATATCGAAGCTGCGGGTCTTGTCGTAGTCCTGCTTCATGATCGCTTCGGAGAAGTTGAAGCGCAGCGGCCCAATCGGCGTATCCCAGAACACCGAGACACCAATGGCCGACCGCCAGTGCAGATCGTCGTCCACCTCAAAGGTGCCGTCCGGTCCGCCACCGGTGTTGTCGAGGCCCCAGACCGAGCCGATGTCATAGAAGACACCGCCCGAGATGCCGTATTCTTCCGGCAGACCGAGCGGGAACTCGGCTTCGAGCCGCGCCACGAAGAAGTAGTTACCGCCGAGCGCATCCTCATTGGTCACGTTCAGGTCGCGCGGGCCAAGGCCGTTGGCCTCGAAGCCGCGCATCCGGCCGTTGAGGGTGAAACGGTCCAGCACGGTCGAGCCGCCCGAGGTGTAGTGCAGCGCACCGCCCTCAAGCTCGGCCCGCAGCGTGACCTCCTCGTTCCAGACCCGCGTCTGCGCCGTCATCGCCGCCGTGGTCTTGATGTACTGGTTCTCGCCATCCAGCCCGCCAAAGTCCTGCCCGAAGGAGAAGCGGATCGCCGCATTCGGGTTCAGGCCAGTGATCCGGCTGTCGTAGATGTAGGTGTAGCCCACCGAGGCATCCCAGCGCTCGCCCTCTTCGGTTCGCAGGATGAAGGACGAGCCGGTATCGGCCCCGCCGTCACCCATGTCGATGCCGGAGAGTTCCTTGTAGTTCACCGCCGTGCGCAGCTGCATCCGGCTGCGCTCGCCGAGCGGAAACTCGAACAGCGGGCGGATAAGGCCGATGGCGGAGTCGTAGCGCGAGTTCTCCGATTCCGTTTGACGGAAGCTGGCATCAAGGCCGAAGGTCACTTCGCGGCCAAGGAAGGCTGGCTCGCGGAAGGCAAAGGTCACGCTCCGCGACGAGCTGGTGGTATCCACGCCAAAGCTGAGCGACTGGCCCCGCCCGAGGAAGTTGCGCTCGGAGAAGTTGATATTGAAGCCAAGCCCCGCGTCGGAGCCGTAGGAGGCACCAAAGCCCAGCGAGCCGGTGGAGGCCTCGACAACGTCAACGTCCACGATCACCTGATCTTCCGAGGAACCCTGCCGGGCGTTCACATCCGCAGTCTCGAAGAAGCCGAGCGCCCGAATGCGCTCTGCCGCCTCGCGGATTTCACGCGGGTTGAACGGGTCGCCCTCGACCACGCGGAACTGGCGGCGCACCACCCGGTCCAGCGTCGAGGCGTTGCCTTCAATGTCGATCCGCTCCACAAAAATGCGGGGGCCCTTGCTGATGGCAAAGTTGATGTCCAGCGTCTGGGTCCGCTCGTTGCGGCTGATCTGCGGCTCGACCCGCAAGAAGTTGATCCCCTTCTGGGCGGCGAGCCGCTCCATCCGGTTGATGTTGGTTTCCACGATCTGCGGGTTGTAGACCCGGCCGCTGCGAATGCGCAGCGCGTTGCGGAATTCGTTGGCGTTGGCTTCCGCCATGCTGGAGGTCACCGTCACCCGCCCGATGCGGAACTGCTGACCCTCCTGCACATTGAACGTCACCAGAAAGGCATCGCGGTTGCGGGTGATCTCGGCAGTCGCGCTCTGAACGCGGAAGTCGATGTAACCCCGGCTCAGGTAGAAGTCGCGCAGCACCTGCTTGTCGAACTCAATCCGCTCTTCAACCAGCGTGTCACGCTGGATGAGCTGGCGGAACAGGCCGGCCTGCTTGGTCTCCAGCGCGCCGCGCAAACGGCGGTCCGAGAACTTGCGGTTGCCGACAAAGCTGATGCGCTCATTCTCCACCACACGGCCTTCGCGCACCTCAAACACGAGGTCCACACGGTTGCCGCTCCGGCGGATGACCTTGGGTGATACGGTGGCGGCCACCCGGCCCTGCACACGGTAGAGCTCGGTCAGCGCGGCGGCATCCGCTTCGACCTGGCTGGGCTGGAACACCCTGCGCGACTGGCTGCGGATCGCGGCGGCCATGTCTTCATCCTTCAGCCGCCGGTTGCCCTCGAAGGCAATGCGGTTGATCGTCGGGTATTCCCGAACATTGATGACAAGCGTGCCGCCCCGCGGGATCACCTCGACAGTCTCGAAAAGACCGGAGGCGAGGATGTTCTGGTACGCGTCGTTGATCTGGCCCGCGCTCACCGTTTCACCGCGAGCGATTCCGGCGTAGGAGACGATGGTGGCCGCATCAACCCGCTGGTTGCCGTTCACCTCGACCCGGCTGAAGCTGAACGATTGCGCTGCCACCGGGCTCGGCGCCACGGTGCAAGCTACTGCAAACGTTGTGAAAATAACCAGCGCGATGCGGTGCATCAGCCCCTTCGCCGCGCCCAGTTCTGCGCCGGTCTCGCGTGCTCGCAACATGCCCTCAGCCCCCAGTTTTTACCGCCTTTTGTTATCCAACTTCACTAGCGGGTTCTGGGGATGGTGTCAAAGCGCCGAAAGGCGCCCGAAGGCGCCTTTTTCATTTGCCTGTCTGTCAGGCCACATCAGTGGAAGAGCGAGCCGATCCACGCGCCGCCGCCAAGGGCGGTTGCGATCGTGGCTACATAGAGCAGTCGGTCCGAGTTGAGGCGGACGATCAGGCTCAGGCTCTGGTATCCTTCAGTCATCGTTTGCATGGGCGTTTGCCTTGCGTCTCCGGTTCTGGTTCGCCCAAGGTTTTAGCCGCCGACTATGGCGCGAATTTGGCCGCCCGACCGGAGATTGTGGCAAGATTGGGGCACGGCCCTCAGGCCGCCCCTGCCCTCACTCGAAGAGGCCGCGCAGCTTCCAGAACAGACCGCCCTCGCAGAACAGGTCATTGCCAAGCGCAAAGACCATCAGGCTCAGGATCAGCGTCAGCCCGATCATCATCAGCACGTTCAGCGCCTTCTCGGGCGGAGGCTTGCCGCTGACCGCCTCCCAAGCATGAAACACAAGGTGCCCGCCATCCAGCACCGGGATCGGGAACAGGTTCAGCAGGCCCACGGCTGTAGAGAGCACCGCAACGAACCAGATAAAGCTCTGGCTGCCCTGGCTCGCCATCTGCCCGGCGGTGGTGGCAATCTTCAGCGGCCCGCTCAGGTTGCAGCTCGAAATGCCACCGGTGATCATGTTGTAGAGCCCCGAGATCGAACTGGTCACGATGAACCACGTCTGCCGCACGCCATATTCCACGGCCTCCAAGGCACCCAGCCGCACCGTGGCCGGCTCAAAGGCCAGCCCACCGTTGATCCCGATCAGGTAGCGCTTCTCAAAGCTGCCATCGGGCATCGGCACGTCGGTCTCGCGCGGCTTGAGGGTAAACTCCTCGCGGCTGCCCTCGCGCCACACGTCCAGCTCCACCGGTTCACCGCCGCCGCTGGAGATCACATCCTGCAACTGCCGGAACGCGGTGATCTGCTCACCGTCGATCCCGACGATCACATCCCCCACCTGAAGCCCCGCATCGATCGCCGCCGAGTTGGGCGACACCGAAGAGACCAGCGCCGGAAACGGGGTCGTCCCCTCCAGCTCCAACTCCTCACCGCCGCGCTCCACGCGGTAAATCACCGGCTGGCTCAGATCCAGATCGCGGCTCGCCTCATAGACGCTGCCCAAATCGGTAATCTCGGCGCCGCCGATGGAGAGGATCACATCGCCCTGCTCCAGCACGCGCACTTCCTGCGGCAGCGGCTCCAGCGCACCCACCTGCACCGGCTCGCTCGCCACGCCGCGGATCAGCGATACCGCCCCGAACACGATGAAACTGAGGATGAAGTTGAACACAGGGCCTGCCGCCACTGTGGCCGCCCGCGCCCAGAGCGGCGCGCCCGGCATGGTGCGGCGCTTCTCGGCCTCGCTCAGCCCGGCCATCGCCTCGCCATCCACGCCCGCCGAGGCGGCATTGGCATCGCCCATGAACTTCACGTAGCCGCCAAACGGAAGCGCGGCGACCTGCCACTCGGTGCCGTGCTTGTCAGTCCGGCTGTAGAGCACCTTGCCAAAGCCGAGGCTGAACACCTCGGCATGGATTCCACACCAGCGGCCCACGATGTAATGGCCGTACTCATGCACCGCCACGATGATCGAAAGCGCCACCACGAAGGCCACGACATAGCCTGCCGTGCCTCCCAGAATCCCGAAAAATTCCATGCCTAGCCCGTTGCCTCTTTTGTCTTTGCCATGGCCTCGCGGGCCAGTTCTCGTGCCATCTGGTCAGCTTGCAGCACGTTATCAAGGGTCATCATGTCATTGTTAAGGCCGGTTTGCGAGGCCATCCGGCCCATCACCTGCTCCACGACCTGCGCCATTTCGGCAAAGCCGATGGTGTGTGCGATGAACCCGTCCAGCGCCGCCTCCTTGGCCGCGTTGAAGACCGCGCCCATCAGCCCGCCCGCCCGCATCACCTCCCACGCGAGGCCAAGCGCCGGGTAGCGGGCCGGGTCGGGCGCGGCAAAATCGAGCCGCCCCAGCGTGGCAAGGTCGAGCCGCTCTACCGGCAGCGCGGCCCGCTCCGGCCAGTTCAGCGCGTAGCCAATGGCGTGGCGCATGTCGGGCGCGCCCAGATGCGCCATCATCGCCCCGTCGCGAAAGCCCACCAGCGCATGCACTGCGCTCTGTGGGTGGATCAGCACCTCGATCTGCTCAGGCTCCAGCCCAAAGAACTCATGCGCCTCAATGACTTCCAGCGCCTTGTTGAACATGGAGGCCGAGTCGATGGTGATCCGCTGGCCCATGTCCCAATTCGGGTGAGTGGCCGCCTCTTCCGGCGTGGCGCGGGCGATCTTCTCCAGCGGCCAATCGCGGAACGCGCCGCCGCTGGCGGTGATCACCACCCGCTCCACCGCCGCCATCTCCTCGCCCACCAGCGCCTGAAACACCGCCGAATGCTCGCTGTCCACCGGCAGCACCGTGGCCCCCGCCTTGCGCGCGGTGTTCATCAACAGCGGCCCGGCACAGACGAGGCTCTCCTTGTTGGCCAGCGCCAGCGTGGCCCCCGCCTGCACCGCCGCGAGGCTGGGCTGCAAGCCCGCCGCACCGACGATCCCGTTCAGCACCAGGTCCGCGGGCCGTGCCGCCGCCTGCGCCACCGCATCCGGCCCCGCCGCAGTCTCCACGCCGCTGCCTTCAAGCCGCGCCGCAAGCTCTTCGTAACATTCGGGAAAACAGGTCACCGCCAGCGCTGCGCCGGTCGCTACTGCCTGCTCCGCCAGCCGCGCCACGTTGCGCCCGCCGGTCAGCGCCTCTACCTCGAAGCCGCCGCGCCCGATCAGGTCAATCGCGCTCTCGCCGATGGAGCCGGTCGCGCCAAGCAGGCTGACCCGCTTCAAATCCGCACCTCGGGCACGTCGACGATGAGCGCGACCAGCAGCATCAGCAGCGCCGCACCAAGCAACCCGTCGAACCGATCAAACAGCCCGCCGTGCCCGGGGATCAGCGAAGAGCTGTCCTTCACCCCCATCCGCCGCTTCAGCGCCGATTCCGCGATGTCGCCCATCTGGCTGGCAAAGGCGAGCACCGCTGAAATCCAGATCAGGTCACGCCCGGCGTTGGTGAAGGTCAAAAACAGCGCGCCCACGCAGGCCGCACCGACCCAGCCCGCCACCGTGCCAGACCATGTCTTCTTCGGGCTGACTGCCGGCCAGAACTTCGGCCCGCCAAGCATCCGCCCGGCAAAGTAGCCTGCCACATCCGTCACCACGACCACGAAGACCAGCCAGAACAGCCACGTGCCGCCATAGACATCGCGGAAGCTCACCAGCCCCCACCCCGCCGTCATGATCCCGAGCGCAAACAGGAAGAACGTCAGCCGCTCACGTGGCATCATCAGCGCGCCCACAATAGCGGGGGCAAAGAGCAGCAGCAGCGCCCAGTTCGCCTCATGCGCCAGCAGGCCCGAGAGCACCGAGGCGGTGATGGCCGCCAGCAGCATCGCGCTTTCGCCCTCCCGCTTGATCATGCTGGCCAGCTCCCAGATCATGACCGCGGTCACAAACACCGCCAGCATCTGAAACCAGATGCCCCCGGCCCTTATGCCCGCCACGCCGACAACCACCATCACCGCGCCCGCGATCACCCGCGGCGCCAGATCGTCCCACTTTCCACTCATGCCTTCACGGCTCCAAATCGCCTGTCCCGGGAGGCGAAGCCCCGGGTGATCTCTGCAAAGCACTCCGCCGAGAAGTCGGGCCAGAGCGTGTCGATGAACTCGTATTCCGCATAGGCCGACTGCCAGAGCAGAAAGTTGCTGATACGCGCCTCGCCGCTGGTGCGGATCACCAGATCGGGGTCGGGCAGCATGCAGGTGTCCAGAAAGCGGCCAAGCGTCTCGGCATCCACATCCTCGGGCTTCAGCCGCCCCTCGGCCACCTCCACCGCCATGCGCTGTGTCGCGCGGGTCACCTCGTCGCGGCCGCCGTAGTTGAGCGCAATGGTCAGATGCACCTTCTCGTTGCCCGCGGTCAGCGCCTCCAGCTCGTCCATCAGCGCGACCAGCTTGGCATCCAGCTTCACCCGATCGCCGATGAACCGCACCCGCACGCCCTTGGCCAGCAGGCGCTGTGCCTCCTTGGTGATGTAGCGGCGAAAGAGCAGCATCAGCCCGGCCACCTCGGCCTGGGTCCGCTTCCAGTTCTCAGTCGAAAAGGCAAAGATCGTCAGATACTTGACGCCCAGATCAGGGCAGGCCTCGACGATCTCGCGCACCCGCTTCGCGCCCGCCTGATGGCCAAATAGCCTTGGCCGGCCCCGGCGCGTTGCCCATCGGCCGTTGCCATCCATGATGATGGCCACGTGCCGCGGTGCCGCCCCTTCGCTCGCCTCTGTCGCCATACTGCCGGCCTCCTCGCCGTGTTGCCCGTTCTGGGCACCGGCACTGCCGTCTTTAGCGCGGCAGGGCGGCCATTGCCAGAATGTCCCGGCGGCCGCCCGGATTTGCTGCGGGTCTGCGCGGCAGGCCGAGCCCGGCTCCAGCCCTACGCGCATCGCGTTGCAATCGGGTTACCAGATCCCTTCCGCAGGCTCAGACCTGCATGATCTCGCCCTGCTTGGCCTCCAGCGCCCCATCGATCTTCTTGATGTGCGCGTCGGTCATCTCCTGCACCGACTGCTCCCAGAACTTCTGGTCATCCTCGGCCAGCTTGTCGGCCTTCTTGATCTGCTGCATCCCGTCCTGACGGACGTTGCGCACGGCGACCCGGGCGTTCTCGGCATATTGCGCCGCCACCTTGGTCAGCTCCTTGCGGCGCTCTTCGTTCAGCTCGGGGATCGGCAACATGATGATCGTGCCGTTCATCTGCGGGTTGATGCCGAGGCCGGAGTTCCGAATGGCCTTCTCCACCGCGTTCACCAAGCCCTTGTCCCAGACATTGATCGTCACCATCCGCGGCTCCGGCACGTTGACCGTGCCGACCTGGTTGATCGGGGTCATCTGGCCATAGGCCTCCACCTGCACCGGCTCCAGCATGCTGGCACTGGCCCGGCCCGTCCGCAGGCTCGCAAACTCCGTCCGCAGGTTGGCGATGGCGCCATCCATCCGGCGCTCCAGATCGTCGGTATCCAGCTCAAATTCATCAGACATCAGCTCGTCCTCTTCTCAATCTGCCCGCGCTTCTATGCCAGCGCGCTTTGCATTTCCAGCGCCGTAGGGTTGGTGCAACCCACCGATTGCCCCAGCACGGGCGATCCCTCAGCCCTTCACCATCGTATAGGTGCCCTCGCCCGCCAGAATGCTGGTGAAGCCGCCCGGCTCGTCGAGGCTGAACACGATGATCGGCAGCATGTTGTCGCGGGCCAGCGCGATGGCGCTCGCATCCATCACCTTGAGGTTCTTCATCAGCACCTCGTCGTAGCTCACCTTGTCGTAGCGCTTGGCCTCGGGGTGCAGCTTGGGGTCCATGTCATAGATCCCGTCAACCTTGGTGCCCTTAAAGATCGCCTCGCAGGCCATCTCGTTGGCCCGCAGTGTCGCCGCGGTGTCGGTGGTGAAATAGGGGTTGCCCGTGCCGGCGGCAAAGATGCACACCCGCTTCTTCTCGAGGTGGCGCACCGCGCGGCGGCGGATGTAGGGCTCGCAGACCTGATCCATCGGGATCGCGCTGATCACCCGGGTATGGATGCCGAGCGATTCCAGCGCGCCCTGCATCGCCAGCGCGTTCATCACCGTGGCCAGCATCCCCATGTAGTCGGCCGTGGTCCGCTCCATCCCCTGCGCGGCGCCCGCAAGCCCGCGAAAGATGTTGCCGCCGCCGATCACCATGCAGATCTCGACACCCAGATCGCTGACGCTCTTCACCTCGCGCGCAATGCGCTCCACCGTGGGCGGATGCAGGCCAAAGCCCTGATCGCCCATGAGCGCCTCGCCGGAAATTTTTAGCAGAACCCGCCGATACTTCGTTGCCGCCCCATCTCCGATTGCATCCATCATCGCGCTCTCCCCGGGGCCACTTGCATCTGGCGCGCAAAATGTCGGAATTTGCGGGCGGGTTCAACGGCGGATGTGTGCAGGCGACATGATAGACTGGAAATCGCTGGATGCCGACCGCCCCGTGCTCATTGCCGGGCCTACGGCATCAGGCAAATCCGCCCTCGCGCTCGAGGTGGCCGCACGCTCAGGCGGGGTGGTGGTGAACGCCGATGCGCTTCAGGTCTTCGCCAACTGGCGCGTGCTCACTGCCCGCCCCTCGGCAGAGGAAGAGGCCGCCGCCCCCCACGCGCTCTACGGCCATGTGCCGGGCGATACCCCCTATTCCGTTGGCCACTGGCTGCGCGATGTCGCGCCCCTGCTGACCGGCGGCGCCCGCCCGATCATCGTGGGCGGCACCGGCCTCTACTTTACCGCGCTGACTGAAGGGCTGGCCGAGATCCCCGAGGTTCCACCCGAGGTGCGCGCTGAGGCCGATGCCCTGCCCCTCCCTGCCCTGCTCGCCGCGCTGGACGATGAGCAGCGCAGCCGGATCGATTGCGCCAACCGCGCCCGCGTCCAGCGCGCATGGGAGGTGCTCCGCGCCACCGGCAAGCCGCTCTGGCGCTGGCAGGATGAAACCCCGCCACCGCTCCTGCCCCTCACCGAGGCCCAACCCTTCCTCGTCGATGCCCCCAAGGAGTGGCTCACGCCCCGCATCGCCCGCCGCTTCGACCTGATGCTGGAGGCCGGCGCGCTGGACGAGGCCCGGGCGAATCTGCCCCACTGGTCCCCCGCCTTGCCCTCCGCCAAAGCCATCGGCGCGCCAGAGCTGATCGCTCACCTGCGCGGCAAACTGAGTCTCTCCGAGGCCGCCGAACGTGCCAAAATTTCAACGCGGCAGTACGCAAAACGGCAGCGTTCTTGGTTCCGGGCGCGGATGCAGGCCTGGCAAAACGTCTCCGCCAGCGCGCTCTGACCGCAGCATTTTGGGGGCACGCTCAATGCCCCTCCCAGATATCGTCCCAAACCGGTGATTGCGCCGATTTCCTCAACAATCCGGCGCCAAAAGCTCGATTTGCACATTTCCAACATAACCCTTGAAAGCGCCCCCGCGCCTCGGCAATCATCCCGCCATCTGCCCGCCTTCTGCTCACCATAGTCTCGCCATTTTTAGCCATTTCGCCGTTTCAGGACCTGCTGCCGCCATGCTGCCTCGCACCACCCACCGCCCCGTGATCGGCCCGCTCACCCCGGCGCCGCCCAAGGCCCCGATCGAACTCGTGCCGCTCGCCCGGCTGGCGACCGGCGGCAAGTGGCGCACCGAGGCGATGCGCAGCTACCGCACCCCGCTGATGCTCTGGTTCACCCGCGGTCAGGGCCGCATCACCGTGGCTGGCCTCACCCGTGGCTACGGCGCCCATAACGCCATCTTCATCCCGCCGCGCACCATGTTCGGCTTCGAGGTGACGGCGCAGGTCTATGGCACCGCCGTTTTCTTCAACGAGAACTCCGGCATCGAGCTGCCTGCCGCGCCCTGCCACCTGCGGGTGCGCGATGCGCTGGCTCAGGGCGAGGTCACCACCCTGCTCGAGTCGATGCAGCGCGAGATCGACGGCACCCGCCCGGCACGCGACAAGGCCCTCACCCACCACGGCGGCCTGCTCTCTGTCTGGATCGAGCGGCAGCACGCGGGCGCACAGGATACCGCCGCCGATACCGCATCGCGCCGTCTGGCCCAGCGGTTCACGGATGCGGTCGAGCGCGGGCTCTACACCGGGCAGTCGGTCTCGGAATATGCCGAAACCCTCGGCGTCACCTCCACCCACCTCTCCCGCGCCTGCCGCCAAAGCTGCGGTCGCCCGGCCTCTGCGATCCTCGCCGACCGGCTGGGTTACGAGGCCCGCCGCCTGCTGGTCGAAACCGACATGCCGGTGCGCCGCGTCTCCGAGATGCTCGGCTACCGCTCCTCGGCCTACTTCTCCCGCGTCTTCCACGAGCGCACCGGCCAGACCCCAACCGCCTTCCGCGCGGCGCGTAAAGCCTGACCTTGGGGCAGCCGCGATCCGCAGCCGTGCGCAGGCAAGTCGTTGAAATCCCGACAAAGCCCGAACCCCCCGTAATCCGTCGCTGCTGGCGCGCCATGTCGTTTTTGGCTCGCGCCCATGTCGCTTTTGTTACATGCTATGGCGGAAAGCGACATTGACGCGGGGCCATCGCTGAGGCCTCATTGCGTTATCGGGGGGATGCGGCCTGCGGGCCGGATTGCACAAGCAACGGCGCGCGAGATCAGGCCACCGCGCATCCTCCGGCAAAACAGAACAGGCGCCGCTCAGGGGCCGACCCAAAAACTGTGTCACAGGGAGAACAAGATGACGCACCCCACCCAAGCCACCAAGCCGGTGCATGATGCCGCGCGGATGTACGCCGCCGAGCATCTCGACGGCAAGCTAGACCGCCGCGAGTTTCTGACCCGCGCCACCGCGCTGGGCGTCACCGCCGCCGGGGCCTACAGCCTGATCGGCGCCACGCCCGCCGCCGCCGAAAGCCACGGCATGGAGCCGCAGATGGGCGGCACCCTGCGTGTGCAGATGGAAACCAAGGCGCTGAAAGACCCGCGCAACTACGACTGGTCGCAAATGGCCAACTTCTCGCGCGGCTGGCTCGAGTATCTCGTCCAGTACAACGCCGACGGCTCCTTCGAGGGCCGCCTGCTGGAGAGCTGGGAAGCCAACGAGGACGCCACCGAATACACCCTCAAGGTCCGCCCCGGCGTGACGTGGAACAACGGCGATGCCTTCACCGCCGAGGACGTGGCCTTCAACTTCAACCGCTGGTGCGAAAAGGGCGTCGAGGGCAACTCGATGGCCTCCCGCATGTCCTCGCTGATCGACGAAGAGAGCGGCGCTGCCCGCGAAGGCGCGATCACCGTGGTCGATGACATGACCGTCAAGCTGGTCTGCTCCGCGCCCGATATCACCATCGTCCCCGGCATGGCCGACTACCCGGCGGCCATCGTCCACCAGAGCTACGACGGCGGCGACCCCGCCGAAAACCCCATCGGCACCGGCCCCTTCCTGCCCGGCGAAAACGAGGTCGGCGTAAAGCAGACGCTGGTCAAGAACGCCGATCACACATGGTGGGGCGGCGAAGCCTATCTCGACACCATCGAGTTCATCGACTTCGGCACTGACATGGCCGCATGGATGGCCGCGATGGACGCCGATGAGGTCGACATGACCTACCAGTCCACCGGCGAGTTCATCGAGGTGCTCGATGGCATCGGCTTCGAGAAGTCCGAGGCCGTGACAGCCGCCACAATCTGCGTGCGGTTCAACCAGAGCAACGCGCCCTACGACAACGCCGATGTCCGCAAGGCGCTGCAGACCGCAGTCGACAACGCCGTTGTGCTCGAGCTTGGCTACTCCGGCCTCGGCACCGTGGCCGAAAACCACCACGTCTGCCCGATCCACCCGGAATACGCCAAGATCGAAACCCCCGCCCCCGATCCGGCGGCGGCGATGGAGATGCTGACCGCCGCAGGTCAGGCCGACACCGAGTTCGAGCTGATCTCGATCGACGACGACTGGCAGTCCGCAACCTGCGATGCCGTGGCCGCGCAATGCCGTGACGCCGGCATCAACGTGAAGCGCACGATCCTGCCCGGCTCCACCTTCTGGAACGACTGGCTCGCCTACCCGTGGTCGGCCACCGAATGGAACATGCGCCCCCTCGGCGTCCAGATCCTCGCACTGGCCTACAAGTCCGGCGTGGCCTGGAACGAGGCGGCCTTCGCCAACGAGGAGTTCGACAACCTGCTCGCCGAGGCCATGTCGATCTCCGATGCCGCCACCCGCTCCGAGGTGATGGCCAAGCTGGAGCAGATCATGATCGACGAGGGCGTGGTCATTCAGCCCTACTGGCGCTCGCTCTTCCGCCACTACAAGTCCAACGTCCACAACGTGGACATGCATCCCACCTTCGAGATGCATCACTACAAATGGTGGATGGAACAGGCCTGATCGGGCCCTACAGCTGAACACGGCGGCGGGGCCATCACCCGGCCCCGCCCCACCCATCCACACCGCGCCACCAAGAACGCATAACCACGCGCGGCCAGACAGGGATATTCCATGGGCCTTTTCCTCGTCCGACGGATCGGAACGATGCTGCTGACAGCCCTCTGCCTCAGCTTCATCGTCTTCTACCTCACCAACCTCGACAGCAACCTCGAGAAGCTCGCCAAGTTTCAGGGCAACTCGCGCATGTCGGACGAAGAGGTGCAGGGCTGGCTGGCGAACAACGGCTTCGGGCAGCCCATGGTTGTCCGCTACGGCGAATGGCTCGGCGTAGTGCCCGGCTGGACCCGTGAAGGCGACGGCGGCGAGGTGGTCGCGGGCCGCTGCGTCGGGCTGGCCGAAACCCCGGCAGAGGCGCCCAGCTTCTGCGGCATCCTGCAAGGCTACTGGGGCGAGAGCACCGTGTTCCGCGATTCCGTGGCCTCGATCATCGGCACAAGGCTCGGGCTGACCGCCAAGCTCATGCTCTGGGTCATGCTGCTCATGGTCCCCTGCGCTTTGCTCATTGGCGTGCTCGCCGGGATGCGCGAAGGGAGCCGCACCGACCGGACCCTCTCCACCGTTTCCATCGCCACCACGGCAATGCCCGAATATGTCTCGGGCGTGATCCTCATCGCCATCTTCGCAAGCTCCGCCGTGGGGCTGAAGTGGTTCAAAGGCACTGCCACCTCCGCGATGGACGGCGCGAACTTCGAAAACTTCTTCCTCCCCGTCCTCACCATCGCCCTCTACGGCATGGGCTACATCGCCCGGATGACCCGCGCCTCGATGGCCGAGGTGATGACCGCGCAATACATCCGCACCGCCCGGTTAAAGGGCGTGAGCTTCCCGAACATCGTGATGAAGCACGCGCTGCGAAACGCCCTCATTGCCCCCTTCACCGTTATCATGCTCCAGTTCCCGTGGCTGCTGAACGGCGTGGTGATCGTCGAGAGCCTCTTCAACTACAAGGGCTTCGGCTGGGCGCTGGTGCAGGCCGCCGGCAACAACGACATCGACCTGCTGCTCGGCGTCTCCATCGTCTCCGTGCTCGTCGTGCTGATCACCCAGCTGATCTCCGACATCGGCTACGTCTACCTCAACCCGCGCATCCGCATTTCGTAAGGAGAGACAACAGATGGACCCCCTTACCTGGACAGGCGCGCTCTCCTTCCTCAATCCGGTCTTCCTGACCGCAGGCGCGCTCCTCGTCATCGCCTTCCTCGTGCAATTCCTGCTCGGCCTGTTCGGGATGAAATCCGGCGAACTGATCATCCAGCATGACGGCACCGCGCTGCGCACCCGCACCCCGATGGATTACATCGGCTACGTCACCATGGGCGCCCTGCTGGTGGCCCTCGCCTGTATCCTCGCCTACGCGCTGGTGGGCATGCTGCTGCCCGGCGGCTCCAAGGGCATCATCGGCCATATCTCGGCCCGGCTCCTGCCCGTCTGGATCGGCATGGCCGTGGTCTTCGCCCTTTCGATCACATTCAAACGCCGCCTCGGCCTTTACGGCAAACTGTTCGACAGCACCGTCGGCATGATCGGCTTCGGCATCGTGCTCTTCTGGATCTTCACCGCGATCTTCTACCAGATGATCCTCACCCACGAGCCGCTCACCGCCGTCTCAGGCCTAAAAAACAAAGTGCCCGGCACCCCAGTGCCCGAAGGCACCGAGGGGCTGGAGTGGTATCTGCTCGGCGGCGACAACCTAGCGCGGGACGTGTTCAGCCGCATGGTCGCAGGCAGCTGGGAGGTGATGAAGATCGCCCCCTTCGCCACCATCTTCGCCTTCATGGTCGGCATCACCCTCGGCCTTCCGGCAGGCTACTACGGCGGCAAGCTCGACACCTTCCTGAGCTTCCTCGCCAACCTCATCCTCGCCTTCCCGGTGATCCTGCTGTTCTACCTGCTGGTGACCCCCGAGATCGTGGCAAGCGGCCTGCCCCGCTACATGGCAGGCGTGCTCTTCCTCTTCCCCATCGTGTTCCTCGTGGTGCTCTTCAACTCGCGCTACTTTACCGACCCGATGAAGCGAAACCTCTACATCGGCCTGTCGCTGCTGATCGGCGGTTACATCTACCTCGGCGTCGCGTGGAACGCCGATCCCTTCGGCCTCATCTCGATGCCCGGCAACATCCTCGTGGTCTTCGTCTCGGTCGTCTTCGTGAACTCGCCCACGGTTTTCCGCATCGTCCGGGGGCTGGCGCTGGATATCAAGACGCGCGACTACGTGGCCGCCGCGCAAACCCGCGGCGAAGGCCCGTGGTACATCATGCTCTGGGAGATCCTGCCCAACGCCCGCGGCCCGCTGATCGTCGATTTCTGCCTGCGCATCGGCTACACCACCATCCTGCTCGGCACCTTGGGCTTCTTCGGCCTCGGCCTGCCGCCCGACAGCCCGGACTGGGGCACCACGATCAACTCGGGCCGCAAGCTCCTGTCGATCTACCCCCACCCCGCCCTCGCCCCGGCACTTGCGCTGATGAGCCTCGTCCTCGGGTTGAACTTGCTGGCCGATGGCTTGCGCGAAGAGAGCCTGAAGGATTGATGATGCAGGCGCGCTTCGCCGCAGGATTGGCGCAACCCACCCGCAGAAATCCCGTCAATCCCCTGCGCACGCAGGGGCAAGACCTCACCCCCTATGTCATCCGACATGCGCATGGGATGTGCATCGGATGTGCATCACTTGTGCATCGCCCCCAACACATGGTTAACGCCGGAGACTCCCATGGCTGAAGAAAATTACGACGGCCCCATTCTGGAGATCGACAAGCTCTCCATCTCCTTCTTCACCCGCCTGCGCGAAATCCCGGCGGTGATGGACTTCTCGGCAAAGGTGATGCCGGGCGAAGCCCTTGGATTGGTTGGAGAATCCGGCTGCGGCAAGAGCACCGTCGCGCTCGGCGTGATGCAGGATCTGGGGGTCAACGGCCGCGTCGTGGGCGGGTCGATCAAGTTCAAGGGGCGCGACCTTGGGCAGATGAGCCTCGAAGAGCTGCGCGACATTCGTGGCAAGGAAATTGCCATGATTTATCAGGAGCCTATGGCCTCCCTGAACCCCGCGATGAAGATCGGCAAACAGCTGATGGAAGTCCCGATGATCCACGAGGGCATCGGCGAAAAAGAGGCTTGGGCGCGCGCGCTCGAGGTCGTCACCGACGTCAAGCTTCCCGACCCAGAGCGCATGCTCAAGAGCTACCCGCACCAGCTTTCCGGCGGCCAACAGCAGCGCATTGTCATCGCCATGGCCCTGATGTCAAAGCCTTCTCTGCTCATCCTTGACGAGCCCACCACCGCGCTCGACGTCACCGTCGAGGCCGCCGTGGTAGAGCTGGTGAAGGACCTCGGCAAGAAATACGGCACCTCGATGCTGTTCATCTCGCACAATCTCGGGCTGGTGCTGGAAACATGCGACCGGCTCTGCGTCATGTACTCCGGCGAGGCCGTGGAGCGCGGCTCTATCGAGGACGTGTTCGACGAGATGCAGCACCCTTACACCCAGGCCCTCTTTCGCTCTATCCCCTTGCCCGGGGCCGATAAAAACGCCCGCCCGCTGGTCGCGATCCCCGGTAACTTCCCCCTGCCCCACGAGCGCCCGCACGGCTGCAACTTCGGCCCGCGCTGCGATTATTTCGAGGCCGGTCGCTGCGACGCCGACGCGATCCCCATGTTCGACGTGCCCGGCAACGACCGTCACGCCACCCGCTGCCTGAAGTTCCAGGAGATCGACTGGAGCGCCCCCATCGTCACCGAGACCACCCACAAAAAGGCCGAGCCGGGCGATGTGGTCCTGAAGATGGACAATCTGAAAAAATACTACGAGGTCGCCTCCAACGCCCTCTTTGGCGGCGGCGATACCCGCGTGGTCAAGGCCAACGAGACCCTCAGCTTCGAGGCCCGCGAGTCCGAAACCCTTGCCATCGTTGGCGAATCCGGCTGCGGCAAGTCCACTTTCGCCAAGGTGCTTATGGGGCTGGAGACGGCGACCGAGGGCCAGATCTTGCTCTTCAACCAAGACATTCAGGACACCCCCATCGAGGCCCGCAACCCCGATACCGTGTCTTCCGTCCAGATGGTGTTCCAGAACCCCTTCGACACGCTCAACCCCTCCATGACCGTCGGTCGCCAGATCATTCGTGCGCTGGAGATCTTCCGCATCGGCAAGAATGACAGCGAACGCGAGCAGCGCATGCTGGAGCTGCTCGACCTCGTCAAACTCCCCCGCGCCTTTGCTGAGCGGATGCCGCGCCAGCTTTCGGGCGGGCAAAAACAACGGGTTGGCATTGCCCGTGCCTTCGCAGGCGGCGCCAAGATCGTGGTTGCGGATGAGCCGGTCTCGGCGCTGGACGTGTCGGTGCAGGCCGCCGTGACCGACCTGTTAATGGAAATTCAACGCGAAGAGAAGACAACGCTCCTGTTCATCAGCCACGACCTCTCGATCGTACGCTACCTGTCCGACCGGGTGATGGTGATGTATCTCGGCCATGTGGTCGAGATCGGCGATACCGAGCAGGTCTTCGCTCCGCCCTATCACCCCTATACCGAGGCGCTGCTCTCGGCGGTGCCCATCGCCGATACCAGCGTGGAGAAAAAGCACATCGTGCTGGAGGGTGATATCCCCTCCGCCATGAACCCGCCGTCCGGCTGCCCGTTCCAGACCCGCTGCCGCTGGAAAGACCGCGTCCCCGGCGGGCTCTGCGAGAAAGAGGTGCCGCCGATGCGGCAGATGGCCAGTGGCCACCAGGTCAAATGCCACCTGTCCGACGAAGAGTTCGCCGCGATGGAGCCGGTGATCAAGGTGGCGGCCGAATGAAGGTTGCCGCGCAACGCATTGTAATGGCAAACTAACCCCGCTTGAGAGCTTCGATCATCTGCTCAATCCGCGCCGCCCGCGCCGGGCCTTGCCGGGCGGCCTCGATCCGGGCGAGGTAGCTCATCCGCCGCTCCGCCGGGGCAGCGCCATAACGGGCCAACAGGCCGTGCTTGGCAAGTTCGGCCCGCACATCGGCGGGCATGTTGCGAGGGGGCGGAGTGCTGGTCACGGGTCAAACCTTTCACGGGTCTGCCCTGCATTTAGTCCGCCCTCGCGGCCCCTGCCAGACCGGCCAAACACCCGCGGCAGAAATCAACCTATCCGGGTGGTCAGCTTCGGCCAAAACCCGCCGTTCAAATTGAAATCATTCAGAAAAATCGTCTGACCAGCTTCGCGGTCAGATCTCCCATTCTTCCTGTCCCGGAGGCGGCGCGCCGAAGTGAAAGCGGGTGATCTTCCACTCTTCGCCCAACTTTACCAGCTCCACAAACACCGGCAACACGGTGTCATCGGAGCGGGTATAGCTGCCCCGGATCCGCGCCTTGCTGTTGTTGATCGAGCGGCCACTGAAGCTGAAGCTGCCCGCGTCGCCCCAGATCTGTTGCGCGCGGAACTCGCGCTCGAACTCGGCCATCGACACGCGCTCCTGAAGCTCCGGCGAAAGGAATCCATAGGCCTTTTCATCCTCGTTCGCTGCCATCGCCGCATGCATGGCGAACACCGGGTCGTCCATCTCGGTGAAAGTCTCGGCCACTCCAGTTACCCATCGGTAACCCTGCCATGCCACACTGCCGATCCCGATCAGGATCACCGCGACGATCAGAGGAACGAATAGCTTGCGCATGGGAAGCGGCTCAGGAGCCCCAGATGACCTTCACGTAATTCTTGGTCTCGCGGTAGGGCGGCACGCCGCCGTATTTGTCCACCGCGCCTGGGCCGGCGTTATAGGCCGCAAGGGCAAGGCGCCAGCTCTTGTAGCGGTCATACATGAGCCGCAGATACTTGGCGCCACCTTCGAGGTTCTGTTTGGGGTCATGCGGGTCCACGCCCATCTTGGCAGCGGTGAAGGGCATGAGCTGCGCAAGGCCAATCGCGCCCTTGTGGCTCTTGGCCTTGGGCTTCCAGCCGCTCTCCTGCTGGACCAGCCGCAAGAACAGGTCTTCCGGCACCCCGTGCTTGGAGGCCGCAGCTTTCGCCATCGGCAGGTAGACTCCTTTGTAGGAGCCGTTGAAGCGCGGGCCGGTGCCATCATACTTAGAGGGCGTGTTCACCGTCGGCGGCTGCAACCGCACCGAGGCCGCGTATTGGCTGGCGGCCCGGCTGTCGAGCAGCTTGGTCTGGTTCAGGAAAAGCTTCTTGCGCGACTTCGACGAAAAGCTCTCAGCCATCAATGGCGTTGCCATGCAAAGGCAGACAACCGCCGCAACTGCTCGTTTCATGCCCTCGGCCCCGTTCCTTCCGGGCCGTTCGGCCCCCTTGCAGCCCGCATTCTAGCCAAAATCGCTCTCGGGGCCACCCCGCAATTCCGCACAGTTGCGTCAGGCGCCGTAAACCGGTTTTTAACCATGTTCAGGTGGTGTAGCGTCACCGAAAGATTCGAGCCAAAAGATATGGGGAGGTCCGGGCATGGCCGGTTCCGTGAACAAGGTGATCCTGATCGGCAATCTCGGCCGCGATCCCGAAACCCGCACGTTTCAGAACGGCGGCAAGGTGTGCAACCTGCGCATCGCCACATCCGAACAATGGAAAGACCGCAATACTGGCGAACGCCGCGAGCGGACCGAATGGCACTCGGTCGCCATCTTTCAGGAAGGGCTCGTGCGCATCGCCGAGCAGTACCTGCGCAAGGGCTCCAAGGTCTACATCGAGGGCAAGCTGCAAACCCGCAAATGGCAGGACCAGAACGGCCAGGACCGCTATTCTACCGAGGTGGTCCTGCAGGGCTATGACGGTACGCTGACCATGCTCGACGGCCGCGGCGAAGGCGCCGGCGGTGGGGGTGGCGGCGGCTACGGCGGCGGCTCCTCCTCCGGTGGCGGCTACGATGACCGTGGCGGCTATGACGACCGCGGCGGCAGCTCGGGTGGCGGCTACGGCGGCGGAAACGCCCCTGCTGGCGGCGACATCGACGACGAAATTCCGTTCTAAGCCAAGTACATGCGCGGGGCGCTCACACTGACCGCCGCCGCGCTTCTGCGTTTCCTGAAAGGCTGTCACCGCCCATGGCGCGTTTGGGCGTTATGGGCGGCACTCGCCGTGCTCTCGATCGTGCCGCTCATCTTCATGAGCACGGCCACTGTCGCCGTCTTCTTGCTCGCGGTTCTGCTCTCAGCGGCGCCCTGGGCCGTTGCCGCAACACTGCGCCACATGATCGCCCGGCGCAGCTTCCCTGCCCCGCCAACTGGCCTGTTCTGGCGCGCGGCCTTCTGGCTCTGGGTCATGCCTTTGGGCTGCTATCTGTGCATCACGATCATTTACCTCGTCACCGAGTTTGCGGCGGGCGGCTGGGAGTTTATCCCCGAGCCGGATGCCATTCCGCCTCCTCGGCAAGCTATCATCGGTCCCGCGGCGCGTGAGGTGATCTATCTCTCCGTCGCCTGGAGCGCTCTGGTATTACTGCAGGCGGTAGGCCTCGCGAAGCTCCTGCCTGATCACCCCGCCCCCGCCTTCCCAGCACGGGTCTTCGCGCTCGTCGCGGGCGGCGCACCCATTTTGGCGCTTCACTACGGCCTCAGCACCCTGCTCTTCGCAATCAGCAGAACCGCCTCACTTGGCGCGCCAGTCTATCTCTTCATCATTCTCGGAGCAGCGCTCTGGGCCCGCTGGCTCGCGGCGCTGGTGGACGCTGGCACGCGCGTGGCAGCGCCGGACAGGGGGCCTTGGCAAGCCGGCCCGCCGGGCGACGGGGCGCAGGCTTCGCCCCTTTAAGCGAGAGCGTCTTGCAACACGCCCAGCACCGCATCGCGCGGCACATCCGATGTCACAAAGGCTTCACCGATCCCGTTGGCGAGAATGAACCGCAGCTTGCCGTCCACCACCTTCTTGTCCTGCCCCATCAGGTCCAGCAGCGCCTCGGCGCCCGGCAGTTCGCCCGGAATATCACTGAGATCCTTCTTCATCCCCATCTCGGCCAGATGCGCCCGCACGCGGCTCGGCGCCTCCTGCGCACAAAGGCCAAGCCGGGCCGAGAGCTCGAAGGCCAGCGCGCAGCCGATTGCCACGCCTTCACCATGCAGCAGCCGGTCGGAGTATCCCGTGGCCGCCTCCAGCGCGTGGCAGAAGGTATGGCCAAGGTTCAAAAGCGCCCGGTCGCCTTGCTCGGTCTCGTCCCGCAGCACGATCTCGGCCTTCATCTCCACCGAGCGACGCACGGCATAGGCCCGCGCGGCACGGTCGCCCGAGGCCAGCGCAGGGCCGTTTTTCTCAAGCCATTCAAAGAATTGCGCGTCGCCGAGCAGCCCGTATTTCTGCACTTCGCCGTAGCCTGCGAGAAAGTCGCGCTCGGTCAGGCTCTCCAGCGCCAGAATGTCGGCCAGCACGAGGCTGGGCTGGTGGAAGGCACCCACGAGGTTCTTGCCGAGGGGCGAGTTGATGCCGGTCTTGCCACCCACCGAACTGTCGACCTGCGCAAGCAACGAGGTCGGCACCTGAACAAAGCGCACGCCCCGGCGAAGCACGGCCGCAGCAAACCCCGCCAGATCGCCGATAACCCCACCGCCCAAGGCCACAACCACATCGCGCCGCTCGACCTTTTGCGCGATGAGCCATTCCACCGTTCGGCCGAACTGCTCCCAACTCTTGGTCGCTTCGCCGGCGGGCAGCACCAGCGAAACCGGTTCGATTCCCTCCGCCCGCAGGCCCGCTTCCAATGCCTCCAGATGGGCGGCCGCCACATGAGCATCGGTCACCACGGCCACACGTTTCCGGGCCAGCAAGGGGCTGATCTCGGCACCTGCGCGGGCGATCAGCCCTTCGCCGATCCGCACGTCATACTCACGGCCCGGCAGGGCAACAGGCACGATCTCGGTCATGGAAATACCCCTATCGTTTCAATCTCTTGAAAGCACGTCTTCACGTGTGGCCAACACCTTTACGACCTCCTCCACCATTTCGGCGATGGAGTATTCAGGCCGGGCCTGTGCGGTCAGCTCGGCCAGTGCATAGGACGGCTCGCGCTTGGCGACCAGTTCCTCCAGTGTGGCGCGCGGATCGGCGGTGCGCAGCAACGGGCGGGTCGTCTTGTGCCTCACCCGGTTCCACAGAAGGTCAGTATCGGCCTTTAGCCAGAGCGCCACGCCCTTGGTGTGAATCAGCTCGCGGTTCGCGGCAGAAAGATAGGCCCCGCCCCCGGTCGAGAGGATCCCCACCTGCCCCACCAGAAGCCGCGAGAGCACCTCCGACTCGCGCGCCCTGAAGAAGGCCTCGCCATCGCGCTCGAAGATCTCGGCAATGCTCATGTTGGCGGCCTGAACGATGGCGGCATCACTGTCGAGAAACGGCACGCCAAGGCGCTTTGCCAGCGCCGTACCCACGGCCGTCTTGCCCGACCCCATCATCCCCACGAGGGCGACTGTCTTTTTCAGCCGTTCCACCAAGCTCTTGGCACCTTCCTGCCGGTCAAAAAATTTTGTCGCCCTCAATGGCGTGAACTCGCGCGGATTGCCATATATAATCTCGCCAGCCGGGGGAATGAGGCACAAAAACAAGGGCAGGACGGCAGGGCATATGCTCCGAATACTCAAACTGATCGTGGTATTACTGGTGCTCGGGTTCATCGGGCTGGTAGGGTTTGCCTATCTGGGCGATCTCAGCCCCGAGATGGAAGAGGTGCGCGAGCCGGTGGAGCTCGACGTGGATTGACGATGAGAATTGCGCAGGCGTTGGGGTTGGGAGCAGCCGGGGCGATGAGCCTTGGCACGGCGCTTTGGGCGCAAGAGGCCCCCATTTCCTCCATCGACTGGCTCTCTGACAGCCTCGCCACGCCGGTTGTTGCCGTTGCGCCCTCGAACGAGCCGCCGGTGGCGAGCTCAGCTGGTATCGAAACCGTGACCGTCACGCCCCTCGGCGCCCCTTCGCCCGATGGAATCGGGCTGATCGGGCGGCGTGAGGCCGGGTTTCCCGGCAACATCTGGGGCAGTTCCGAGCTGGACCGCCTGCGCCGCCTGATTGCGGAACTGCCGGTCGAGCCGATGCCGGCCCAGCAGGACCTGATCCGCCTTTTGCTGCTCACCGAGCTGGACCCGCCCATTGGCGCCGGCCCCGAAGGCCTGCTGTTTCAGGCCCGGATCGACGCGCTTCTGGCCCGCGGGGCGGTGGATGAGGCCGCCGAAATGCTCAAGCGCACCGGCTCCAAGGCTCCGGCGATCTTTCAGCGCAGCTTCGATGTGGCGCTGCTGCAGGGCCACGAAGATGCCGGTTGCCAGCAGTTGCGCGCCACGCCGGGGATCTCGCCTAGCTACAGCACCCGCATCTTCTGCCTTGCCCGGACCGGCGAATGGCAGACCGCGGCGCTCACGCTCGATACCGCCAAGGCGCTGGGCCACCTCTCTGACGAGGAAGATGCCCTTCTGGCCCGCTTCCTCGACCCGGAATTGGCCGACGGGGCCGTGCCGCTGCCCGCACCGGAGCGCCCCTCGCCGCTGGTATACCGGATGCTGGAAGCCATCGGCGAGCCGGTGCCCACCACCCGCCTGCCGCTGGCCTTTGCCCATGCCGACCTGCGCGACACCGCAGGCTGGAAGGCCCGGATCGGCGCGGCAGAGCGCTTGGCCCGTGTGGGCAGCCTGCTGCCCGAGCAACTTATGGAGATCTGGTCAGAGCAAAAACCGGCGGCCTCGGGCGGAGTTTGGGACCGGGTCGACGTGATGCAAAGGCTTGATTTTGCGCTTGAAGAGGGCAATGCCGACGCCGTGGCGCGCCACCTGCCCGCGGCTTGGGCGCAAGCCGAGTCCGCTCATTTGGAACTGGCCTTCGCCAACCTCTTCGGCCCCCGGCTGGAACAGGCCGACCTGAGCGGCGAGAGCGCCGTGCTGGCCTGGCGCATCGGCCTGCTGACGGAGGCTTACGAACGGCTCGCGCTCACCCAGTCGGCTCCGACCGGCACGATGGATACCTTCCTCGCCGCTCTCGCCCGAGGGCTGCCGGAGGATACTACCGCGCCCGACAGTCTCGCAGAGGCGATTACTGAGGGTTTCACCACCACCGAGGTGCCAGAGAGCCTTGCCCGCCCCGCAGGAGAAGGCCGGATTGGCGAGGCGATCCTTCTTTCGATGGATATGCTGGAAAACGGCGCCGAGGGCGACCTTGACGATGTGACCAATGCCCTCGCCTTCCTGCGTTCCGTCCGGCTCGAAGATGTGGCGCGGCGCTATGCGCTCCAGCTTATGCTGCTGGACCGCCGGGGCTGAGGCGCGATGCCCGGCACGGCGGAACGGTGGATCAGCGCCTTCATCGCCACCCAGGCCGCCGAGCTGGACGCTGCCCGCAACACGCAACTCGCCTACGCCCGCGATCTGACTGATTTTGCGGAGTTTCTCGACCGCAAGACTGTGCAGATCGAGGCGGCCGACAGGGCAATGATCGAGGCCTATCTGGTGGATTGCGAGGCGCAGGGGCTGGCCAAATCCACCCGCGCGCGCCGGCTCTCGGCGATCAAGCAGCTCTACCGATTTGCCTTCGAGGAAGGGCTGCGGGGCGACAACCCGGCGCTCCAGATCAAGGGTCCGGGCCGCTCGAAAGCGTTGCCCAAAACGCTCTCACCCGAAGAGGTGGAGCGCCTGCTTGAGGCCGCGCCAGAGACCGGGCGGGGCGACGACCGGATGCGCAACGCCTGCCTCATGCAGCTGCTCTATGCTACCGGGATGCGGGTGTCAGAGCTGGTCTCGCTGCCTGTGCAGGCCGCACGTGGCGATCCGCGGATGCTGCTGGTGAAGGGCAAGGGCGGCAAGGAGCGGATGGTGCCGCTCTCGCCCCCGGCCCGTCAGGCGCTGGCCGAATGGCTTAAGCTGTTGGATGCGGCGCAGGAGCGGGCCAAGGCTGAACGGGGCACGCCGCCCTCGCGGTTTCTGTTTCCGTCCGGCTCCAAGGAGGGCCATCTGACCCGCCACCGGTTTTACGCGCTGATCAAGGAGATCGCGGTGGTCGCCGGGGTCATGCCCTCGCGCGTCACCCCGCACCGGCTGCGCCACGCCTTTGCCACCCACTTGCTGGCCGGAGGGGCAGACTTGCGCTCGATTCAGGTGCTGCTGGGCCATGCCGATATCTCGACAACCGAGATTTACACCCATGTGCTGGAAGAGCGGCTGAAGTCGCTGGTGCTGGAGCATCACCCGCTGGCGAAAGACGGGTAAGCTGACGGATTTTCCTACGACGGGAAGTAGATCAGCGAAGAGGCATCCCATTCCAGCCGCGCCGCCGCGCCGCGCTCCAGAACGGGGCGCCCTGCCCGGTTCTTCATCGAGACGGTCAGCCGCTCGGGTGCGCCGGGCAACGCGATCTCGTAATAGGTCATGTCGCCATAGTAGATCACCTCGGCCACCTCGCCCTCTGCCACCTCACCGCGCGCCTGCTCGCCGTCGAACAGCACCGAAAGGCTCTCGGGGCGCACGCCAACCGCACCGCGGCCGTTGACGAAGCCTGCCGGACATTGCTCCTGCTCCAGCACGGTGCGGCCGAGACCGGCGATCTCCACCGCGATGTCGCGCCCTTCTTCAAGCCGCGCCTCGGCGGGCAGGAAGTTCATCACCCCGATGAAATCGCCGACCCGGCGGCTAACCGGGCGGCGGTAGAGCTCTTGCGGAGGAGCGAGCTGGGCGATCTGGCCGTCGAACATCACCGCGATCCGGTCGGACATGATGAGCGCTTCTTCCTGATCGTGGGTGACGAGGATGAAAGTGATGCCGACCTGCCGTTGCAGCCGCCGCAGCTCGCTTTGCATCTGCTCGCGCAGCTTCTTGTCGAGCGCCGAGAGCGGCTCGTCGAGCAGCAGCACCTTGGGCTCGAGGATCAGCGCGCGGGCTAGAGCGACCCGCTGGCGTTGCCCGCCCGAGAGCGCATGAGCCGCCCGCCCGCCGAGCCCCGCGAGGCCGACCATGCCGAGCGCCTCTTCGATCTTCTTGGCCTTCTCCACCTTCGAGAGCTCCGACCGGCGCAGGCCGAAGCCCACGTTTTGCGCCACCGACAGATGCGGAAACACGGCGTAGGACTGGAACACCATGTTGGTGGGCCGCTTGTTGGCGGGTACCGTGCTCATGTCGCGCCCGTCGATGCTGAGCACGCCGCTCGTGGGGGTCTCGAAACCGGCGATGATCCGCAGCAGCGTTGTCTTGCCGCAACCGGACGGCCCGAGAAGCGAGAAGAACTCTCCCTCCCCGATCTCGGCCTCAATGCCCTTGAGCACCTCGACATCGCCGAAGCTCTTGTGCAGGCCGGAGAGGGTGATGAGTGGTTTCATGGTCAGAGGAAGCCTCCGGTGTCTTTCTTGCCGGCCTTCTTGAGGCCTCGGCGGCGCATGATTTCGGCGAGGGTGAGCATCACGATCGAGGCAGCTACGAGGATGGTGCCGAGCGCCATGACGATGGGTAGCTTCTGCGGAAAGCGGAGCTGCGACCAGATGTAGACCGGTAGCGTTGGCTCCGCGCCGGTCAGGAAGAAGGCGATGATGAACTCGTCGAGCGAGATGGTGAAGGAGATCAGCAGCGAGGCGATGATGCCCGGCATGATCAGCGGCAGGGTGATGAGCCGGAAGGTGCTGACCGGTGTTTCGCCAAGGTCGATGGCGGCCTCTTCCAGCGAGGTATCGAGCGACTGGTAGGAGGCGTTTAGGATGGCCACGGCGAAGGGGGTGCAGATCAGTGTGTGGCCAAGGATCACCGTCCAACTGGAGAGCGGCAGGCCGAGGATCGAGACGATCACCACCAGCAGCGAGACGCCGACGATGATCTCTGGCAGCACCAGCGGCACCATGATCAGCCCCATGATCGGCCCCTTGCCGGGGAAGCGGTAGCGCACGCCCGCTCGCGCGGCGCAAAGGCCGAGCGTGGTGGCCAGCAACGCCGAGGTGACGGCGATAAGCAGCGAGGTTTTGACCGCGCCGGTCAGCGCAGGCACGCCGGACAGACCCGAGAACCACTCGGTCGTGAAGCCCTGCAACGGAAAGGCGATGACCGTGCTGTCATTGAAGGCGAAGGTCGGCAGCAGGAAGATCGGTGCGTAGAGAAAGACGAGGTAGACGACGGCATAGACGCCCAGCCACCCGCCCCGTTTTGACAGCCAGCCGCTCATGCGCCCCTCCGGCTCCAGCGCATCGTGACAAGCACGATGAGCAGCGAGATGACCGAGACGGAGACCATCGCGATCACCGCCAGCGCGGCGCCCATCGGCGCGTTGTTGAGCTTGAGGAACTGGGTCTGGATCATGTTGGCGATCATCAGGCCGTTGGGTCCGCCCACCAGATCGGGGGTCACGTAGTCTCCGATGGTGGGGATGAAGACGATCAGGATCGCCGCCACCACACCGGGCATGGCCAGCGGCAGGGTGACACGGGTGAAGGTGCGCACGGTGCCTTCGCCGAGGTCACGCGAGGCCTCCAGCAGGGAGCGATCGATCTTTTCGAGCGCGACGAAGATCGGCAGGATCGCAAAGGGGGCGAAGGCGTGGGCCAGCGTGATCACCACAGCGTTGGCGTTGTAGAGGATGAAGGTCAGCGGCTCGTCGATGAAGCCCACGCCGAGCAGTGCGGTGTTGAGCACGCCGTTGTAGCCGAGGATCACCTTCCACAGGAACACGCGGATCAGGTAGCTGGTCCAGAACGGGATGGTGATGAGGAAGATCCAGAGCGACTTGCGCTCGGGCCGCACGTGGAACGAGACGAAATAGGCGATCGGGAAGGCGAGCAACACGGTGACGAGAGTGACCGCGCCGGAGATCAGCAGTGAGCGGCCCAGCAGCAGCATGTAGAGCGGCTCGGAGAAGGCTTCGCGGTAGTTCTTGAGGGTGAATGTGCGGTCCAGCGTCAGAAAATCCTGGCTCCAGAACGACAGCAAGAGCACCGCGCCCAGAGGGACGGCCAGAAGCAGGATGGCGTAGAGCCCCGGCGGCGCGGCCAGCAGCAACCCCTTTTTCGCTTCGCTCAGCCCTTGGCCTGCGCTCAATCGCCTGTCCCCCGACATTGCTTTGGTTCTTGGGAGGTTATGCGAAACACAGTCACGCTCAAGGGGTGATTTGCGGCAGCGCGGCAAAAGCGAGGTTTGGTGGGAGGAAGGCGGAATCAAATGGGGCGTGCTTCCAATGAAACACGCCCCAGGAGATCGTGATTAGATATAAGTCAGGATTGCAGCCCTGTCAAGAGACTGACACATCGGGGCGCTCCGGCCTGCCCTGCAACCCCTTTGCCGGGCCTGTGATTGCAGGGCTTGTGGGATGGGCAGAACTCTATACCAATGAGGGAAACACACCATGGGGGCTGACCGATGCAGAGCAAATTCACCACTTCGACCCTGTTCGTGACCGCCGCACTCGCGGTGCTCGCCGGCCCGGCGCTGGCACATACCGGCGAGGGGCTTGCGGGCGGATTGCTCTCGGGCATTTTGCACCCGATCCTTGGGTGGGACCACGTGGTGGCGATGGTCGCCGTGGGCCTCTGGGGCGCTGTGCTTGGCGCGCCCGCCATGTGGGTACTGCCGGTGGTCTTTCCCCTAGTCATGGCCTTTGGCGGCGCGCTGGGGGTGATAGGCATCCCGATCCCGGCAATCGAGACCGGCATCGCCCTTTCGGGCGTGGTGCTCGGCCTGCTGGTGGCCTTCTTCGTGAAGGCGCCGCTTTGGGTGGCGGCGGTGATCGTGGGGGCCTTTGCCATCTTCCACGGCCATGCACACGGGACCGAGCTGCCGGAGGCCGCCAACCCGCTGGCCTATGGCGTGGGCTTCGTGGTGGGCACCGGGCTCCTCCATGCCATCGGCATCGGGCTAGGCCTGTTCACCGGCCATGCCGCCGGGCGGATGGTGGTCCGGGCCGCGGGTGTGGTGATTGCCGCCGTGGGCGGGCTGTTTCTGGCCGGTCTGGCCTGAGCGTGACACCCTTTGGACGGCGCGCCGCCCGCGCGGCGGCCTGCACGGCTGCGGCCCTGCTGGCCACGCGGGCTGGAGCGCATGAGTTCACCGCCGGGGCGGACCAATACGCCAGCTTTGTGGAGGGGGCCTCTGTGCCGCTCTCATGGCCCCCTGCCCTTGTTTGCCTCGTTGCGCTGGGCATTCTGACCGGGCTTTGGCACCGGCTGGGCGCGCGGCCCGTGTTTCTTGGATTTCTGCCCGGTATCGCCTCGGGGATTGCCCTTTCGACGTTTCAACCGGCGTTGGCTGGCCTGGCCCCGCATGTGGCCGGGCTTTGCGTGGCCCTGCTCGCCGCCTCAGGGCTGGCGCCACAGCGGGCGCTCGGCACGGCGGCAGGGTTCGTAGCGGGCATTGCGGTAATGCTTGGGGCGCTCGATGAACATCCATTTGGCAGCCTGCCGGTCTCGATCTACGTCGGCATCTGCTTTGCGACGCTGCTCATTGCCGTGGCCACGACTGCCGTTGTGCGGATGAGCTTTGACCGTTGGGGCGAGGCCAAATGGCTGAACATCGCCTGGCGCACCGGCGCCTCGTGGTGCGCGGCCATGTTGCTGCTCGCCTTGGCCTTCGAGCTGCGCCCGCCGGTCTGACCGGCCTCCACAACCCCGAAAGCAAAAGGCCCACCGGAGCGGCGGGCCTTCCACAAATCTTGTGCTCCGGAGCTTAACGCTTGGAGAACTGGAAGCTCTTGCGGGCCTTCGGCTTACCGTACTTCTTCCGCTCGACCACGCGGCTGTCGCGGGTGAGGAAGCCGGCGGCCTTGAGGGCGCCACGGAGCGAGGGTTCGTAGAGCTGCAGGGCCTTGGAGATGCCGTGCTTCACCGCACCAGCCTGACCGGTCAGACCGCCGCCCTTGACGGTGGCGTGCACGTCGAACTCGCCTTCCACACCAGCAACCTGGAAGGGCTGGCGGAGGATGAGTTGCAGCACGGGACGGGCAAAGTACTTGTCCTGGTCCTTGCCGTTCACGATGACCTTGCCGGAGCCGGGCTTGATCCAGACACGGGCGACCGCGTCCTTCCGCTTGCCGGTGGCATAGGCACGGCCCAGCTCGTCGCGCTGGGGCTCACGGTTGATGACTTCTTCGGTCACGGGGGCAGCGCCTTCGGCGACGGTGCCCAGCTCTTCGAGCGAATTCACTTGGTCGGCCATCTATCAGACCCTCGTGTTCTTTTTGTTCATGGATTTCACGTCCAGCACCTCGGGGCTCTGGGCCTCGTGGGGGTGCTCGGCGCCTGCATAGACGCGCAGGTTGGTCATCTGCTGGCGGCTCAGCTTGTTGCCGGGCAGCATCCGCTTGACGGCCTGCATGACAACGCGCTCGGGGTGGGCACCCTCGAGGATCTGGCCGGTGGTGCGGGACTTGATGCCGCCCGGGTAGCCGGTGTGCCAGTAGTTTGGCTTGTCACGCTTGGCGCCGGTGAGCTGCACCTTGTCGGCGTTGATGATGATCACGTTGTCACCCATGTCCTGCGACGGGGTGAAAGTAGCTTTGTGCTTGCCGCGAAGGCGCATGGCGACGATCGAGGCGAGGCGGCCCAGAACCACGCCCTCGGCGTCGATCAGGATCCACTTCTTGTCGATGTCTGCCGGGGTGGCAGTAAAGGTTTTCATCTCTCGTTCCTCTTGGTGGGCGCCGCCGGGGCACCCTTGGCATTCGATTGCGCCGTTCTAAGCATCTGGCGCGGCCAGTCAAGAGGCATTGCTTTGCTTTAATTGTGCGATTTCAATGACTTGCAATAACGGTATTATTTTACCCCATTATTCGGGGCGTTTTGGCGGGATCGCGTAGGTTAGGCTGGCCCGTGCGACCACCTCTTCGCGGCCCTCGGAGCGCAGGTGGCACTCCCCTACCGCCAGCGTGCGGCCGAGTTTCAGGAGCCGCGCGGTGCAGATCAGGTCGCGCCCGGCTTCGGGTTTGCGCATGAAGTCGATCGAACAGTTCGTGGTCACGGTCAGGGCCACCGGGCCGATGCGGGAGAGCACGGCGAAATACATGCCCACGTCCACCAGCCCGAACATCGACGGCCCCGAGACCGTACCGCCGGGGCGCAGGTGCTTGTCTTGCGTCAGCAGCCGCACCAGCACGCCATCGGGCGTGATCTCCTCCACCGAGAAATCGCCCTGCACCTGGCTGAACTCGGTTTCGATGAACCGCTCCAGCGCGTCCTTGTCCATCACTACCTGGTCGAACATGCCCCCTCCTCTTGCACTCCGTATCCCTGCGGCCCAGAGTTTCTGCCATTGGGAGGAATGGCAAGATGACTGACCCTGTGCTGACCCGGGTGGACCGGGGTAACGTTGCGGAACTCACGCTGAACCGCCCCGGCGCGCTGAATGCGCTCTCTGACGAGTTGCTGGCCGCGCTTGCGGGCGAGATTGCGGCGCTGGAGGGCGATAGCACGGTGCGCGTGGTGATCCTGCGCGGGGCGGGCAAGGTGTTTTGCGCCGGGCATGACCTGAAGGAGATGCAGGCCGGACGACAGGCCGAGGACAAGGGGCGCGGATACTTCGAGGATCTCTTTGCCCGCTGCTCGGCGGTGATGATGGGGTTGCAGACTCTGCCCCAGCCGGTGATCGCGCAGGTGCATGGCATCGCCACCGCGGCGGGCTGCCAGCTGGTGGCGAGCTGCGACATGGCGGTGGCCGCCGAAGGCACGCGGTTCGGGGTGAACGGGGTGAACATCGGCCTGTTCTGCTCGACCCCGATGGTGGCGCTTTCGCGCAACGTGGCGCCCAAGGTGGCCTTCGAGATGCTCACCACGGGCGAGTTCATCGAAGCAGGCCGCGCCCGCGAGGTGGGGCTGGTGAACCGGGTCGTGCCGGAGGCGGCGCTGGAGGGCGAGACCCGTGCGCTGGCCGATGTGGTGGCCGGAAAGCTCGGCGCGGCGGTGAAGATCGGCAAACGGGCGTTTTATGATCAGCTTCCTCTGACGACAGCCGAGGCCTATGCCCATGCGGCGGAGGTGATGGTCGAGAACATGCTCTGGCGCGACACCGACGAGGGGATCAGGGCTTTCATCGAGAAGCGCCCGCCGGATTGGCAGGGGTGAGGATCGCGTAAAGGGTTTACGAAGCGTTTAAGCGGTCGGGCTCAACGTCTCCCGACTTGCCAACAGACTCCCCTGTCCCACACAAGCCGGGCAGCGCCGTCCCGTGGGGTGGCGCTCGCAACGGCGGTTCGTGGCACTTTATGGTTGGGTGGTCATCTCACGTCAGGGGTAAGCGCTGACTTGGACGAAGCGCCGCCCCGAGGGACGGGTCATGCCAATGGCATGCTTTCAGCATGACGCTGCACGGCGCCTTTGGCTTGATTCCGTGCGGGGTCATTGCTCAACCCTTGGTTGGCACCGGCCGCACTCGTGGCGCACCGCCCCTGTCAGAGCTTGTAGATCGCCCCGAACTTCTCTTCGAGATAGTCCAGCAGCGGCGCCTCGGAGGGGGCGAAGCCGCAGGCGTGCTGGATGGTGTCGCGCGGGGTGCGCAGGCCGCCGTGTTGCTGGAGGTTGGCCTTGAGCCATGCGGTGGCCGGGGTGGCATCACCCGAGGCAAGCGCGGCATCGATGCCCGGCACGGCCTCGCGCAGCGCCTTCATCAGGCAACCGGCATAGACATTGCCAAGGCTGTAGGTCGGGAAGTAGCCGAAGAGGCCGACCGACCAGTGGACATCCTGAAGGCAGCCGTTGGAGGGCTTGTCGACCGGATAGCCGAAGTCACGCTCGAAGCGGGCGTTCCACGCCTCTTCAAGGTCCGCCGCCTCCAGCTTGCCTGCCACGAGATCACGCTCGAGGTCGAAGCGCAGCAGGACGTGGAGGTTGTATTGCACCTCGTCGGCCTCGGTGCGGATGTAGCCGGGCTTCACCTTGTTCACGGTGGCATAGAAGGCATCGGCATCAAGGCCGAGCGGGCCGAAAGCCTCTTCCATCTGGCTGTGCAGCCAGCCGGTGAAGGCGCGGCCCCGGCCCATCTGGTTTTCGTAGATGCGGCTCTGGCTCTCATGCACCCCCATCGAGACCCCCTGCCCCATCGGGGTGAGCAGGTAGTCTTGCGAGATGTTCTGCTCGTAGCAGGCGTGGCCGACCTCGTGGATGGTGGAGTAGAAACAATTGAACGGGTCATCCTCTGCCACGCGGGTGGTGATGCGCACATCGTTGCCGGAGCCGGAGCTGAAGGGGTGCACGGCCTTGTCGATGCGCCCTCGGGTGAAATCGTAGCCGAAGGCCTCGGCGAGCTTGCGGGAGAGCGCGATCTGGGTGGCCTCGGGGTAGTTGCCGGTCAGCTCGGCGGGCTGGTGCTCGGAGCCGAGGACGGCCTCGCGTAGCGCCACGAGGCGCGGGCGGAGGGCGCCGAACATGGCTTCGAGGTCCGCCGCCTTGGCGCCGGGCTCGTAATCATCCAGCAGGGCATCGTAGAGGTCGCCGCCGGAGGCCAGCGCGGCGGCCTCCTCGCGCTTGAGTTTCAGCACCTCGTCCAGCACCGGCACGAAGGCGGCAACATCCTGCGCCTTGCGGGCCTCGGCCCATTTGCCCTGCGCGATGGAGGTCGTCTTGGCGAGCTGGGCGGCGAGCTTGGCGGGCACTTTCGTGGTGCGCTCGAAGCTGCGGCGGATGAGGCGCAGCGCGGCGTCGCCTGCGGCATCCGGGGCCTGTGCGGTGCTCAGCCAGTCGCCGATGCGCGGGTCGATCCGGCGGGCGTGGAGCACGCCGGAGAGCGCGGCCATTTCGTCGCCGCGCTGCTCGGCGGAGCCGCGCGGCATCATGGTTTCCTGATCCCAGCCGAGACGGCCCATGACCTGGCCGAGGGCCTCGGTCTCGCGGTTGTGGGCCATCAGGTCATCGAATGCGGTCATGGTTTAAAGTCCTTCCCGGAGGGTTCCGGCCTTGGGGTAGCCCGCGAGGAAGCGGGCGCGGATGATTACGACCCAGAGCGCCACACCGAGCGCCTGATGGGTTATGGCGATGTGCCACGGGGCGGAGTGCATCACCGTGACGATGCCCAGCACCACCTGCCCGAAGAGCAGCACCATCGCCCAGTCGAACGCGCGGCGGGTGGCGGCATAGGCGGAGCGGCGCGAGCGGACCCATGCGAAGAGGCCGAAGGCGAAGAGCGCATAGGCCACCATGCGGTGGATGAACTGCACGGTGCCGTCATTTTCGAAGAAGTTGCGCCAAAACGGGGTGATCTCCCACATGCCGGGGGGCGTGAAGCCGCCCGCCATCAGCGGCCAGTCGATATAGTTGCGGCCTGCGTCGATGCCCGCCACCAGCGCGCCGATGAGGATTTGCAGGAAGGCGAAGTGCATCAGCCCGGTGCCGAGGCCGAAGACGCGGCGCTCGCGGGCGCGGCGGGCCTGCATGATCTCGCGCTCTGGGCGGGAGAGCAGCAGGATATACCACGCCAGCAGCCCGAGGATGGCAAAGGCGAGGCCGAGGTGGGTGGCGAGGCGGTAGGAGGCGACATCGGTCATCTCGCCGGAGAGGCCGGAGTGGACCATCCACCAGCCGATGGAGCCCTGGATGCCGCCCAGGACGCCGGGGATCAGCAGCCGGACTTTCCAGCCGGTGGGGATTTGCCCGCGCAGCAGGAAATAGAGGTAGCCGACGGCCCATACCAGGCCGATCAGGCGGCCCAGCTGGCGGTGGCCCCACTCCCACCAGTAGATCGTTTTGAACTCGGAGAGCGACATGCCCTTGTTCTGCAACTCATACTCGGGGATCGTCTTGTACTTGTCGAAGGCGAGGTTCCAGTCGGCCTCGTTCAGCGGCGGGATCGCACCCTTGACCACATTCCACTCGGTGATCGAGAGGCCGCTGTCGGTGAGCCGGGTGAGGCCGCCGACGAGGATCATCACCACCACCAACGCGAAGAGCAGCACCAGCCAGCTGCGGATGGTCAGGCGGGCGCCGGAGCGGCTGCCCTTGTCGATCAGCCCGGTTTCGCGGGGGGCGCTGCGGGGGGCCTCGCCCTCACCGACCTCTTCGAAGATGCTGCGTTTTCCGGCCATTGTCGTTCCTGTGCTCGCTCGTCTGGCTGTTCGCGCATTCAGGTAGCGCGGCCAGCGACGGGTCTCAAGACTTGCCGCGCAGGAGCTGCTTGAGCGCGCCGTGGAGCATTTGCACATCGGAGCGGGTGAGCATGAGGCGCGGCCACATGTTGCGGAGCACCAGTTTCATCCCGGCGGCCTTCTCCTCGGGGAAGAAGAACCCGGCCTCCTCCAGCCGCTCCTCCCAGTGGTCGCCGAGCTTTTCGATCTCGACCCCGGAGGCGGGTTCGGCCGGGGCCTCCTCGCCGCGCGGCAGGTCGTGGCGACCATACTCATAGGCCATCAAAAGCACGGCCTGGCCGAGGTTGAGCGAGAAGAACTCGGGGTTCACCGGCACGGTGATGATCGAGCTGGCGCGGGCGACATCCTCGTTTTCCAGCCCCGAGCGCTCGGGGCCGAAGAGCACCGCAACGCGCTGGCCTGCGGCGGAGCGGCGGCGGGCATCGGCCATTGCCTCTTCGGGGGTCAGCACCGGCTTGGTCAGGCCGCGCGAGCGGGCGGTTGTGGCGTAGATGGTGCGGCAATCGGCCACCGCTTCGGCGACGCTGTCGCAGATCTTGGCGTTGTCGAGCAGGCGCCCTGCCCCGCTCGCCAGCGCCGCCGCGCGGGGGTTGGGCCAGCCGTCGCGCGGAGAGACGATGCGCATCCGGTCGAGGCCGAAGTTCCACATGGCACGGGCCGCCGCGCCGATGTTCTCGCCCATCTGCGGGCGCACAAGTACGAAGACGGGATCCATGTTGTCAGCACCTTGCTTGCCCTGCGGAATGGCGCGGGTGATACGATACCTGTGCATCTGGCACAAGTTGGCCGGAGATTTCACGAAGGAGCCGGTGCAATGGCCTATGACGAGGGGATCGCGGAGCAGCTGCGCGAGGGGCTGGAAGGCCTGCCCAACGTGGAAGAAAAGCGCATGTTCGGGGGGCTGTGCTTTTTGCTGAAGGGCAACATGCTCTGCGGCGCTTCGGGCTGGTCGGACACGATGTTTCGGGTCGGCAAGGACGCGGAGGACGAAGCGCTCGCCCTGCCCGGCACGCGGGTGATGGAGATGGGCGGGCGGCGGATGGGCGGGTTCATCCGCGCCGATGAGACGGCGATGGGCGACGATGAGACCCGCGCGCGGCTGATGGCTCTGGCGCTGGCCTATGTGCAGGCGCTGCCGCCGAAGTAGCCAAGCCCGCAAATCCCCGGTATAGGGCCGGAAACCCGCGACAATGGAGCCGAAAATGGCCGAGCCGCAAGAGGCGCCCCAGATCTACCTCATCACCCCGCAAGCGGTGGAACTCTCCAGCTTTCCCAATCGGTTGGCGGCGGTTCTCGATGCCGTGGAGGTGGCCTGCCTCCGGCTGGCGCTGGCCTCGAACGACGAGGACGAGGTGGCCCGCACTGCCGACAGCCTGCGCGAGGTGGCCCATGCCCGCGACGTGGCGCTGGTGATCGAGCGGCATCTGAACATGGTCGAACGACTCGGGCTGGACGGGGTCCACCTGACCGACGGCGCGCGGAGCGTGCGGGCAGCGCGCAAGGCGCTGGGCGAGGATGCGATCGTGGGCGCCTATTGCGGCGCCTCGCGGCATGACGGGATGAGCGCCGGTGAAGCGGGCGCGGATTACGTGAGCTTCGGCCCGGTCGCCGCGACCGGGCTGGGCGATGGCACGGTGGCCGAGGACGGGCTCTTCGAGTGGTGGAGCCAGATGATCGAAGTGCCGGTGGTGGCCGAGGGCGGGCTCTCGGCGGGACGGATCACGGCGCTGGCGGGAATGACCGATTTCTTCGGGATCGGCCCGGAGATCTGGGCCGAGGATGACCCGGCGGCGGCGCTGCGGAGCTTAATGGCGGGGGCCTGAGCGGGGTTTGCTGCGGATTTCTGTGCATTTCCGCACATGAGGAGGTTTTTCGGGGCGATTTTGGCGTTAACCCTGAAAACCGGGGATGCAGAAGTGATGCACAACTGATGCACAATCCATACATACGCGATTTTCGCACAATCGGCAGAGGTTAACGGGGCGGGCGGAGGGGATCGCCAGAGGTGCGAGACGAGTTATCAGACCCGTCCCTTCAGAGCACCGGAATGACAAAACACTCCGCTTGCGAGCGCCCGCCAGGCGGACGAAGCTGGCACTCAATAAGTGTCAGCTACAGGGAGTGAGAGAGAAGTAGAAACTCTTGTTGGCTGCAGAGACCCTTAAACTTCAGAGTTTTAGAATACAGGACGGTATCGCCCATTCGTTTCTCTAATTACCTGTTTAAGAAGCAACTTTCCGAGGACAGACTCAAAATCACTAAACCACTTATTCTGATCTCCCCGCCATTCTACCGGCTTTATCTCGCGTGAATCTCGAGCCCAATTGACGTGGCGGCGATCTTTAATGTTTGAAATCGCGTTGGCTAGTTCCTCCTTTGTCGGCCAGATTTTCGATACGGCCTTTTCATAGTCCGCATCCCTCTCAGCATCGAAATTAACGACTTGCGGCGCAAAGTGCGCCTGCCGATGGCAGAGTATCTCAAAGAGCGCTATTTCTTTCGGGTCTTCCAGCTTAACGTAAACACCAAGCACCGCATCCCATATTTGACGATACAAACCACCGCCCAGAACGGCCGTGAAACCAAGTAATGGCGCAACACTCATAGTTTCGGATGCTGTACAGGCCAAAGTTACGCTGCTTGCGATTGCAACAAGCGGCACCAAACCTGCTTTAAGGGTTGGCCCAAGTCTAATTATCTTTCCTCTTCCTATACGAAACTCAGCCATATGGCCGCGTCTGATGTCGCGTTGCGTTGGGGGGAAGATGTATTCCTTCGTACTCGCATCTTGTTCAGATAATGCGGACAAGAGGTTGTTCCTTAGCCCTTGAGCGTGTTGGGGCTGAAGCTCATTGATACCGTATTCTGATCCTACCCAAAAAAATTGAAAATCCTCTTTAGATTCCTTCAGCGCCCTTTCGATTTCTAAGCTCAATGCATTCTCAAATTCCCAGAATTCGCTCTCGACGAGGCGCTTTGCCTCTTCGTACGAAAGATCGTCGCCATCATTCACACTCGAAACTCCCTATGCTTCCGCCCGGCAACGGACGATAACTACATTCTCGATATCTCTGATTAGCAGCGCGAGGTAGTAAAAAAACTTTCGTTCACGCCCCTCTCGTTGCGATCCGCCGCGCTGGCACCTTAAGCAAGAGGGAAATCACGAGCAAAATCCCGTGGTTTTTATCACAGTTGTGGCGATCGCGGAAGAGGGCGTTCTCTGCAACTCGACGAACCGACTAGACGGGCTGGAAACGGACCTGGACGTTTCCATTTGAATGGTGTGGCCGCGGCACGCTCGAGCATCTCGACGTTCCACTCAACCCGGGGCGGCCAGCCGCGCCTCCAACCCGCCGCGCACCGCCTTCTCGCAGGCCGCCGCCAGCGCTTTGCGGCCTCCTGCCCCGGCGACCGGGATCGGCTCGTGGAAGACGATTTCCACCGCGCCCTGCCGCCGGGCGCCGAGCACGCGGAGGAGGCCGGTGCCGAAATCCATCTCACCCCACCAGCCGTAGAAGCGGGCGTCCTCGCCCGGCGGCGCGTGGTAGGCCACGGTGACCGGCTGGATGTGCAGGATCTCGGGCATGTCGTGGGCGTGGAAGGCCTGGAACAGCGTGGGCTTGAAGGGCAGCACGCGGAGGCCGTCGGTGCTGGTGCCTTCGGGGAAGAACAGCAGGCGGTGGTTCATCCGCAGGCGCTCCTCGAAGACCTCCTGCTGGGCCTTGGCCTCACGCCGGTCGCGGCGGATGAAGACGGTGCCGGTGGCCCGCGCCAGCCAGCCGATGCCGGGCCAGCCGGCGACCTCGGCCTTGGCGACGTAGTATATCCGCTGCGGGGCGTTCAGCGCGTAGATGTCGAGCCAGCTGGCGTGGTTGGCAACGATGGCGCCGCGGTGGGCCATCGGGGTGCCGAGGGTGCGGTGGGTCATCCCGAGGCAGAGGAAGGCGGATTTGCAGACGAACTGGGTGATGAAGGGGGTGACCGGGCGGTGGTGGCCGCAGAGCGGGCGCTCGAGGAGGCGGACGAGCAGCAGGAGGGCGAGGCAGCCGAAGGTGATGATGCCGAGGGGCGCGCCGCGCAGGATCACCCGCGCCCAGCCGAGGGCGTCGAGGCGCGGCGGCGGCAGCTCGGAGGCGCCGTGCCAGAGCGGGGTGGCGCCGGGCGCGCTGCTGCCGTCTCGGCCGGAAAAGCGCGTCACCCGCTGCGGCCCTTGCGATAGATCGCGACTTGGCGCGGGCTGACCTGCGTGGCGTCGAGTACGAGGCAGACATCGGTGGTGTTGAAGGCGTGGTCGACCCAGGCCCCCTGCCCGACCCAGCCGCCGAGCCGCAGGTAGGCCTTGATCAGCGCGGGCACGGCGCGCATGGCCTCGGCGCGGTTGAGCGCGGCTTCAGGCATAAGATCCATTGCGGTGCCGTAGGGCGGCAGCGCGGCGGGGCGCAGGGCCGCGGGGGCGAGGTGGTTGTGGTGCAGCATAGAGAGCGGCGCGGCCAGCGCGGCGGTGTCGGTGCCGTGGAAGGAGGCGGTGCCGAAGAGCACCTCGATCCCCCGGGCCTCGACGTAATCCCAGAGCGCGCCCCAGAGGTGATACATGGCGATGCCGCCGCGATAGGCAGGCGCGAGGCAGGAGCGGCCCAGCTCCAGCAGCTCGCGGCGGGAGGTTTTCAGCGGGGTGAGGTCATACTCGCCCTCGGTGTAGAACCGGCCGGTCTGGGCCAGACGGTCGCCCGGCAGCAGGCGGTAGACGCCCACCACCGCACCGCCGCCATCGGGGGCGAGATCGGCGCGGCGGGCGCGGTCGATCAGCAGGAGGTGGTCGCAATGGGGGTCGAAGGCATCGGCCTCACGGCGTTCGGCGTGGTCGACCATCTCGCCGTCGCCGCCGAGCTCCTCGACGAAGACCTCGTAGCGGAGCCGCTGGGCCGCGGCGAGATCGGCGGCCGATGCGGCCAGCCGCAGCTCGAATTCTGGTGCGTCGCCGCTCATCCTGACCGCCTCAACCCTGGCCCCCGGCCTCTGCGCCGGGTTTTAGGCAGCCCGCCCGCGCCATGCAACCCGGCCAGCCCCGGCGGAGGGCCGCCGCGCGGGAGCGATTTCCGGGCGGGGCATTAATGACATGTTAACCAAGATTGACGTAGCTCAGGTGTCAAAGACAATTTCGAGGAGGATGCGCTTGCCGTCGATCGTCACCTTGCCGGCGTGCTCGAAGTTCACCGTGATCCGGCCGCCGATGTTGGATTGCACCTGTCCCAGCCCCCAATCGGGCTCGCCGGGGTGGCGGACGAGCATGCCGGGTTCGAGGATGGCGTTGAGATCGGCGGACATGGGGCGCTCCGGAGGAGAGAAAGATGGATGACGACTTCGACCTGGCCGCGAAGCTGGCCTCGCGCATATGCCATGACCTGATAAGCCCCGTGGGGGCGATCGGCAATGGCATGGAGCTTCTGGCGATGACCGGGCTGAAGGGCAGCCCGGAGCTGGCGCTGGTGGAAGAGAGCGTGGCGGGGGCGCAGGGGCGGATCAGATTTTTTCGCGTGGCCTTCGGGCGGGCCGAGCCGGGACAGGCGGTGAGCGGCAGCGAGATTACCGATACGCTGGCGGGCTATATCGGCGGCGGCCGAGTGGCGGTGGACTGGCTAGATCCGGGCGCGGTGCCGCGCGACGAGCTGCGGGCGATCTTTCTGGCGATCAACTGCCTCGAGGTGGAGCTGGCCTATGGCGGGGTGATCACGGTGCAGCCGGGTTGGGAGATCGTGGCGCAGGCCGAACGGATGCGCGGCGAGGAGGAAGCCTGGAGCGTGGCGCAGGGCGGGCCGGGTGAGGTGAGCCCGGCGAAGGTGCAGTTTGCGCTGCTGCCGAAGGCGGTGGCGGCGCTGGGGCGGGAGCTGGAGGTTGTGCGGGGGGATGGGGAGATTGTGGTGCGGTTTTGAGGGGGATTGGGTCGGGTTTCGACCTAGGGTGCGTGTCCCGCGCTGCTGAAACGGTGCGCTAGTGGCAGCGTCAGGAAGTGGGGGGGCAGCCCCCCACACCGCAACTTTCAGTGGGGGGCCAGCCCCCCACGCCCCCCGGGAATATTTGCAGCAAGAAAATGAGCGGGCTGCGGGTAAATCACGGGCGGGTCGTGCCGTCGCCTGTGACCAGATATTTGAAGCTGGTGAGCTGGGTGGCGCCGACCGGGCCGCGGGCGTGCATCTTGCCGGTGGCGATGCCGATCTCGGCGCCCATGCCAAACTCGCCGCCGTCGGCGAACTGGGTCGAGGCATTGTGCATCAGGATCGCGCTGTCGAGCCGCTGGAAGAAGCGGTCGGCGGCGGCTTGATCCTCGGTCAGGATCGCCTCGGTGTGCTGGGAGCCGTATTTGCGGATGTGGGCAATGGCGGCGTCGATATCGTCGACCACGCGGGCGGCGATTTTCATGTCGAGGAACTCCTTTCCGAAGTCCTCCTCGGTGGCGGGCCGGGTGCCGGTGAGGCCCTCGGCATAGACCTCGACGCCGGCTTCCATCAGCGCGTCCACCAGTTTCTGACCGAGGTCATTTTGGCTGCGATGGATCAGCAGGCATTCGGCGGAGCCGCAGATGCCGGTCCGGCGGGTCTTGGCGTTGAGCACGACTTTCATCGCCTTTTCGGGGTCGGCGGCGGCATCGACATAGACGTGGCAGATGCCTTCGAGGTGGGCGAAGACGGGCACGCGGGCCTCGCGCTGGACGAGGCCGACGAGGCCCTTGCCGCCGCGGGGCACGATCACGTCGATATAGGCGGTCGCCCGCAGCATCTCGGCCACGGCCTCGCGGTCGCGGGTCGGCATGAGCTGAACCGCATCCTCGGGCAGACCGGCCTCGCGCAACCCGGTGACGAGGGCGGCATGGATGGCGCGGGAGGAATGAAAGCTCTCGGAGCCGCCGCGCAGGATCACCGCGTTGCCGGACTTGAGGCAGAGCGCACCGGCATCGGCGGTGACGTTGGGGCGGCTCTCGTAGATCACGCCGATGACGCCGAGCGGCGTGCGAACGCGGCGGATGTGCAGGCCCGAGGGCTGATCCCACTCTTCCATCACCTCGCCCACCGGGTCGGGCTGGGCGGCGATGGCCTCGAGCCCAGCCACCATGCTTTGGACGCGGGCTTCGTCGAGCATCAGCCGGTCCATCATCGCGGGGCTGAGGCCCTTGTCGCGGCCATAGTCCATGTCGGCGGCGTTGGCTTCGAGGATCTGCGGGAGGGAGGCGATGAGGGCACGGCCTGCGGCGGTGAGCGCGGCGTTGCGGGCCTCGGCCGGGGCATAGGCCAGCTCGGCGGCAGCGGCGCGGGCGCGCTGGCCCATGTCGGCAACGAGGGCGGGGATATTCTGGTCGAGGTCTTTCATCGCGGGACTCCCTTTGGGAGGAGGATGTAGCGCGCAGGGCGGCGCGGCTCAATGGGCTTGGCGTGTGGCGGGGTCAGGCGGGGCGGTTCTGGGCGGCGATAGCCTCGCCCACGATGCGCTCGACGGTCTGGGTGCTGACCCCTGCCCGCTCGGCGGCCTGCCGGGTGGAATAGCCGCGGGCATAGCACTCAAGCACCAGCGCGGTGGTGTCCTTGTCAGGGCTGCTGTCACTCATCGCTACGCCTCCGGGCCTTTCGGCCCTGATAGCACGCCGCAGCGAAAAAGGCCCGCCCGTTGCCGGGCGAGCCTCCTTCTTCTGATAACGAGGGAAATCGTATCAGTTGAAGCTGTAAACGAGGCTCACGCCGAAGGTGTTGTCGGTGTTCTTGTCACCGGGCAGCGGATCGGTGTGGTACTCGGTGGCGATGGAGGTGCGCAGCGCCAGAGCGTTGGACATGCGCACGTTCACGCCGAGGTCGTTGTAGATCACGTTGTCGGACTCCGAGAATATGAAGTCGGTGTCGTTGGTCAGGTAGACCGTGTCGGTGATCCGGGTCTGGAAGTTGGAGCCGATGGAGGCGGCCTCTTCCTCGATCTCGGTGCCGTCTGCGAGCTCGGCCCAGCGGTAGCCGGGGCCGGCCGACACGTACCATGCGGTGTTGGCGGTCTCGACGACCTTGTAGCCGACACCGAAGCCCGCGAAGGTATCGCGGCGGTAGGAAGCGAAGTCGTCCTGGCTGCCCTGCACCTGACCGTAGGCATACCAGCGGTCGCCGAAGTCACGGGTGTATTCGAGACCGTAAAGCAGGCTCTCGGTGTCCTTGATGCCGTCGCTCTCGCCGTAGTCGTAGACCACGTTGAAATCGAAGCCGTTGGTACCGTCATACCAGCCGAGGTTGGCGCCGAGGCCGAGGTCGAAGCTGTCGCTGTTGCCCGATTGGGCGGTGGAGCGCAGGGCGACGGAGCCATCGAAGCCGAGCTTGCGGCCGGTGTTGCCGAAGGCATCGACATCGCGGTCGTAGTCGTCGGTGATGTCTTCCTGCAGGTCTTCGAGGCGATCCTCGGCGGCGTCGCGGTTGTCGAAGGTGGTGGTCTGGGCCAGCGCGGCGCCAGCGGCAAAGCTGGTGACGGTGCCGAGCGCGATGGCGGCGAAGGTGGCGGGTGCTTTCATTGTCTCCTGTTCCTTCTCAGAGGGTTTGGCGGCCTCGTGGGCCACGGGATGGGCAGAGAGATAAGGGGATGGAGACCGAGGGTAAGGACACGATGGGCACACGAAATCGTGCTCGCCCAAAGCGTTGCGACACAGGCACATCAGCGGAGAGTGGCCGACCATTTATGCTCGCGTTTTCAACGGGTTCCATATGCCGTGGCGTAAGCTCACGCGCTATTTCATGCCGAAACGGGGTGTGCTCCCGCACAGCGGCGTGAGGCGCGAGCGGCTCAGTTGCCGGGCAGGAAGGGCACGTCTGTGACGCCCGGGTCGACGCCGATGGAGGTGAGCATGGCGTGGACTTGGCCCCGGTGGTGGGTCTGGTGGTTGAAGAGCTGGGTGACGCAGACGCCCATGGGCTTGCGGTAATGCGCGTCATAGTCCTTGGAGTGCCACGAGAGGTCCCCCACGAGCGCGACCTCCTTCAGCCCCGCGGCCCAGATCTTGATGCGCCCGTCGAGCTGGAAGCGGGCGGCCTCCCACGCGCCGGCGGTGGGGAAGCAGGTGGCGCTTTCTTTCTGGCTGCATTCGGGGCCGGGGCCGCGATCGAACCGGCTCATCCAGAGCAGGTCGCCCCAGACGATGTGGTTGAGGGTGCCGAGGATGGAGCCGAAGAAGGCGCCGCGATCCTTTGTCAGCTCGGCGGCGGGGATGCGGCGCACCGCGACCATGAGCTGCTCATTCTGCCAGGCGTTGTAGCGCGCCATCATGCGCACCCATTCGACCCCGATCATCGCCGTCCCTCTCGTTGTTCGGGGCAAGTTTTGCCAGCGGGCGCGGCGCTGTCAATCTGGCCGGCGCTGCCCTAGGCTGGCGGAGATGACTGCAGGCGGGAGCGGGCAAAGATGGCACAGCGCAGGCTTTACCTCGGGCCGCTGACGGACAACCGGCGGTGGGAGCGGGTGGCGATCCGGCCCGATGACGTGATCGTCGTCACCCCGCCGAAATGCGGCACGACATGGATGCAGACCATCGTCGCGTTGCTGCTTTCGGGCGATCCGGCGGTGGAGACCGAGCTTTCAATCCGGATGCCGTGGGTCGATATCCGGCTGCGCGACATTGGCGAGGTGGCCGAGCGGCTGGAGGCGATGGCGGAGCGGCGGAGCATGAAGAGCCACACGCCGATGGATGGCGTGCCGCTGGACGGAGCGGCGCAGTACATTTGCGTGTTCCGGCACCCGCTCGATGCGCATTTTTCGTTCCGCAACCATGTGCGCAACACGCCGCTGCGGTGGTTCGATCACTGGTATCCGGAGGAGGACACGGGCGGCACAGCCTTCAAGCGGTTTCTCGATGGGGGGCCGGAGGGATTTGACACCGATGCGATGCCGCTGGCGCATATCCTGCGGCATTACGGGGCCGCGCGGGCTGTAGCGGAGCGGGAGAATGTGCACCTGTTCCATTTTGCCGACATGCGCCGCGATCTGGCGGGGGTGTTTGCGCGGGTGGCGAAGATTCTGGGCGTGATGCATCCGCCCGAGCTGATGGCCCGGCTGGTCGAGGCCGCGACCTTTGACAACATGAAGGCGGATGCCGCGCGGTTCTGCCCTTCGGGCGGCAAGGGGTTTTTCCGCTCCGATGCGGGGTTCTTCGCCAGCGGGGCGAATGGCCAGTGGGAGGGCAAGCTGAGTGCGGCGGAACTGGAGGCCTATGATGCGGCGATGCAGGCGGCGCTCGATCCGGAGGCGCGGCGCTGGTTGGAGTTTGGGCCGGAGGCCTGAGGCGATGATGGCGGCGTGGCGCGCGTCGGCGGTTCGCCGCAGCCCTGCGCTGCCTGCAAAACAGGCAGGGCGGCTCCCCTGCCCTACACAGCGGCGACCGCGCGTTTTTATCCTTGTGAGGCAGGCCGGGCGCGTCTAGCGTTCTGAACCGTGATCACACCCGCCAACCGGAGGACCCACCACAAATGGCGCGACACTTTTCTGCTGCTGCGGCGCTTCTTCTCTCCACCACGCTCACCGCAAGCGCGGCCGACTCCGAGCTCCTGATCTTCGACTGGTCGGGCTTCGAGGATCCGGGCTTCTTTGGCGAGTACATCGAGAAATACGGCGACAACCCGACCTTCACCTTCTTCGGCGAAGAAGAGGAAGCCTTCCAGAAGCTGCGCTCTGGCTTCAAGGCCGACATTGCCCACCCCTGCTCGCAGTCGGTGGACAAATGGCGGCAGGCCGGGCTGCTGGAGCCGTGGGACATTTCGAAGATCCCGCGCTACGCGACCGTGGCCGAGAGCTACAAGGCCGACCCGATCTTCACCGATGGTGATCAGGTCTATTTCATCCCGGCGGACAACGGCTCGACGGCCATTGCCTTCAACGCCGACGAGATGAGCGCCGACGATCTGACCACGCTTCAGGTGTTCAAGGATCCGCAATACGCGGGCCGGATCTCGCTGCCCGACAACGTGGATGACATCTACGCGCTGGCCTATCTGGCGACCGGCGTGAGCGACTGGACGCAGGCGACGCAGGAAGATTTCGAGGCGGCCAGCGCATGGCTGCGCGAGGTGCATCCGAACGTGCGCGCCTATTGGGCCGATGGCGCCGAACTGGCGCAGTTGATGGCCACCGGTGAGGTGCTGTTCTCCTGGGCCTGGAGCGAGACGCCTGCCTCGATGCGCGGCGATGGCTATAACATCGGCTTTCAGCGTGAAGCCGAAGAAGGCTCTTCGGTCTGGTTCTGCGGCTACGTGAACCTCGTCGACGGCCCCGGCTCGGAAGACAAGGCGCATGACTTCATCAACTCGTGGCTCTCGCCCTCCTCGGTCGAGTACATCGTGAGCGAATGGGGCTACGGCAACTCCAACACCGAAGAGATGGCCAAGATCGACAGCGGCACCCTCGACGAGGTGGGCCTTGGCGAGGTGAGCGCCCCGGTGCTGGCCCAGCTGCCGATGGACAACGCGCTGCGCGAGCAGATGATCGCCGAGTTCGAGAAGATCAAGGCCGGGTTCTGACCACGGTGATATACGGATGCGAGCGGCGGCCTTCGGGCCGCCGTTTTCGTTTGGTGGGGGCGGCGGTGCGCCATGAATGCGCACCCTACGCAGGCGCTTCCATCGGCAGGATGCGGCCCCATTGCGTGTCGCGCGGGGGGCCGGAGATGGTGAAGCCGCATTTGGTATAGGCGCTGATGGCGCGGGTGTTGTCAGGGTGCGGATCGGTGGAGATGACCGGCGCACCGCCGGCGTAGAGCGTTGCCATATGGGCGCGGATGAAGGCAGGGCCATGCCCCTGCCCCAGCATCTCCGGCAGGCCGATGAACTGGTCGATCCCGCGCGACCCCGATGGCAGGTGGGCGAAGGGATGGTCGGGCCAGCCGTGAGGGTCGTAATCCTGGATATAGGCGAAGGGCCGGCCCTCCAGCGAGACGATGTGCGGCACGTGGCGGGTGCCTTCCAGCGCCTCGGCGTCGAAAGGGTCCTCCGGCCCCCACCAGCGGGCCACCTCGGGCACGGCCAGCCAGCACCGGAGCATCGGCAGATCGGCCAGTGTGGCGGGGCGGAAGGTGATGCGGCCGGGCATGGCGTGAGTTTAGGCGGCGGAGGGACGCGCGGGAAGTGTCGCGCCATCTTGAACCTGCTGCCCCCGCACCCCATAACTGAGCCACCATGAGGCAACCCGGCCCCCTTTCGTGATCGACACCGCATTCTGGCTGACCGCCGGCAGCATATTGTTGCTGCTCATCTGTTCCGCATTCTTCTCCGGCTCCGAGACCGCGCTCACCGCGGCCTCGCGCGGCAAGCTGCGCTCCAAGGCCGACAAGGGCGAGCGCGGCGCCGAGGTGGCGCTGGAGGTGACTGAAGACAGTGAGCGGCTGATCGGCGCCGTGCTGCTGGGCAACAACGTGGTGAACATTCTCGCGGCCTCGCTTGCGACCGCGCTCTTCACCCGGATTTTCGGCGAGGGCGGCGTGGCGCTGGCAACGCTGGTGATGACCCTGCTGGTGTTGGTCTTTGCCGAGGTGCTGCCGAAGACCTATGCGATCTCCAACGCCGAGAGCGCGGCCAGCCGCGTGGCGCGGCCGATCAGCCTGCTGGTTACCATCCTGTCGCCGGTCGTACGGACCATTCAGGCGCTGGTGCGGGCGATCCTGCGGCTCTTCGGGGTGCAGACCGACCCGGACGGCCAGCTCTTCAGCGTGCATGAAGAGATCGCCGGGGCGCTGGCGCTTGGCCACTCCGAGGGCGTGGTGCAGAAGGAAGACCGCGACCGGCTGCTGGGCGCGCTCGACCTTGGCGACCGGACGGTGGAGGAGATCATGCTCCACCGCTCGCAGATCGAGATGATCGACGTGGATGCCACGCCCGACGAGGTGCTCGCACAGGCGCTTGAGAGCCGCCACACCCGGTTGCCGCTCTACAAGGACGACAAGGAAAACATCGTTGGCGTGATCCACGCGAAGGATCTGCTGCGGGCGATCCACCGCGCCGCGCTGGCCTCTGGCGGTGCGCCCGAGGCGCTGAGCACGCTGGACGTGATGGATGTGGCGATGGAGCCCTACTTCGTGCCCGAGACCACCACGCTGGACGACCAGATGCGCCAATTCCTGCGGCGGAACACGCATTTTGCGCTGGTGGTGGATGAATACGGCACCCTGCAGGGGCTGATTACGCTTGAGGATATCCTCGAGGAGATCGTGGGCGAGATCACCGACGAATTCGATCTCGACGAGGATCACCCGCTGCGCCGCACTGATGCGGGTGACTGGATCGTGGATGGCGCGATGACCATCCGTGACCTGAACCGCGCGACGGACTGGAACCTGCCCGACGAGGAGGCCAACACCGTGGCGGGCCTCGTGATTCACGAGGCGCAGGCGATCCCGACCGTGGGGCAGGTGTTTTCGTTCCACGGCTTCCGGTTCGAAGTGGTGGCGCGGAAGGACAACCGTCTGACCCGGTTGAAGCTGCGGCCCTTGGCGACGCTGGCAGAATAGGCGCGCGTTGGGGTTGCACCCACCCTACTGACAGCAGAGCGGGATGGTGCGCGTATTGCCCAGCCTACGCGCCGGCCTCGGCCACGGCGGCGGGGGTTTGCTGATGGCTCATCATCCGCCAGCCGTCGCCATCATCCACATATGTCGAAGCGCAAAGCGCGGTGTAGTCTTCACCATCCCGCTCGGCTTGCGCTTTGTAGGCCAGCACCGCCACCGGCCCCTGCCGGGTGAAGCTGTGGTCGTGGAAGGTGACGGAGCGCCAAGGTGCGGCGCCCTCCAGCCCCTTCATAGAGGCCTCGGCGCCAAGGATGCCCGCCGGATAGGGAAAGACGAACACCGCATCGTCACGGGTGACCGAGCGGGCATAGTCGACCCCGCCGGTCCAGTATTTCTCTTCCATCTTCCAGAAGTCTGCCTCGGTCATGTCGGGCCTCCTTTCACCCGCTCAACGGGTGGCAGGCGGCCCGGGTTCCGGATGACGGGAACGTGAGGCGGCGGCTTGCCTGCGGGGTGCTAGCCTCGCGCCGGGATGACGCGGAACCTCGGGAACAGGGAGACCTCCGATGAACAAACCGACAGGCCGGATGACGGCAAGCGACTTTCACCCCAAGCTGCTCGAAATGTACGACGGCTACGTGCACGGCAAGATGAGCAAGCGCGACTTTCTGAAAGGCGCAGGCAAATACGTGGCGGCGGGCGTGACCGCGGCGGCGGTGCTGGAGAGCCTTCAGCCCAACTATGCGCTGGCCCAGCAGGTCGCCCCGGATGACTCCGATATCGAGACCGAGGTGGTGGAATATGACAGCCCCGAGGGGCATGGCACCATCAAGGGGCTGATGGCGCGGCCTGCGGGCGTGGAGGGCAAGCTGCCCGCCGTGCTGGTGATCCACGAGAACCGGGGGCTGAACCCCTATATCGAAGACGTGGTGCGCCGCGTGGCCAAGGCGGGCTTTCTGGCGCTGGGCCCCGACGGGCTGACCCCCGCGGGCGGCTATCCGGGCAATGACGACGAGGGGCGCGAGATGCAGCGCGAACTCGACGGCGCCAAGCTGATGAACGACTTCTTCGCCGGGTTCGAGCACCTGATGAACCACGAGGGCAGCACCGGAAAAGTGGGAGCCGTGGGATTCTGCTATGGCGGGGGCGTGTGCAATGCGCTGGCGGTGGCCTACCCGGAGATGGGGGCGAGCGTGCCATTCTATGGTCGTCAGGCCTCGGTCGAGGATGTGCCGAAGATCCAGGCGCCGCTGCTGCTGCATTACGGCGAGCTGGACGAGCGGATCAACGCGGGCTGGCCGGATTACGAGGCGGCGCTGAAGGAGCACGGCAAGGTCTATGAGGGGCATATCTATGCCGGGGCCAACCACGGGTTCCACAATGACACGACGCCCCGGTATGACGAGGACGCCGCGACGCTGGCCTGGGAGCGGACGGTGGAGTGGTTCAACCGCTATCTGACGTAGAGCGCGGGACGCGCCGGGCAGCGCCGACCCGCCCCCCGGGGCGGCGCTTTGGCGACGTTGGTGCGGACCACTAAAGTAGAGCTACCACGGCACGATAAAGTGCCATGAACAGCCGTTGCACGCGCCACCCCGCAGGTCGGCGCTGCACGGCTTGCGTGGTGGTGAGCGGGGAGTCGGAACAAGTCCCGACCTACGGAGATTGCGCGCCTAACGCCCCGAGAACAGCGTGCCGAAGATGCCGCGCACCAGTGCCTTGCCGCTGCGGGTGCCGAGCTGGCGGGCGAAGCTTTTGGCGAAGGCTTCGCCCACGCTGTCGGAGCGGGAGCTGCGGGAGCCGGTCGGCTTGGAGGTAGAGCGGCTGACGCGGGTGCCGGAGTAGCGGCGCCCTGCCTTGAACTCGCGCTCGGCCATCTCGGCCTCTTCCTCTTTCTCCTCTGCCGCTTCGGCCTCCTTGGCTGCCGCCTCGGCGCGTTTGGCCAGCATTTCACAGGCGCTCTCCCGGTCTACGGCGGTGTCATACTTGCCCGCCACGGGTGAGGCGCCGATCACCCCGCCGCGCTCGGCGGCGGAGATCGGGCCGAGTTGCGACGAGGGCGGGCGGATCAGGGTGCGCTCGACGATGCCGGGGGCGCCCTTCTTGATCAGGAAGGAGGTGACGGCCTCGCCGGTGCCGACCTCGCGGATCGCGTCTTCGGTCGAGAAGCGGGGGTTGTCGCGGTAGGTTTCGGCGGCCTGACGCAGCTCGCGCCGGTCCTTCGCGGTGAAGGCTCGGAGGGCGTGCTGCACCCGGTTGCCAAGTTGGCCGAGGATATCCTCGGGCACATCCGCCGGGTTTTGGGTGCAGAAGTAAACGCCCACGCCCTTGGAGCGGATGAGCCGCGCCACCTGCTCGACCTTGTCGACCAGCGCCTTGGGCGCGTCGTCAAACAGCAGATGCGCCTCGTCGAAGAAGAACACCAGCTTGGGCTTGTCGGGGTCTCCAACCTCGGGGAGCATCTCGAAGAGTTCCGACAGCATCCAGAGCAGGAATGTGGCGTAGAGCCGGGGCGCGCCCATCAGCTTGTCAGCCGCGAGGATATTGATGCGGCCCCTGCCCTCTGCGTCGGTCAGGAAGAGGTCGTCGAGCAAGAGCGCCGGCTCACCGAAGAATTGGGTGGCGCCCTGGTTCTCGAGCACCAGCAGGCGGCGCTGGATGGCGCCGATGGAGGCGGTGGAGACGTTGCCGTAGCGCAGGCTCAGCTCGGAGCGGTTTTCACCGACCCAGACCAGCAGCGATTGCAGGTCCTTGAGGTCGAGCAGCGGCAGGCCCTGCTCATCGGCCACGCGGAAGGCGATGTTGAGGATGCCCTCTTGCGCCTCGGACAGTTCCAGCAGCCGGGCCAGCAGCAGCGGCCCCATCTCGGCGACGGTGGTGCGCACCGGGTGGCCCTGCTCGCCGTAGAGATCCCAGAAGGTGACGGGGAAATCGCTGTAGGTATAGTCGGTGAAGCCGATCTTGGCGGCCCGCTCCATGAAGGGGGCGTGCAGCTTGGCCTCTGGCGAGCCGGATTTGGCGAGGCCGGAGAGATCGCCCTTCACGTCCGACAGGAACACCGGGACGCCATTAGCAGAGAAACTCTCGGCGAGGATCTGGAGCGTCACCGTCTTGCCGGTGCCGGTGGCCCCGGCGATCAGCCCGTGCCGGTTGGCGTAGTTCAGCAAAAGCTCCTGCGGATCGCCATAGCCCTCACCGCCGCCACCCACGAAAATCGACCCGCTCATATGGCCCTCCAGTCCTGTTTCGGACCCAACATAAAGTATTAACCTTTCTCTGCCAGTATCGATCTTGTTCGGGCCTCCGTCCTCTTGGCCCGGATTGACTTCCTCCCTGTCAGACTGGCCGCGTCACACTCGTGACGCGGCTTTTTTCTGAGCGTGTTCAAATTCTTGGGGGGTGTTCTTTTAGCTGTTGACGGCTGCGGCAAGTTGCCATAGCGTCCGGGCATCAAGTCGGCCAGTCCGGCAGGGAGAACCAAGAACAGGCAGCCCTCGTGGTTGCACATAGCGGCAAAAAACAGCCGTTCGGGCCGGTAAACGGACCCGCACAAAAGGGCCTCTCGGGGCCCTTTTTCAGGTCTGGAGCCGCGCCGTGGAGCGCCGCCGATCTGCGCCCTCACGGTCCTGTCAGAGCGCCCGCATTTCTCCCTGACATCCCCTGCGCCCTGTGCTAGACGGCGGCACGATTTCAAAACCCGAGAAGGTTGTTGAGGACTATGCAGAATCTGACAAAAGCGAGTTTTCTGGCGCTGATGATCGCGGCCACGCCGCTCTGGGCACAGGACGCCACCACCACCGAGGAAGCTCCTGCCGAAGAGACCACCACCGAAGCGCCTGCCCAGACTCCCGGTGACGCAGCAGCCAGCGAGCAGACGCCCGCCACCCCCTCCCCCGATGCCGGGCTGAACATGGGCACGCCGGAAGGCCAGGCCGCCGCCGGGACCGACCCCGCCGCGCCCTACACCAAGGAAACCCACGGCGACTGGGAGCTGCGCTGCGCCAAGGTCGAGGGTGTCGAGGAAGAGCAATGCCAGCTCTACCAGCTGCTGAGCGATGAAGGCGGCAATGCAGTGGCCGAGATCAATCTCTTCGCCCTGCCCGCCGGTGGCCAGGCCGTGGCCGGCGCCAACATCGTCACCCCGCTGGAGACCCTGCTGACCGAGCAGATCACGCTTTCGGTCGATGGGTCGCAGGGCAAGCGCTACCCCTACACCTTCTGTACCCGGATCGGCTGCATCTCGCGGATCGGGATGACCCAGGCCGATGTGAACGGCTTCAAGGCCGGCAGCGCCGCCACGCTTTCGCTGGTGCCCGCTGGCGCGCCCGATCAGCGCGTGCGGCTGAAGGTGTCGCTCACCGGCTTCACCGCCGGGTTCACCTCACTGCAGGCGCAGGTGGCCGGCAACTGAGGTTAGCCAAAGATTGAGTTTGAAGCGCCGCCCTTCGGGGCGGCGTTTTACGTTTGGGCGGCAAGGATGCGGCTGACGACCGGTGAGAAGAGCGGGCGCATGGCGTGGGCGAGCGCCGGGGTGAGCGCGGCCCAGCGGTAGGCAAAGATCAGCCCCGCCTCGGCCGGGCTGCCCTCGGCCACGTGATCCCAGCACTCGGGCAGGCCTGCGGGCGCCTCGAAGGTGAAGAGGTGCCAAAGCTGGGGCGCGGCGTAGCCTTCCTCCCATGGGCGGTGCCATGTGCCGATGCCGGTTGGGTTGGAGAGGGTGAGGCCGGATTCCTCGTGGAGTTCGCGGATGGCCGCCTCGGCCGGGTCTTCGCCCGGTTCGATGGTGCCCTTGGGCAGCTGGTCACCGGTGAGCGGGTGGCGGAAGATCAGCAGCTCGCGGGCGGTAGCAGGGCCTCGGAGGACGGCGGCGAGGGCCTTGGGCGTGGGTGGCTGCTGGGCTGGGTGCATGGGGGGAGTTTGGCGGGCGCATCGCAGTTTGCAAGCGTCGGAGTGGGGGGCCAGCCCCCCACACCACGGCTTTCAGTGGGGGGCCAGCCCCCCACTCCCCCCGGAGATATTTGAACCAAGATGAAGATCAGGGGCGCGGTTTATCAGGGGCGCATTTGATTGAATTTTTACTGAGTAGGTGCGCTTGCCGTTGGGGCTAGCCCTCTGATTGTTCGGCCGGATGAGCCGGAACGGACGGCCCGGGCTAGACCTTCTTCAGTGCCAGCACCGCGTTCAGCCCGCCGAAGGCGAAGGCGTTGGAGAGGACGACATCGACCTTGGCGTCGCGGGCCTCGTTGGGCACCACGTCGAGCGCGCATTCCGGGTCCGGCTCCTCGTAGCCGATGGTGGGGGCGATCACCCCGTCGCGCAGGGCCATGATGCAGGCCAGAAGCTCCACCGCACCGGTGCCGCCGATCAGGTGGCCGTGCATCGATTTGGTGGAGGAGATCATCAGCTTGTCGGCGTGGGAGCCGAAGACATCGGCCACCACGGCGCATTCTGTCTTGTCGTTGGCCGCCGTGCCAGTGCCGTGGGCGTTGATGTAGCCGACCTCGGCGGGGTTGATCCCGCCGTCGCGGAGCGCGCCGCGCACCGCACGTGCCGCGCCCTGCTTGGAGGGCATGACGATATCGGCGGCATCGGACGACATGGCGAAGCCCACCACTTCGGCGAGGATATCGGCGCCGCGCGCGCGGGCGTGGCCCATCTCTTCGAAGACGAAGACCGCCGCGCCCTCGCCCTGCACCATGCCGTTGCGGTTGGCGGAGAACGGGCGGCAGGCGTCCTTGCTCATCACCCGCAGCCCCTCCCAGGCCTTAACCCCGCCGAAGCTGAGCATCGCCTCGGCCCCGCCGGTGACCATGGCGCGGCTGGCGCCGGAGCGGACCATGTGGAAGGCCTGCCCCATCGCGTGGTTGGAGGAGGCGCAGGCGGTGGAGACCGAATAGCTCGGGCCCTTGAGGTTGTACTCCATGCTGACGTGGGAGGCGGCGGCGTTGTTCATCAGCTTAGGCACGACGAAGGGGTGGACCCGGTTCTTCCCCTCTTCATAGACGGTGCGGTAGTTCTCATCCCAAGTGTTCACCCCGCCGCCAGCGGTGCCGAAGATTGCGCCTGCCTCATCGGCGAGCAGCCCGTGAAACTCCAGCCCCGACTGGGCCAGAGCCTCCTTGGCAGCCAGCATGGTGAACTGGGTGAAGCGGTCGTAGAGCGCGATCTGCTGGCGGTTGAAGAACTCTTCGGGATCGAAGCCGCGCCCCTGCCCGCCGATCTGCACCGAAAGGCGCTCCACGTCGCGGACATTGATGGTGTCGATCCCGCAGCGGCCCTCGGCCATGGCGGTGAAGGTTTCGGGCACGCTCTTGCCGAGCGCATTGATCGTGCCCATGCCGGTGATCACGACGCGGTTCATGGCTCGGGGCATCGGGCCTGCCTTTCGGGGTCTTGCTGCGGCCGTCAGGCCTGTTCTTTCACCAACCCTTCGACGGCCTCGACGATGGCCGCCACCGAGGAGATATCGAAATCGCTCTCGGAGGGTTCGTTGGCGTTGAAGGGCACCTGAATGTCGAAGGCCTCTTCGATGGCGAAGATGCTCTCGACCAGCCCGAGGCTGTCGATGCCGAGGCTTTCGAGCGTGCTGTCCATCTTCACGTCCGATGGTTCGAGCACGGCCTGCTCGGCGATGATCTGGATGACCTTGGTTTTGACTGCGTCCGACATACCGCCCACCTGTCTGTTACGCCCTTGTGCCCATTTATGTGCTGGGGCCGGGTTTGGAAAGCTTCTTTCGCAACTCTGTAACGTCTGCATGAAGGCGCGGCAGACGGCGCAGGCCCTTGTAGGCTTCGATGCTGGCCTTCATCTCCATCGCCGGATTTCCCAGCATCACCCGGCCCTTGGGCTGGTTGGTGCGCAGCAGCGTGCCGGCGCCTGCGATCACGTCATCGCCGATATCGAGATGGTCGGTCACGCCCGCCTGCCCGCCCAGAACCACGCGGTCGCCCAGCCGGGTGGAGCCGGCGATGCCGACCTGCCCGCAGAGCAGGCAATCGCGCCCAGTGCGGACGTTGTGACCGACCTGCACGAGGTTGTCGATCTTGGTGCCCGAGCCGATCTCGGTGGGGTGGATGGTGCCTTGGTCGATGCAGGCGTTTGCGCCGACCTCGACATCATCGCCAATGACCACGCCGCCGAGGGAGTGGATGCGGGCATAGGCCTGCTGCACCGCCTCGCCGCGCTCGCCCAGCGTGGCGCGGACGGCCTCGACTGCGCCTGCCTCGGGGGTGACGAAAGAGAAGCCATCGCCGCCGATCACCGCGCCGGGCTGGGCGATGAAACGCTCGCCGATGGTGACGGAATGGCCGATGCGCACGCCCTCGCGGAGCAGGCAGTCGGCCCCGATCTGCGCGCCGCTGGCAATGCTCACATGGGCGGCGATGCGGGCGTTTGGGCCAATGAAGGCTCCTGCCCCGATGACAGCCAGCGGGCCGATGGCGGCGCCCTCGCCGATGATCGCGGTGTCATCCACCACGGCGGAGTGGTGGATGCCGGGGGCAATGCGCGGGCCTGCGTCTAGCATCGCGGTCAGCCCGGACATCGCGTAGCGCGGGCGCGGGGCGAAGATGACCGCGGTCAGGTTCATCGCCTGCCAGTCCGCCCCTTCCCAGACCATCGCTGCCTTGGCCGCGCCTTCTGACAGCCCGGCGGCAAATTTCGGGTCCATCGCCAGCGCAAGCGCATCGGCACCCGCGCGTGCCGGTTCGGCGGCGTGGGTCACCTCAAACGCACCATCGCCCTCGAAGCGGGCTCCGAGGGCGATGGCGATGTCTTCTATCTTCAGGGGTGTCACGGTGTCAGCTTTCGACTCCGCGCAGCTTCACCCCCATCTCGGCCAGCGCATTCCAGATGCGGGCGTCGCGGCCGTAGATATCGTCACGGTAGTTCATGTGACCACGGGCCTGGGTGAAGGCGGTGCGGTAGATCAGATGCACAGGCACCTGCACGTCGAGATCCACACGCGTTTCAGACCCGGTGCGCAGGCGCGACTGGAAGGCACCAACAGGATCGTCGGTCTGCCGGGCCAGCAGGGCGTAGGCAAAGTCGAACGGGTCGGCCAGCCGGATGCAGCCGTGCGAGAAGGCGCGGACATCGCGGTTGAACAGGCTCTTGGAGGGCGTGTCGTGCAGGTAGATGTTGTACTTGTTCGGGAACATGAACTTCACCAGCCCGAGCGCATTGCCGCGCGAGGGCGGCTGCTTGATGGCGAAGGGGAAGTTGCGGGCGTTGTAGGCGCGGAAGTTCACCGCGCCGCGAGGCACCACGCGGCCCCGCCGGTCGATCACCCGCAGGTGGCTGACGGCGTTGGGGTTGCGTTGCAGCAGCGGCAGATACTCCTTGGTGGCGATCGAGCGCGGCACGTTCCAGGTGGGGTTGATCACCATGTGCTCCATCGTGTCGGAGAACTCGGGCGTGCGCTGATCGGGGACGTTCTTGCCCACCACCGAGCGGGTCTCGAAGGTGACCTTGCCGTTGTCGATGATCTGGGCCTTGAAGTTGGGGATGTTCACCAGCACGTGGCGCTCGCCGCGCGGGCGGTTCAACCAGCGCTCGCGCTCCATGGCGACGATGACCGACTCCAGCCGCGTGACCGGCGAGACGTTGAGCGCGGCGATAGTGCCCGGCCCGGCGACGCCATCGGCAGAGAGGCCATGATCGATCTGGAAGGTCTGCACCGCGCGTTCGATCGCGGCGTCATAGCTTTGCGAGGCGGAGCGGGCGAGATAGCCCATTGCGATCAGACGGTTACGCAGGGCGACCACGGCAGGCCCCTCCTGCCCCGGCTCCAGCGCCTTGGCTTGCACCGTGGGCCCCCAGCCGCCACGGGCGACCGTTTTCTCAAGCTCCAGCTTGCCGCGCATCAGCCGCACATATTCGGGCGTGCGGGGCATGAGGCCACGGAAGAACTGCGCCGGCTCCTTGCGGGTGAACTCGGTGAGCAGCGCCTCGGGGGCGCGGCGCGGGATCTCGCGGACAATGCCGCTATCAATCCTGCGCGGCTCGGTGGCGCCCGACTGCAGATCGCGCGCGAATTGCACCAGCATCTGCGCCGCCAGCACCTCGACCCGGCCCCGCTCGCGGGTGGAGCGGGCCTGCGCGAAGGCGGCCTTCAGCTCGGCGGGGTCGTAACGGACGGAGGGCAGCCCGTGATCATCGGCCGAGGCCAGCGCCCGCAGCAGCGCCGCGCGGCGCTCCATATCGGCCTCGCCGGTGAAGAGCGGCTGGTATTCGCGGTTGCGGTAGAAGGCCCCGATGCTCTCGTTCTCCGAGGCGAACTCGGCCACCGCCTGCTTGAAAGCAGAGATCTGGAACTGCGAGCTGACGTCTTGCGCCGTGGCCGGAAGGCTGATGGCCGCACAGCCCAGAAAGAGGGCGGCAAGGCCTGCGCGCCCAACACGGGCGGGGCGGAACGTCATCGAAAGGGGCATAGGGTCCTCGGGACTAAGTGTTCGCTTCAATCAGGATTACCCAAGGTTTCCCGAAGCTTCCATGATTGTCGATTCACATTTGAGTCGGTTTGTGCGGAGCGGAGGGGGGCAAACTGTGCCGAATTGGCAATTAACTGTTTCTAATCAGAGCATTGCACGGCAAACCTAAGGGCTTGCGCTGTTGCGCCAAAGCCGCGCCACGGCACTGCTGAAAATTGTTCCAGATCAACGCGATCTTAAGCAAATTCCTGCTTATTTACCCCTGAAACAGGGGCGTTGCAGAATTGCGCCTTGGCCGGAGAATCGCTTTGTGGCATAGAAAACGTGCATCTGGGGATGGGATGACAACGCGGTCAGCCGAAAAGGCGGCCAAGTGCAAGAGACGGGCACGGGGACAGGCATGACAATCGAGACAGGCTCTTCCAAAATCTCGCGGCGCGGGTTGCTCGGAGCGTTCGCCGCTACGGCCCTCGTGGCCGCACCCACCTACACCAAGGCAGCAGGCTTCCTGCGCGGCGCCGGCGATATCCGCCGCATCCGCATGTACAATGGCCGGACCGGCGAAAGCATGGACGCGATCTACTGGATCGAGGGCGATTACATCAAGGACAGCATCAAGGAAGTGAATTACTTCATGCGCGACTGGCGGCGCGACGAGGTGAAGGCGATCGACATTCGCACCATCGACATCATCGCCGCCGCCCATAACCTACTGGATGTGCGCGAACCCTACATGCTTCTCTCGGGCTATCGCAGCCCGGCGACCAACGCGATGCTTCGCTCGCGCTCCAGCGGCGTGGCCAAGAACTCGCTGCACCTAAAGGGCCAGGCCGCCGACCTGCGGTTGAAATCCCGCTCGGTGAATCAGGTGGCCCGGGCCGCCGAGGCCTGCCGCGCTGGCGGCGTGGGCCGCTACCACGGCTCCAACTTCGTGCATATGGATTGCGGCGTGGTCCGCAGCTGGGGCGGCTAAGCCCCCTGCCCTCACCAGCCTGCTGAAACGCGCCCGGGTTTGCCTCGGGCGTTTTTTGTTGTGGAGAACGCAGCGGCCCGTGCCTCACTCTGGCTGCGGAAGCTGCCGCGCGCTCACTGGTTGCATCCATCAGAGTTGCATCCATCAGCATGGCGCAAGTCTGTCTTGCGCGCCGCCTGCATAGGTCCGCACCCGCATTTTTGCTATCAAGGGAAGGCGTTTCAATCCGGGATTACCAGACCTCTCCCGTTGGCTCATTTCATTCAGTACAGGAGATTTCCCCATGAACCGTGGCATGATTTTCGGCTCCGTCATCAACAGCGCCAAGGCGGTCGTTTATCTCAAGCAGATCACGACCGGCCACATCTCCAACGATCTCACCCTCTGGAACCCTCAGGCCGACAACAATATTATCGGGCCCTGCTACACCAAGAACCGCGAGGCGGATGGCCAGCATCACTCGGTTTTCACCCTGCCGTTCCGCTGGGAGGCGCACAGCCTCGGCGATTTTGCGAGCCAAGCGCGGTTTCGCATTTTCGCGATGGATCAGCAGATCAATCTCACCGCCAGCGTGACCGGTAACATCCATGTTGAGCCGGACTGGCACCGGATTCCCCTGGATATGGCTGTCGGCTGGATGAAGGGCGGGTTGATGAAGCTGGCCCGGCAAGAGCTGGCCTCGGCCATGGCCACCGCCTTCTCGCCACGCCTCGCCACCGAGCGGCTTTGGGCCCTCGGCCTCGCACGCGTGGAACTGGGCTGAACATGCGGCACGTGACACGGCGCCGGGTCTGCCCCTCACCCGCCGAGGTGCGCCATGAATGCGCACGCTGGGTGCCAAGGCCGCGCCGCCGCTTGCCCGGCGCGGGCACGGCGCTAGATGCGCGGGACCACTGCAAGAGGCCCCCCGATGATCCACTATTCCGTGCTCGATCTCGCCCCCGTTCCGCAGGGCGCCACCACCGCCGATTCGCTGCGCAACACGGTGGAGCTGGCCCGCCATGCCGAGGCCTTGGGCTACCGCCGCTACTGGCTGGCCGAGCACCACAACATGGTGGGCATCGCCTCTGCCGCGACCGCGGTGCTGATCGGCCATGTGGCGGGCGCGACCAAGAGCATCCGGGTTGGCTCCGGGGGCATCATGCTGCCCAACCACAGCCCGCTGATGGTGGCCGAGGCCTTCGGCACACTGGTCACGCTCTACCCCGGCCGGATCGACCTTGGCCTGGGCCGCGCGCCGGGCACCGACATGGCTACCGCCCGCGCCCTGCGGCGGGGGCTGGGCCGCGAAGATACCTTTCCGCAGGATGTGGTGGAACTGATGGGCTACCTCGCCGCGCCGGAGGAGGAGCAGCGGGTGCGGGCGGTGCCGGGCATGGGCACGCAGGTGCCGATCTGGATGCTCGGCTCCTCGCTCTTTGGCGCGCAGCTGGCCGCCCACCTCGGGCTGCCCTATGCCTTCGCCTCCCATTTCGCTCCCGGTGCGCTCGACGATGCCATTGCCACCTACCGCGCCAATTACCGGCCCTCACAGGCCCACCCCGAGCCGCATTTCATGTTGGCGGTCAATGTCTTCGCCGCCGACACGGATGCAGAAGGCACGCGGCTGCGGACCTCGATGCAGCAGGCCTTCCTCAACCTGCGGCGCGGCATGCCGGGCTACCTGCCCGCCCCGGTCGATGACATCGCCGCGCTGGCCTCCCCGCCCGAACTGGCGATGGTGGAAGAGGCATTGAAGGTGAGTGCCGTGGGCAACCGCGAGACGGTAGACGCCAAACTCCAGAGCCTGATTGCCCGCTATGCGCCCGACGAGCTGATCCTGACCGGGCAGATTCACGACCATGCCGCCCGGCTCAAGAGCTTCGGGATCGCCGCCGAGGTGCTCAGCGGCTGATCCTGTTGCGCCCCTGCGCCGGATTAACCCAACCGTAAGCCTGCCGCGCGGAGCCGATTGGTAAGCACCGCGCCATTGGGTAGACTCAGCGCAAGCAACCGAGCCCGCAGGGGCCATGAGGAGCAGTGTGACATGCGCGTGACGTCGATCACCCCGATGAAGAACGAGGGGCCGTATATTCTGGAGTGGGTCGCCCACAACCGGGCCATCGGCCTGAACGACATGCTCGTCTTCACCAACGACTGCACCGACGGCACCGACCAGATCCTCGAACGGCTCGACGAAATGGGGCTGGTGCGGCACATGCCGAACCCCTCAATCCTTCACACCAACCCGCGCCACCACATCATCCTGATCCGCTACATCAACGAGGTGCTCCGCCTGCGCCGCTCGGACTGGGTGACCAACCTTGATGCCGACGAGTTCGTGCGGGTGAACACCGGTGGCGGGCGGCTCGAAGATCTCTTCACCGCCCTGCCCGAGGCTCACTGCATCACCATGTCATTGCAGACCTTCGGCAACGGCGGGGTCGATGAGATTGCGCCGGGCGACAAGCTGGTGACGGAAACCTTCACCCGGCGCGGCGACAGCAGCCGCCACAGAAGCCCGGTGAAATACCTCGCCCGCGGCGACTTTCCTTGGCTGAAGTTCAACAACAACTCCCCCCAGATCGCCGAAGAAGACCTCGACCGGGTCAACTGGGTCAACGGCAATGGCACCCCGCTGCCGCGTGAGCTGATCGCTGAGCCGTTCAAGGGGATGAAAGCGGTGCACACGGGCTTCGATCTGGTCGAAGTGGCGCATTACACCATCCGCTCCTACCAGGGCTTCCTGCTTCAGCGTGACCGTGGCTCCGCCAATCCGCTGAAGGGCCAGACCGAGACGGTGCTGAACATGGAAGATGCCATGAAATACTGGCGGCGGTTCAACAGGAACGACGTGGAAGACACCAGCTTCACCGCCCTGCCCGGGTTGCGCGACGCGGTGGACGAGCTCTTGAAGGATCCGGAGCTGAAGCGCCTGCACGAGGCGGCGCTGGCATGGCACCGCAACCGGGCGCAGGAGTTGATGCAGGTGCCCGAGTACCGCGAACTTTATGACACCATCCGAGCGCAGCACGCCGAGCAGATGGCGGGCTAGCACCGCCGCCCCGCGGTCACGCCCTCCCCTGTCCCGCGATGCTGCCGCAGATCACGGCGCATCACGGGTTTGACATATCGCCGTCGTCATGCTCCGCTTTGGCGGCCCGAGGGCACGCAGCCGTGGCCGGTGCGTGGTGGGCAGATGAGCGGGGAACAGATGACCATTGCGCAGCAAGGGCTTCGACCTGACCGGGTTTTGCGGGCGCTTCTGCTTCTGCTGATCTGCCTCTGCACCGCGCCCGCGCTGCGCGCGCAGGACCGCTCCGCGATTGCCCTGCCCGCCTCCACTGGCTCCCGGTTGGCGCTGGTCGTGGGAATCGACAATTACGACAATGTCACCCCGCTCCAGAAAGCGAACAACGACGCCACCGCCGTGTCGGAAACACTGGCGAGCGTCGGCTTCAAGGTGACGCGGGTGCTGGATGCCGACCGGCGCAGCCTCAACCGCGCGGTCTCGCATTTTTCGGCCGAGATCAGGCCGGGCGACGAGGTGGTGTTCTACTTCGCCGGTCATGGCATCGAGGTGAACGGGCGCAACTACCTGCTTCCGGCCGATGTGCCCTCTGCCCTGCCGGGGGATGAGGAGTTCGTCGTCAGCGAGAGCATCGCCGCCGACCGGGTGCTCAGCGGATTCAGGGCGCGGGGCGCGCGAGTGACGCTGCTGATCCTCGACGCCTGCCGCAACAACCCCTTCCCCACCAATGCGCAACGCTCACTGGGCGGCGCGAGCGGGCTGGCACGGATGGACCCGCCCGAGGGCTCTTTCATCCTGTTCTCGGCGGGCTCCGGGCAAACCGCGCTGGACCGGCTCTCGGATGGTGACCCGGACCCGAACTCGGTGTTCACCCGCGCGCTGCTGCCGCGCCTTCGGCAACAGGGCATGGCGATCCACGATCTGGTGCGGGCAGTCCGGACCGATGTGCGCGACATGGCCGGTACGGTGCAGCACAACCAGTTCCCGGCCTATTACGACCAGCTGTCCGGGGATTTCAGCTTCAACCCGGCGGCGGCCTCAATGGCGGCGCCCGCCCTTCAGGCGACTGAGCCTCAGCCACAGGCCGCGCCCCGCGCCATCGACCCCTGCGACCGCGCACGGAGCGACTGGCAGGTGCTGGCCACCACCGAGAGCGCCGAGGCGCTGAAAGCCTTCCTACGCAAATATCCCGACTGCCCGATCTACCTCGCCGCCGCCGAGGAACGCCTCGCCACGCTGCTCGCCCCGAGCGCGCCGACACCTCCCGCCCAGCTCGCGGTGCCCGCCGGGGACAGCTGCTTCAACCTCTGGTACGCGCGCAACCTGATCTTTCATCAGAAGGGCTTCTGCTTTCAGTCCGACAAGGCCAAGCAGTACTTTGACACCAGCCGCTGCACGACCCGCTCGCCGCGTCTGACCGCAGCCGAAAAGCAGCAGGTCGAGATGTTGCAAGCCACTGAAAAGGCGCAAGGATGCTGAGAACGAAGCTCGCCGCGCTCTCGCTGGCGCTGGGGCTGATGCCCCCTGCCAGCATGGCCGACTGCGTGGCGCGGGACTTTCTGGCGCTGCCGCTGCCCGCGGCCTCCGAACGCCCCGCCATCGCGCTGGCGCTGGAACTGGCCTACGAAGGGCTGGCGGTGGATGAGGCGGCGGGCGTGCTCACCTACAACGGTCAGACATTCGCCTTGGGAGAAGATCCGGGCCGCACACCGCAAGAGCGGCTGGCCGACCCGTCGATTGCCGAGACATTCGCGCAGGTCTACCCGCTCGCCTTCGACCTCGGCCCGAGGGAACAGCCCTGGTTCGACCCAGGCCGCGCCCGCAGTGACGCGCTGTTCAAGGCGCTCTATGGCGCCAGCGAAGCCGAGGTGGCCGCGAGCCTGAAACGCGCCGACTTCCGGCGCGGCGGCACGGCCGCCCGGTTCTCGGCCAGCAGCCGGCAATGCGTGGCGAGCCAACTCCAGACCGCGCTCGATGCGATTGCCGCCGAGGGGCCGGAGGTGGAGAAGGTCTTTGCCGAGGTGGGCGGCAGCTTCAACTGGCGCAAGATCGCCGGCACCTCCCGCCTGAGCGCCCACAGCTTTGGAATCGCGGTGGATTTCAACACCGCACTGGGCGGCTACTGGCGCTGGTCCGGCGGCACCGAGGGCAACGCGGGTGCCTACCGCAACCAATACCCCGAAGCGCTGGTGCGCCAGATGGAAAGCTACGGCTTCATCTGGGGCGGCAAATGGCACCACTTCGACGGCATGCACTTCGAATACCGCCCCGAACTGATCCTGCACGCGCGGCTGGTTGGCGGCTAGGCGGGCGCCTCTAGCGAAGCATCTGTAAGATCGGAGAAATCTGGCGGACCCAAGAGGATTCGAACCTCTGGCCTCTGCCTTCGGAGGGCAGCGCTCTATCCAGCTGAGCTATGGGTCCGCGTGGCGCCTCGTATAGCTGCCCCGCCCTGCTCCCGCAATCGGGAAATTCAGGCGAAAAGTTCGTGGCAGAGTTCCAGTGCCGAAACCAGCCGGTCGACCTCGTCTTCGGTATTGTAGAGGCCGAAGCTGGCGCGGCAGGTGGCGGTGACGCCGAGGTGCTCCATCAGCGGTTGGGCGCAGTGGTGGCCGGCGCGCACGGCGACGCCGCGTTTGTCGAGCACGGTGGAGATGTCATGCGCGTGGCCTGCGCCTTCGAGGGTGAAGGAGAAGATCGCGCCCTTGCCCGGGGCGTCGCCCTGCACAGTGAGCCAGTTGAGGCCGAAGAGCTTTTCACGGGCGTAGTCGCGGATGCGGGCCTCGTGGGCGGCGATGTGCTCCATGCCGAGGCCCATCATGTAGTCGAGCGCCGCGCCGAGGCCGATGGTGGCGACGATGCCGGGGGTGCCAGCCTCGAACTTCATCGGCGGGTCGGTGTAGCTGACGGCCTCGCGCCCCACTTCGCGGATCATGTCGCCGCCGCCCATGAAGGGGCGCATCTCGGCCATGCGGTCCTTGCGGATGTGGATCGCGCCCGAACCGGAGGGGCCATAGAGCTTGTGGCCGGTGATGGCGTAAAAATCGGCGCCGATCTCGTCGACGTTCACCGGCATATGCACCGCCGCTTGGGAGCCGTCGATCAGGGTGGCGACGCCCTTCTCGCGGGCCGCCTTGCAGATGGCGGCCACGTCGACGACCGTGCCGAGCACGTTGGACATGTGGGTGACGGCGACGAGCTTTGTTTTGGGGCCGATGGCGTCGATCACCTTTTGCGCAGGCAGCGAGCCATCCGCCTCGGGCTCGACCCATTTGAGGACCACGCCCTGCCGCTCGCGCAGGAAGTGCCAGGGCACGATGTTGGCGTGGTGCTCCAACACCGAAAGCACGATCTCGTCGCCCGGCTCCAGCCGGGGCGCGGCCCAGCCGTAGGAGACGAGGTTGATGCCCTCGGTGGTGCCGGTGGTGAAGACGATCTCATGCTCGTCCTTCGCGCCGAGAAAGCGGGCGATGGTGCCGCGCACGGCCTCATACTTGTCGGTCGCGAGGTTGGAGAGGAAGTGCAGGCCGCGGTGGACGTTGGCATATTCCATCTCGTAGGCGCGGGTGACGGCCTCGATCACCGCGCGGGGCTTTTGCGCCGAGGCGCCGTTGTCGAGATAGGTCAGCGGCTTGCCGTTCACCTCGCGGGCGAGGATCGGAAAGTCGGCGCGGATGGCGGAAACGTCATACATTGGGCGGGGTTCCGGGGATGGTCACGCCGATGATGGCGAGCAGGATCGACAGGGCGAAGATGGCACCGAGGCCGGTGAGCAGGATGCCGAGAAACACCAGCGGCGGCTTGGTGAAGCCGTGCAACTCGGTGGTCATGCTGGTGAGCAGGTAGAAGAAGACGAAGACGTTGAACAGCATCACCCCGGCGGCCAGCGGCGGGAAGACGAGGATCAGCAGGATCTCCACCGCCTGAAGGACGATGAGGGCAAATTGCAGCAGCGCCATCAGCAGGATCGCATCCTCCAGCCGCCCGCTGCCGCCAAAGGCGCGGCCGACCCAGTGGATGCCGAAGACCATGAGGATCAGCAGGCAGCCCTGAACCGCGCCCAGCAGCATGGGGCTGAGGGCGAGCGCGGGGGCAAGGGCATTGTCCTGCGGCATCTCGACCGGCCCCATCATGAGGCCGAGCACGTGGGCGAAGATCAGCTCGATCACCAGAACGAGGGCGAAGATCTGCCATGCGGTGGAGGCGGCGAGGCGCATGTCCTTCACCCGGGCCATCGCCTCGCGCGGGCGGCGGGCGGTGAGTTCGAGCAGTTTCAGCAGGCTGGGCGCGTTGGTCATGCGCTGGCTCCTTCGGCGGAGGGGCCGAACTCGGCCTCCGCAAGGCAGACGCCCCAATGGGCAAAGAAGGCGATGGTGACGATGGCACCGACCAGCGTGGCCTCGGCCCCGTCACCGATGAAGCCACGGGTGAGGCCGTAGAGCAGCATCAGAGGCGAGATCACCAGCACCGTCCAGAACAGCGCCAGCCGCGCGCCATAGGCTGTGCCGCGCCCGCCGAGCGCCTTGCACGCCAGATGCGAGAGCAGCGCCACGAGGTAGAACACCAGCGGCATGATGAAGAGCCATGCCAGAAGGGTGCCGCCTATCAGCATTTGCAGCGGCTGCTCGGCCTCGGCCCCGAGCTTTTGCAGCTCGGCATCACGCGCCAGCCGGGGCCATTGCGCGATGAAGATCACGAGGCAGCCCGCCATGAGCAGCATCAGCGCCCGCTCCTCACGGGGCGGGCCTGCGAGCATCCGGCGCAGCGTGGCGCGCGGCGCCCGCAGGCTGGCCAGCATATTGGTGGTGACGGCCATGCCCTGCCCTTCAGCCGCTGTGCCGCTGGAGCCATGCGGCAAGCCGCTCGGTCAGCTCACCGGCGAGATCCTTGTTCTCGATCTCCTCGATGGCCTCGGCCACGAAGGCCAGCACCAGCAAACTCTGCGCCTCCTTGCGCGGGATTCCCCGCGACAGGAAGTAGAACAGCGCATCCTCGTCGATCGCCCCGGTGGTGGAGCCGTGGGAGCAGGCGACATCGTCAGCGTAGATCTCAAGCTCCGGCTTGGCGAGGAACTGGCTGTCATCGTCCAGCAGGAGCGACTGGCTGATCTGGTAGCCGTCGGTCTTTTGCGCGCCTTCCTTCACGAGGATCTTGCCTTGGAACACGCCCTTGGCACCGTTGCGCAGCACCTTCTTGAAGACCTGCCGGCTCTCACAGTTCACCGCGTCATGGGTGATGAACACGGTGTCGTCGTGGTGAAAGTCGCCATCGCCAAGGCAAGCGCCCGCGATATGGGCCACCGCATCGTCGCCGGTAAACTCGATCACCGCCTCGTTGCGGGTGAGCACGCCGTTCACCGTGAGGGTGAAGCTCTTGAAGGTGCTCTCCTTCCCGAGACGGGCGAAGATATGGCTCACCGCGCGGCGCTCGTGGTCGCGGCCCTGGGCGCGGATGTGGTGGAAGGCGCCGGTATCGGCCACGTCCACCTCGAGCACCTTGTTGAAGCGTGCGGCAGCGGGGCCGTTCTCCAGCAGGGTCAGCTCGGCCCCGGCCTCGACCTTCACCACGTGATGCAGGATCGCGTCGGAGGCCTCGGCATTGTGCAGGTAGGTGATGTGGACGGGTTTGGAGACCTTGCCGGTCGCCCGGATCAGGATGCCGTCACTGGCCAGCGCGGTGTTCAGCGCCGCCAGCGGGCGGGCCACGGGCTGCTGCCCACGGGCCTCGAGCGTGCCGTAGAGGCTTTGCGCCCAGTGAATATCGGCCGCCTCGGCCTCGGAGAGCCGGGCAATCTCGAGCCCCTCGCCCTCAAGGCTGTCGGACGCTTCGGCATCGAAGACGCCATCGACGAAGGTCAGGTGCAACCTGTCGACGCCACCGAAGATCAGCGTTTCCTGCGGGTCGAAGGTGGCCGCCTTGACCGGCTCGGGCTGGCTGAGCGTGGTCGGGTCGGTGAACTTCCAATACTCGTCGCGGCGGTGCGGCAGGCCGAGGTCGATGAGGCGGCTCAGCGCCTCCTGACGGGGCGTGGCGGACCAGCCGGAGGCGGCAGGCATGGGCGTGGCGGCAAGCCGTGCCTCGGCCTGCGCCCGGCGGTCGGCGGCCATGATCTCTTTGCGGGATTGCACTGCCATCAGGCCATCTCCGCCAGAATGTCGGCGTAGCCATTGTGCTCGACCTCGAGCGCCAGCTCCGGCCCGCCGGTCTTGACGATGCGGCCATCGGCCATGATGTGCACCACGTCGGGTTTGATGTGATCGAGCAGGCGCTGATAGTGGGTGATCACGAGGAAGCTGCGGCCCTCGGAACGCAGGGCGTTGACCCCATCGGCCACGAGCTTCATCGCGTCCACGTCGAGGCCTGAGTCGGTCTCGTCGAGGATGCACATCTTCGGCTCGAGCATCGCCATCTGCAGGATTTCGTTGCGCTTTTTCTCGCCGCCGGAGAAGCCCATGTTGACCGGGCGCTTCAGCATCTCGGCGTCGATCTTCAGGCTCTTGGCCTTGGCCCGGACCTCCTTGAGGAAGTCGGTCGCGCTCATCTCCTCCTGCCCGCGCGCCTTGCGCTGCGCGTTCACGGCTGTGCGCAGGAAGGTCATGTTGGACACGCCCGGAATTTCAACCGGATACTGGAATGCCAGAAACAGGCCCTCGGCGGCGCGCTCCTCGGTCTCCAGTTCCAGCAGGTCAGCGCCTTCCATCACGGCGGAGCCTTCGGTCACCTCATAGCCCTCGCGGCCCGAGAGCACGTAGGAGAGCGTGGATTTGCCCGAGCCGTTCGGCCCCATGATCGCATGGACCTTGCCGGTTTCGACGGTGAGGTCGACGCCCTTGAGGATCTGCTTGTCCTCTTCTTCAAGTTTGACGTGGAGGTTTTTGATTTCCAACATTTTTTCTTACCTTTGCAAAGCGAATGGCCCGGCGACCCAGAGGGGTGCCGGGGGTGTGAGAAACCGACCGTGGAATGCGGTCAGAAGATCGAGAAGCTGTAGCCCGCCTGCACCAGCGAGACGAACTGTTGATTGAAGAGCGTGGCCGAGAGGCCGGGGGCAAACTCGGGCAGCATGGTTTCGGCCGACATCTCGCCGACCACCCCGGCCACAAGCGCGCCCTGCCCCAGAAAGCCGCGCGCCCGGATGCCCTGCGAGAGCACATAGGCGATGACCATGATCGCGATGATGCCCACCATCGCGCCCGTGCCCTCCAGATAGGCCATCGCGTCGCCGCCCAGCCAGAGGTGAAACTCCACCATCGAGGCGCCAAGGCTCGCCACCGCGCCCAGCATCAGGCCGCGAGCCACATCCCCCGCGCCCGGCTCGTCGCTCACCGGCCGTGCCGGGGCCTGCGCCGAAGGCTCCGCCGCCGTGGCGGGCGCGGCTTTCGGCTGGGCGTCCAACCGGGCGAGACGGGCCTGAAAGTCCTGCTGCGCCAACGCCCTGCCCTCCTACACCGGCAACCGCTGCAACAGGTGCCCGTAGAGCACCGTGTTGGGGTCGGTCGTAGAGATCACCGCGTTCACCCATGTCGGGCCGAAGAACTGCGCAAAGAGCTCGGGCGCGCGATGCACCAGCATATGCATGGTGAGCGTGCCAGCCCCGGTGCCCACCGTAGCAACGACGACCTGCGTGACCGAGCGCATCTGCACGATCTGGCAGAGCACGAAGGTCAGAATCACGGCCATCACCGCATCCACCGCCAAGGTGCTGGTCAGCACCTGCCCGCCCTCGGGCACGCCGCTCACCGCCAGCCGCCCGTAGCGCGCCACGGAGATCGCCAGCAGCCCGATGGCAAAGGCCATCGGCAGCGACACGGTGTGAAACACCCGCGCGACCGGCCCGTTCTTGCCCTTGCGGCGCTGCTGCTGGATCGGAGAGTGCACGACGCCGTCCGGGGCCCATTGCTTGCCCTTGTTGATCCGGGAGATCCGGTCGTTGAACGTATCCAAGCTCGCCACGGGTGCCCTCAGCCTCATCGTCGGTCTTGCGTGTTGGTGAACCAACTATCAACCGATTGGGGCAGGATTGGGGAAAATGCGTCTCGAAAGGCGGGCATGGTAAACCGCCCGCCGGACCATGGCGGCGCTGTGGCGCAGATGCGCAGGAGAGAGAAACAGCGGCCTGCATCGTCTAGACTTTCGCAGCTCCCACCGGATCGGCAGGCTGCGGCGCCTCCTCCGGCTCTTTCAACGCCTCTTCGGGCACCCGGCCCATGTAGTGGCCCACAATGTGGCTGGCGATCGCCCCGCGATCCTGCAGAAGGGTCAGGCAGAAGGCGCAGAGGTCATAACTTTCGGCCACGGCATCGGCCAGCAGCGCGAGGGCCTTGAGCTGAAAATCGCTCAGCTTTTCAGGGGCTTCCATGTTGCGGATGTAGACCGCATCGCCATCGAGCAACTGGCTGCCCGCCTTGCGCTTGAACTGCTTCCAGCGCCGCGACGAGAGCACAACCGATTTCTGGTGCAGGAACTTGTGCAGCACGAAGCCCTGCCGCCGCAGCTCGGTATCCAGCTCGGCCCAGGTCGGCTCATCCTCGTACATCTGGTAAAACCGCACCTCGGGGATCACCATGACCGCCTCGGAGAGCGTTTGGGGGCCGCCCTTCATCACATCCAGCTCGGCGCCCTGCACATCCATTTTCAGCAGGTCGAGCTTGGGAAAATCCTTCACCTTGTCGAGCGCCACGAGAGTCATCGGGATCTCGGTGATCTCGCGCTTGGTCCAGAACCCCTTGTTCAGGTAGCGCGCACAGGCCTCGGAGAACTTGAAGACCGAGGAGAGCGAGCCCAGCTGATGGGCATAGAAGGTCGCCTTGCCCGGCTTGCCGACGGCGGCGTTATAGAGCGTGGTGCGCTCCGGCTTAGACTCTTCCAGCTCGGCAAAAGCCAGCGGCTCGGGCTCGAAGGCATGAAGCTGCGCCGCCCCCGCGCCCATGATCAGCCGGTAGCCGGGCTTCTCGTTGGTCAGCCGCGCACCGATATCGGCCACGTTCAGCTCGCGCTCCAGATTCAGATTCTGGATCAGCCATTCGGCGCGTTTCTTGCGGTTCAAGGCCATGCGTGGCTCCTAGCCCAGAGTCACAGCCGTGCCCGAGGCACTGACCATCAGCATGTTGTTGATGACCTCGTAGTCGAGATCGACACCCACCACAGCATTGGCTCCCAGCGCGGCGGCCTTCTCCTGCATCTCGCGCAGCGCGGTCTCCCGCGCGCGGCCCAGCTCTTGCTCATAGGCCGCCGAACGGCCGCCGACGATGTCACGGATACCGGCGAAGAGATCGCGGAAGATGTTCGCGCCCAGAATGGCCTCGCCGGTGACGATGCCCTTGTAGCCGGTGATGCTCTTGCCCTCGACGGAGGGGGTTGTGGTGACGATCATTGCCAAAACCCTACCCAAGGTAAGCCACCCGTTTTCCCACTACGCATCGCACGCTGGATACACCCAACCAGACATTGCCCTACCTCGTCGTCGCTATCAGCAGTAGCTACAATTTGACCGTGAACCTCATTGTAGAGAGAACGGATAACCCAAGTGCGGGAGTTCCTCTTCCACACTTCAGCGACAGTCGAACTTCCATAAGCGGGATCGGCGCTACAGATCTGGAGCGCTTCTCGCCCAGGCTCCTGAGAGAGAACGCGCACCGAGAATGCGCTCGGAATTTGGTCTACCAATTCTTCGAAGACTTGCATCGGCTTCACCCTTGTGGCTGTCATCAGCCCTATCCTAGCACCCCGAAGTGCCTTAGAGCGGCAGAACTCACCCCACCGAACCTTCCAGCGAAATCGCCACAAGCTGTTGGGCTTCCATCGCAAATTCCATCGGCAGGGCTTGCAGCACCTCCTTGCAGAAGCCGTTGACCACGAGCGCCACGGCCTCCTCCTCGTCCATGCCGCGCTGGCGGCAGTAGAAGAGCTGGTCGTCGTCGACCTTTGAGGTGGTCGCCTCGTGCTCCACGCGGCTGCTGTTATTCTTCACCTCGATGTAGGGCACCGTATGGGCGCCGCAGTCGGAGCCGATGAGCAGGCTGTCGCATTGCGTGTAGTTGCGGCTGTTCTTGGCCTTGGGGTGCATCGAGACGAGGCCGCGATAGGTGTTCTGGGCCTTGCCGGCGCTGATGCCCTTGGAGACGATCCGGCTCCTGGTGTTCTTGCCCAGGTGGATCATCTTGGTGCCGGTGTCGGCCTGCTGGTAGTTGTTGGTGATGGCGATGGAGTAGAACTCGCCCTGGCTTTCCTCGCCGCGCAGGATGCAGCTGGGGTATTTCCAGGTGACGGAGGAGCCGGTTTCGACCTGGGTCCACATCACCTTGGCCCGGTCGCCGCGGCAGTCGGCGCGCTTGGTGACGAAGTTGTAGATCCCGCCCTTGCCGTTTTCGTCGCCGGGGAACCAGTTTTGCACGGTGGAATACTTCACCTCGGCATCGTCCATCACCACGATCTCGACCACGGCGGCGTGCAGCTGCGAGGTGTCGCGCTGGGGGGCGGTGCAGCCTTCGAGGTAGCTGACATAGGCGTTGCTGTCGCAGATGATGAGCGTCCGCTCGAACTGGCCGGTATTCTCGGCGTTGATGCGGAAGTAGGTCGAAAGCTCCATCGGGCAGCGCACGCCGGGCGGCACGTAGACGAAGGAGCCGTCGGAGAAGACTGCGGAGTTCAGGCAGGCATAGAAGTTGTCGCCCTGCGGCACGACGCTGCCGAGGTACTTCTTCACCAGCTCCGGGTGCTCCTTGATCGCCTCGGAGATGGAGCAGAAGATGACGCCCTTGCTGGCCAGCTCGGCCTTGAAAGTGGTGCCGACGCTCACGCTGTCGAACACTGCATCGACGGCCACCTTGCGGACCTCGGCGGGCGCGTTCTCGGCGCCTTCCACCCCGGCCAGAATCATCTGTTCTTTCAGCGGGATACCAAGCTTTTCGTAAGTGGCCAGCAGCGCCGGATCGACCTCGTCCAGCGACTTAGGCTTTTCCTTCATCGAGGCAGGCTTGGCGTAGTAATACTGCTTCTGGAAGTCGATCTCGGGGTAGTCGACCATTGCCCAGTCGGGCTCTTCCATCTGCTTCCAGCGCTCGAAGGCCTGCAGCCGCCAGTCGGTCATCCACTCGGGCTCGCCGTTGTTGGCGGAGATCAGGCGGACGATCTCCTCGTTCAGCCCCATCGGGGCGAAATCCATCTCGATGTCGGTGTTCCAGCCGTATTTGTAGGCGCCCATCGCCTTCACGGCTTCAACGGTTTCGGCGTCCACGCCTTCTTTCACGTCAAGATCGTTCATCGTCTTTCCTTTCAACGGCTTGGGGAGCGTTCTTCACGCAACCCGCGCCTGGTGTTTTCTGTGTGCGGTGGCCCAGCTTTCGGCAAAGCGGGCGATATCTTCTTCAGCGATGTCCGGTCCGAGCGAAACCCGGATGGCGGAGCGGGCAATGGCCTCATCGAACCCCATCGCGCGGAGCACCCGGCTTTCCTTCACCTTGCCCGAGGAGCAGGCGGAGCCGGCGGAGATGGCAAAACCGGCGAGGTCCATCGACATCACCTGCGTCTCGCCCTTCCAGCCCGGCGCGGCGAAGCAGGAGGTGTTGGGCAGACGTTTCGCCTCTTGCCCTATGAATATGGTCTCCGGCGCGGCCTCTGCCACCAGAGCTTCCAAAGTGTCGCGGGCCTTGGCCACGCGCGCCCAGTCTCCGGCGGCGAGCCGCCTTTCCGCAGCTTCAACGGCGGCCCCGAAGCCCGCGATTCCAATCACGTTTTCGGTGCCGGACCGGCGGCCCATCTCCTGCCCGCCACCCTTGAGCAGTGGGGCAATATCCAGCCCCTCGCGGACGATCAGCGCACCCACGCCTTTTGGGCCGCCCAGCTTGTGGGCCGACAGCACCGCCAGATCGGCACCGGACCAGCCGAAGGCAAAGGGGATGCGGCCAACGGCCTGCGTCACGTCGAGCAGCAGAAGATCACAGGGGTGCAGCTCAGGCACCTCCGAGATCACCCCGGTTTCGCTGTTGGCCAGCCCCATCGCGTAGATCCGGCCATCGGGCGCGTCGTGGGCCCAGAGCGCATCATGCGCCGTTGGCTCCACCACCGCGCCGCCTGACAGCACCTGCGCCGCCTCGGTCGCCCCGCCGGTGAACACCACCTCCTGCGGCTTGCAGCCCACCGCCGCCGCCACCTGCGCCCGGGCGCGCTCGACAGCCGCCTTGGCCGCCCGCCCCTCGGCGTGAACGGACGACGGGTTGCCCACGATCTCCATCGCCTGAAGCATCGCTGCCCGCGCCTCCGGCAGCAGCGGCGCCGTGGCGTTGAAATCGAGGTAGCTGCGGCTCACGCTTCGGCCTCCGCCTCTTCCTCGTCCACCACCATGAAGAAGTTCGGGACCGCCGGGCAGGTCGCCATCGGCTTTTCGATCACCGAGGCCAGCGTGGCCTGATGCAGGTAAACGTAAACATGGGAGGAAAGCCCCTCCCACAGCCGGTTCACCATGCTCTGCGCCCGGCTGCCCGAGACGGCGCCCTTGGAGCCTGCCCCGGTGTGCAGCGCGCTCACGGTCTCATCGACCGCTTCCAGCACCTCGGCCACGCGGATCTCTTCGGGGCAGCGGGCCAGCCGATAGCCGCCCCCCGGCCCGCGCACGCTCTCCACCAGCCCGGCCTGCCGGAGCTTCACGAAAAGCTGTTCGAGATACGACAGCGAGATGCTCTGCCGCTTGGAGATTTCCGAAAGCGAGACCAGCGCCGTGGCCTCACCCTTCTGCGACAGGGCGAGGTCGGCCAGCGCAACCATCGCGTAGCGTCCTTTGGTCGAGAGCTTCAATCGCCTGATCCTTACGGCAGAGAGCCCCGAGGGGCCAAATTGCATTGACGACAGAGCCAATGGTGATTACCTCCGTCGCACCCGTTCGGGTGGGGTCGCGCCAATTTAGAATAATTCTAGATTTGCCCCGCGACCACGTCAACCGCCCCCGGGCATAAAAGAGGACAAAAAAGGTCAGGTATGCCCGAAGTGATTTTTCCCGGCCCCGAGGGCCGGCTCGAAGGCAGGTATCACCCGCAACAGGGTGTCAAAGACGCCCCCATCGCCATCATCCTGCACCCGCATCCGCAGTTCGGCGGAACGATGAACAACCGGGTCGTGTACAACCTGCATTACACCTTCCACAAAATGGGCTTCACCGTGCTGCGGTTCAACTTCCGCGGCGTGGGGCGCTCCCAGGGGGAGTATGACCAGGGGATCGGCGAGCTTTCCGATGCCGCCTCGGCGCTGGATTACCTCCAGTCGATGAACACCAACGCCAAGCATTGCTGGGTCGCGGGCTTCTCCTTTGGCGCGTGGATCGGGATGCAGCTGCTGATGCGGCGGCCCGAGATCACCGGGTTCATCTCGGTCAGCCCGCCCGCCAACATGTATGACTTCTCCTTCCTCGCGCCCTGCCCCAGCTCGGGCCTGATCCTGAATGGCACCGCCGACCGGGTCGCGCCGCCGAAGGACACCCACACGCTGGTCGAAAAGCTGCACGAGCAGAAGGGCATCACCATCACCCACACCGAGGTGGAGGGTGCGGGCCACTTCTTTGAAGATCCCTACATGGACGAGATGCTCGGCGAGGTGGACACCTACGTGCGCCGCCGCCTGACCGAAACCACGCGCTGACGGAGGCCGGCATGGGCGTTCTGGAAGACCTCGCCGACAAACTGGCGAAAGACACGATCGACCACGCCGCCAAGCTCGGCGAGGAGGATGACGTGATCCGCGCCGTGGCCAAGAAGCTGGGCATCTCCTCCCCGACGATGGAAGAGACCTTCATGACCTCGATCCGCGTGCGCCTCGCCGAGCGCCGGGCGCGCCAGTTTCTGGAAAAGCAGATCGAGCAGGGTTTCTTGGAAAAGGACACCGGCCCCAAGCTGATGGACGATGGCCATTAGCGGCGCCGGCGCCCCTACCCCCGATCGCACCCCCGATCTCGACCGGCAGATCGCCTTTCTGACCGAAGCCTGCAAGCTGCGCGGCATCGAGCGGGCCTCCAAGCTGGCTGACGGCTCGCGGCACGAGAACTCGGGCGAGCACTCGTGGCATCTCGCGCTCTTCGCGCTGGTGCTGGAGGGCGAGGCGCCCGAAGGCGTCGATATCAACCGGGTGATCCGCATGGCGCTGATCCATGATCTGGTGGAGATCGACGCAGGCGATGCGCCGATCTTCGAGGCCGGGCTGGACCAGGCCGAGATCGAGGCCGCCGAGGCCGCCGCCGCCGACCGCATCTTCGGCATGCTCCCCGAGCCGCAGGGCGCTGCGCTGCGGGCGCTTTGGGATGAGTTCGAAGCGGCAGAGACCGCCGATGCCCGCTTTGCCAAGGCGCTCGACCGCTTTCAGCCGCCGGTGCTGAACCTCGCCAACGGCGGCGCAAGCTGGACCCCGTTCAACGTGGGCTACACGCAGGTCGAGGCCCGGCTCCGCCCGCCTATGGAGCGTGGCGCACCCACCCTCTGGGGCTGGATCGGCCCACGCATCCGCGCCTTCTTTGCCGGCGAGGCGAGCTGAGGACCTGGCGGGCAAAACGTCGGGTATATTTGCCACAGCCCTGTCGGATGACACATCGGCCCGGCAGCCCGCCACATTCTCGCCACATTTCAGCCCGACCTTCGCCCCAGACCCGGAAAACCGGGCAAAAACAATGAGGCAGGCGCGGGTTCACCCCGCGAGACGGAGACGGGAATGGGGACCGAACTGGCGCAGGCACAGCGGCTGACGCGTGCCGAGATTCAAGCCGACATCGAAGAATTCACCGCACATACGGTCAGCGAGACCGGCGTGTTTTCCAAGGCTTATGCGGCCCCGGGGCTGGCGCAGCTTCTGCCCAACGCCCGGCGGATCAGCCGCGCGCTGAAGCCGACGCTCAAGAGCTTCACCCGCATGCCCGAGCCGGGCACGTGGCTCGAAAGCGCGGTCTCGGCCGAGGCCCGCATCCTCACCCCCGAGGGCGCCACGCCCGCCGGGCAACTGAGCGTGGGCGATGTGGTTGAAACCAAGGATCTGGGGCCACTCAAGGTCAAATGGGTCGGGCTGACCCGGGTCACCCGCGAGCAGCTTTCGCAAAGCCCGGCGCTCTGCCCGGTGCGGATCAAGGCGGCCAGCATCGATGGCACCTATCCGCGGCAAGACATGGAGATCTCGCCCAACGCCGGGCTGCTGATGCGCTCCAACGCCGACCCGGAAGATGAGCGGCTGGTCTCGGCCACCGCCCTCACCCGGCGCGACGGCTTCTGCAAGTCGATCCCGCGCAATGGCATCACCTACGTCCAGATCCTGCTGGAGCGCCACGCGCTGATGGTGGTCGAAGGGCTGGAGATGGAGAGCTTCCATCCCGGCAACCTGCGCCCCACCGCCTCCGAGGCGAGCCTCTGGTCGGAGATCATGGAAGTGCTGCCGGAACTGGAGCACGAGATGGAAACCTATGGCCCCCGCGTCCGCCCCGGCCTGAGCGACCGCGCGCGCGGCTAGGCAGATGGCCCGGCCAGAGAAGCACTCGCTGACCCTCGCCGGGCATCGCACCTCCGTGTCGCTGGAGCCGGAGTTCTGGGCCGCCTTCCGCGCCATAGCTGATGATAAAGGCATGACGATCAATGCCTTGGCCGCCGAAATTGATGCAGATCGCGGGATCGAGCGCGGCCTGGCCTCGGCCATCCGGGTCTTTGTGCTGCAGCATCACATGGGCCAGGGCTGAACCCCACGCTACCGCCGCGACACTTTCAGATGAATCCCCTCCGCCGCCCGCACCGTCAGATGCGCCACCGGCCGGGGCACCCTGCCCTCCACCGTCTCGAACCGCAGACGCCGCAGCAGCATCGCCAGAATGAGCGGCCCCTCCACCATCGCAAACCCGGCCCCGGTGCACACGCGCGGCCCGGCGGAGAACGGCATATAGGCCTCCCGCCCGCAGCGCCGCCCCTCCTCGGTTGCCCAACGGCCCGGATCGAACCCATCGGGGTTGCTCCAGAGCCGCTCGTTGCGCTGCTGGTGCCACGAGCTGAGAACGATCTGGCTTCCCCGCTTCACCTTTCGGTCGCGGAAGGTCTCGGGCTTCACATTCTCCCGCACCATCATCGGTACTGGCGGGTAGAGCCGGAGGGTCTCGCGGAACACATCGCGGATGAACTTGAGGCCGGAGATATCTGAAAATCCGGGATTTTCCGGGAGGGTCGCTGCCTCTTCCGCCGCCCGCTGCTGCACCTCGGGGAAGGCTGCGAGCAGGTAGAGCGCCCAGGCCAGCGCCGAGGCGGAGGTCTCATGCCCGGCCAGAAAGAAGATCGCCACCTGATCGACCATCTCCTCGGTGTCGAACCTGGCGCCGGTCTGCGGGTCTGCCGTGGTCATGATCTTGGTTGCCAGATCGTCCGGCGCCCTGCCCGCCGCGATCTCTGCCGCCCGGTCCGCCGTCAGCCCGGTGATCAGCCGCCGGATCGAGGCCGCCGTGCGCTTCACCTCGCGTTTGTGGAAACGCGGGAACCACCGGGGTAGCGGCAGGAAGGCAGCGATATTCAAGATCGGCTGCGCCCGCTGGTAGGCGCGAAACTCGGAGAAGACCTGCGCCGCGATCTCATGCTCGATCGGGATCGAGAACAGCGTGCGGAAGATTACATCCGCCGCCGCGTGGGAGGTCTCCTCCTCCACCTCCATCTCTCCTGCAGAGTCTCCAGTCCGGGCCTCCATCCGCGCCACGCAGGCCTGCGCTGCCTCCAGCATCGCCGGAAAGGTCTCTTTCAACCGACCGCCCTCGAAGGCCGGGTCGATGATCCGCCGCTGACGCTTCCATGTCTCACCATTGGTGACGAAGACCGAGTTGCCGAGCAGCGGCGCCAGCCCCTCACGCACCCGCCCCGACTTGGGGAAATCATCGGGCCGCTCCTTCAGCACAAGGTCCACCAGAGCGGGCTGGTTGATGAGGTAGCTGCGGAAGAACGGCGTGCGGAACTCGGCCATCCACGCGCGGTAGAGCTTGGCGGGCTGGGCAGAGAGGATATCGGCCCGGAACAGCCGCGCGTAGTTGAGCAGCGAGGTCTTCTCGGGCCGCGAGGGCGGCTTTGGCGGCAGATGCGGGCAGCTCATCGCGGTGTTACGCCGCCCGCGAGGTATAGCGCGAGGCGGGGGTTTCGATCCGGCTCTTAGACGGCATCCGCTCGGCATAACGGGTGCCGAGCGAGAGCGGGCCTGCGGTGATCAGGAAGTAATCGTAATCGCCAGGCCGGTCGAAGGCGCAGAGGTACTGGAAATGCAGCCGGAAAAACCGCCGCTTCACCTTGGCCCATGTCTCGGGCGACAGTGTTTGGGTGAAGGCCGCCGAGAACACCAGCGGCCAGCGCTTGCCCTGCTCGGGGGCCACGCCTGTCACCGCAACCGGATCGCAGAGCGCGAAGGCGCAGCCATCGCCCGGCGCGGTCACATCGACCCATGTGATCTGGTCCCATTGGCACAGGTCGTGCAGATCGGCGCGCAGCCGGTCGGCCTTGGGCAGAAAGCTCACCATCGGCACCACGTGCCCGAGGGTGAGGAAGCCGAGCCGCGGCCCGCTGCCCTGCGTCCAGCCGCTGCGCATCAGGTCCGCCAGCACCGAAATGCCGATATGCGCGCCCGAGCTGTGCCCGACCACCAGCACCTCATCCGCATCGCTCGAAAGCGCCTCCTCCACCCGCGTGCGAAACGCGGCAATCCGCGCCTCCAGCTCCGGCGGATTGGCGCCCTTGAGGCGGGCCGAGTAGCTGTAATCGTGCATGAGATAATAGGCGAAAAACTTGTTGTCCCGCTTGCGAAACCAGCTGAGCACGCCCCATGTGACCGCCACGAAAAGGATGAACCCGAGCATCACGCCCGTGGTGCCCAGATGCACCGGCACCGGCAGTTGCAGCAGCGCCCATGCCCCCAGCCGCGCCGCGCCGTAGCCAAGGCCCACGGCCAGAAGGAGCTGCCCTAGCAGAAAGACGATGGGGTAAAGCGCGGCGATCACCGGCCCCTTGCGCAGCCGCATCAGCCGGAACAGCGCGCCCGAGGCGATATAGGTCCATGCGGTGCGCAGCAGCATGGCGTAGGTCGCCGGGATCGAAGGGTTCATTGAGGCCTTCACGATATCCGACCAGAGCAGCACCTCGATCTGGGCCTCGGTCCGCGCGCCGCCAACCACGCTCTCCACGCCCCAAGCAAAGGGCCCCTGCCCCTTCGCGGCATGCTGGCTGATCTCATAGCCCGAGATCGCCGCCTGCGCCGCGCTTTCCTTACGGTAGAGCTCCCGGTAGCGGCGCGGATGAAACGGGTCGTAGCCGGGGATATAGATCACCCGGCGGCGTGCCACATCCTGCTCTGCCCGCGTCTCAGCCATGGCCCCTATCCTTGCCGTTCCGTCGCTCTTAGCAAGGGATTTTGGCGAAACTAGGGAGCGTCACCCCACGGTCGCCAGCGCCGGGAAGATCTCGAGCAGCCAGTAGGAGAAATCCGAGAAGGCACCGGTGAGCATCAGCAGCCCGACCGTCCACAGCAGCAGCCCCATGATCCGCTCGATCTGGCCCATGTGCCGCTTCATCCAGCCCATCAGCCCCTTGAGGCGCGGGAAGAAGGCGGCCACCGCGATGAACGGCAGGCCCAGCCCGAGGGCATAGAGCGCCAGCAGGAAGGCCCCGCGCGCCACGTCGCCCTCCATCGCCGCCATCGAGAGGATCGCGCCGAGGATCGGGCCAAGGCAGGGGGTCCAGCCGAAGGCGAAGGCGAGGCCCAGCACATAGGCCCCCATCGCCGAGCCGCCCCGGTCGCCCGCATCGATCCGCGCCTCGCGGTTCAGAAACGGCAGGGTGAAGACGCCGAGAAAATGCGCGCCGAAGACCATGATCACCAGCCCCGCCCCCATGGTGAACCACTCGCGGTTCTGCAGGAACACGCCGCCAAGCGCCGAGGCCGCTGCGCCGAGCAGCAGGAACACGGTCGAAAGGCCGAGCACAAAGAACCCTGCCGCCACCAGCACCCGCCGCCGCCCGGCGGAGGCGCCGCTGCCCTCCATCTCGTCCATCGAGATCCCGCCCATATAGGCCAGATAGGGCGGCACGATGGGCAGCACGCAGGGACTGACGAAAGAGATCAGCCCGCCCACGATGGCGATGAGAATGGCCGGCAAGAGCGCGGCGTCCATGATGTCGATGCCAAACATGCCTTCCCCTTTAAGCCGCCCGCACCGGGCGACGGTGCCGCCTGCAAACACCATCTCCGGATCAACGCAGCACATGCAGCCCCCTTCCCCATCCCCCGGCCTTCCGCTACCCCTTGCGCCATGACCCATCACGCCCATCTCGACGCCACCGGCCTGCTCTGCCCCCTGCCCGTGCTGAAAACCGCCAAGCGGCTTCAGGCGCTGGCGCCGGGCGAGGTGCTGCGGATCGAGACCGATGATCCTGCCGCCCTGATCGACATGCCGCATTACTGCGCCGAGTCGGGCCATCTTCTGCTGTCGCAGGAAGAGGCGGGTGCGGCCATGGTCTGGATTATCCAAAAGAAATAGGGGCGCGCCCGGCAAGGCACGCCCCTTTATCACGCTTGGTATCGCCGCAGGCTCAGCGCCCGAGCGACCACCAGCCCTTGCGCTTCGGCTTGGCCGGCTCCTCGCTAGCTTCGGCCTCGGCCGTCTCCAGCACCGGTTCCGGCTCGGCGTGCGTTTCGGCGGCAACCTCTTCCGCCGGAGCCTCAGCCTCGGCGGCAGGCTCTTCTGCCGGCGTATCCGCAGGCGTCTCGGCGGGGGTCTCTTCGGCAACCGGCTCAGGCGCGGCCTTCTTGCGGGTGCGGCGGCGCTTGGGTTTCTCCTCGGCCACCGGTTCCTCAGCAGGCGCTTCCTCAGCCGGAGCAACCTCGGCAGCTTCCGCAGGAGCCTCTGCCGGTGCCTCGGCGGCCTCGGCACTTGCGCCCTCTTCGGCCTCGGCAGGCTTCTTGCGCGACCGGCGGCGGCGGGAGCGCTTGGGCTTCTCCTCGCTGGCAGCCTCTTCGCCCTCGGCGGCTTCCTTGGGCGCATTGCCCTCAGACCCGGCGTCAGTGCTTTCAGCCTGTGCCGCCTCGGCGCCACTGTCGTCAGACTGACCCTTGGATTGGCCCTCGTTCTGGCCTTCACCCTGGCTCTCGCCCTGGGCTTCTGCACCATTCTCCTCGCCATTGCCGCTGCCACGACGGCGCCGACGACGACGGCGCTTGCGCTTGGGCTTGTCCTCTTCGTCACCGCTGGCCTCGGAGGCCTCCGCAGCCTCGGCCTGCGCCAGATCCTCCTCTTCCTCCTCGATGTCGGGAAGGTCGGTGGTGTCGATCGAGATCACCGGAGCAGTCACCTCGGCGATGCTGCGGGTCGCGGTCTTGAACTTCTCCAGCGCGAAATCGGGAGAGATCATGTGCGCATCGGCTTCCAGCCGCACCGAAAGCCCGTAGCGCGCCTCGATCGAGGCGATGTGCTCGCGCTTCTGGTTCATCAGGAAGTTGATGATACCCACCGGTGCCTTCAGCAGAACCTCGCGGCTCTTGCGGCGGGTGCCCTCCTCCTCGATCTGGCGCAGGATGGCGAGGCCGATGCTGTCATCGGAGCGCAGCAGGCCGGTGCCGTGGCACGAGGGGCACGGCTGGGTGGAGGCCTCGAGCATGCCCGGGCGCAGCCGCTGGCGCGACATCTCCAGCAGGCCAAAGCCGCTGATCCGGCCCACCTGAATGCGGGCGCGGTCGGTCTTCAGCTTGTCCTTGAAGCGCTTCTCCACGGCAGCGTTGTTCTTGCGCTCTTCCATGTCGATGAAGTCGATCACGATGAGCCCGGCAAGGTCGCGCAGGCGCAGCTGGCGGGCCACCTCTTCGGCGGCCTCGAGGTTGGTCTTGAGCGCGGTCTCTTCGATCGAGCCTTCCTTGGTGGCCCGGCCCGAGTTGACGTCGATCGCCACCAGCGCCTCGGTGACGCCGATCACGATGTAACCGCCCGACTTGAGCTGCACCGTCGGGTTGAACATGGCGGCGAGGTAGCTCTCGACCTGGTAGCGGGCGAAGAGCGGCAGGCCCTCGTTGTACTGCTTCACGTTCTTGGAGTGGGACGGCATGATCATCTTCATGAAGTCCTTGGCGGTCCGGTAGCCCGTCTCGCCCTCGACCCAGACCTCGTCGATCTCTTTCGAGTAGAGGTCGCGGATCGACCGCTTGATGAGGTTGCCTTCCTCGTAGATCGGCGCGGGCGCAACGCTCTTCAGCGTCAGTTCACGGATCTGCTCCCAGAGCCGCTTGAGGTATTCGTAATCGCGCTTGATCTCGGTCTTGGTGCGCTTGGCACCCGCCGTCCGCACGATCAGCCCCGCGCCCTGCGGCACGTCGATCTCGGAAGCGATCTCTTTCAGCTTCTTGCGGTCAGCGGCGTTGGTGATCTTGCGGGAGATGCCGCCGCCACGGGCGGTGTTGGGCATCAGCACGCAGTAGCGACCAGCGAGCGACAGGTAGGTGGTGAGGGCGGCCCCCTTGTTGCCACGCTCTTCCTTGACCACCTGCACCAGCATGATCTGGCGGACTTTCACCACTTCCTGAATCTTGTAGCGGCGGGGGCGCGGCTTGCGCGGCTGGCGGATCTCTTCCTGCACGTCCTCTTCGGCGACGGACTCGATCTCTTCGTCCTTGTCGGCGGCGGTGGGCTCATCGCCCTCGTCGCCATCGTCCTCTTCGTCGCCTGCGTCGTCTTCATCATCCGACGCCATCTCGGGCGTGGCCTCATCAGCCGCCTCTGCGGCAGGTGCCGCCTCGGGGGTCTCTTCGGCCTCGGTGCCTGCCTTGGCAGCGGTCTCTTCAGCCGCAGCCTCGGGCGCGGCGCCCTCTTCGCTCACCAGTGTATCGGCCTCTTCCTCGTCACCGAGGTCGACCACATCCATACCGGCAATGGCGCCATCCACTTCCTTGGTGGTGACGGCATCCTTGGTGTCGGATTTCTTCGAGCGCGAGCGGCGGCGGCGCGACTTCTTGGGCGCCTCCTCTTCAGCGGCCTGCGCCTCGGCATAGGCGCGCTCTTCCTCCAGCAGCGCCTGACGGTCTGCCACCGGGATCTGATAGTAGTCGGGGTGGATCTCGCTGAAGGCGAGGAAGCCGTGGCGGTTGCCGCCGTAATCAACAAAGGCCGCCTGAAGCGAGGGCTCCACGCGGGTCACTTTCGCGAGGTAGATATTGCCTGCTAGCTGGCGCTTGTTGACTGTTTCAAAGTCGAATTCCTCGACCTTGTTTCCATCGACCACGACCACCCGAGTCTCCTCGGCGTGGGTGGCGTCGATAAGCATTTTCTTAGCCATATTAACTCATTGCACGGCGAAGCTCGCCCACGCCCTGGCGGGCTGAGGCTTGGATGACCGTGTCTGGATTGGGGATGGGCGCGGAACATGAGCGGCAGGGCGCGTGCTAATGCAGCTTCCCTTGCCTCCTCGCCTGTTCTCACGCGTTGCATCGCGGTTTGTCTCCGACGCGTCCCGGCCATGAGGCGGTCGCGCCCGTTCGGGGGGCTGGCCTGCACGTGGCGGGCCGGGCCATGTGGCCCTTCAAGTCAGATGCTCTCGGGGCCGGTTAACTCTGGCGGATGGGCGGTGGCGGCGCTTGCGGCTCGCGGTAGGCCCGTCCCTGCCAGGGAAATCGCTCCGGACCACCGCGCGGCACATGCCCCGGACGGTCCGTGGACCGACCATAACGGAGTGCGGTGTTGAAAGACAATGGCAAAAGCGCGGGGGAGGCACACGTTGAGGTTGAGTGTGTCGAAGCCGTGCAGCGCCGGCCCGGGGGACGGGACATGCTGAAGGCATACCTCCAGCGTGCCGCTGCACGGCGCCTTTGGCTTGGCTCTTTGCAGGCATGCCGCACAGCCACCTGCGCGGCCCTCACCGATAGAGCAGCGAGCGCCCCTCTGCGAAGAGATGCACCTTTTCCGGCGCCGCCGTCAGCCGCACAGTCTTGCCGCGCATGTCGCGGACCACGCCGGGCAGCTTGGCGATCACCGTGTCGGTATCTTCATCCATCTTCGGTGCGGCGAAGTAGAGCTGTGTCACCTCGCCGAGCGCCTCGGTGATATCCACCGTGCCCTCGAAGGCGTAGTTTTCATCCTCGGTCGGCAGCATATCCTCGGGACGGATGCCCACGTTCACCTCTCGGTTCAGGTCTTCGCCCGTGGTGGGCACGTCCGACCAGATCATGCCGCCGCCATCGCCCACGGTCACGCCCGTACGCTCGCCCGTCTCCACCACGACGCCGCGCAGCAGGTTCATCGCGGGCGAGCCAATGAATTGTGCCACGAACTCGTTCTCGGGCCGCTCGTAAAGGTCCAGCGGGGTGCCGACCTGGGCGATGCCCTTGTTCGCCAGCACCACGATACGGGAGGCCAGCGTCATCGCCTCCACCTGATCGTGGGTGACGTAGATCATCGTGCTCTCGGGCATCGCCTCCTTGAGCTGGGCAATCTCGATCCGGGTCGCCACCCGCAGGGCGGCGTCGAGGTTGGAGAGCGGCTCGTCGAAGAGGTAGACCTTCGGATCACGCACGATGCTCCGGCCAATCGCCACCCGCTGCCGCTGCCCGCCCGAAAGCGCCTTGGGCAGACGGTCGAGATAGGGCTCGAGCTGCAGTTTCTTCGCGGCGGCGTTCACCGCCGCGTCGATCTCGGATTGCGACTTCTTCGCCAGCTTCAGCGCGAAAGACATGTTCTCCCGCACCGTCATATGCGGGTAGAGCGCGTAGCTCTGGAACACCATCGCAATGCCGCGCTCGGAGGGCGGCACATCGTTCACCACCTGCCCGTCGATCTCCAGCGTGCCGCCGGTGATCTTTTCGAGGCCCGCGATCATCCGCAGCAGGGTGGACTTGCCGCAGCCCGAGGGGCCGACGAAGACGATCAGCTCGCCCTGCTCGATATCGAGGTTGATGTTCTTCAAGACATCGACGGTGCCGCCGTAGGTCTTGGCCACATCGGTCAGTTTCAGCTCCGCCATGGCGGTCTCCTCCCTCTTTCCTCAGCGGCCCAGCAGGGCAAAGCCCCACGGCCCCAGATCAACCTTGCCGCCCTGGGGCGCAGCGGCGCCCAGCCCGGCGGCCTCGGGCAGCGGCGCCCATCCGGCGTCTACGGAATGGCTCACGCGGCCCTCGCCGAGATTGAACAGCGCCAGCACCTCGCCGCCCTGCCCGCTCCGGCGGATCACCAGCAGGTCGCCCTGCGCCTCGATCTCCTGTGCGCCCTTGGCCAGCACCGCATGGGCGCGGCGCAACACGATGGCGCGGCGGTAATGGGCCAGCATGGCCTCGGGGTCGCCCTCCTGCTCGGCCACCGCCTTGGGCAGATGGTCGGCAGAGACTGGCAACCAAGGCCGCGCCTCGTTGCCGTGGCTGAACCCGCCATGCACGCCCGCATCCCAGACCATCGGCGTGCGGCACCCGTCGCGGCCCTTGAACTCGGGCCAGAACTCGATGCCATAGGGGTCTTGCAGGTCTTCGAAGGCCACATCGGCCTCGGGCAGCCCCAGCTCCTCGCCCTGATACAGGCAAGCGGAGCCGCGCAGGCACATCATCAGCACCACATAGGCCCGAGCGGCCTCTTCGGAGAGGTTCCAGCGGCTGATGTGGCGCGGCACGTCATGGTTTGAAAACGCCCAGCAGGCCCAGCCGTCCGCCGCCACCCGCTCGACGCGGTGCATGGTGTCGGCCACGTAACCGGCGGTGGGCATGTCCTTGGCGAGCAACTCGAAGGCGTAGCACATGTTCATCATGTCATCGCCCGCCGTGTATTGCCCGAGGATCTCCAGCCCCAGCTGCGCATCGCCCACCTCGCCCACGGCAGCGGCGCCATAGGGCTTCATCACCGCGCGCAGGCGCTTGAGAAAGGCGAGGTTCTCGGGGCGGGACTTGTCGTAAAGGTGCTCCTGCCAGTTGTAGGGGTTCACCGCAGGGGCCGTCTGGTCATTGCGCAAGGCCGGGTCGAGCGCCGGGTTGTCGCGCAACTCGGCGTCATGAACATAGAAGTTGATCGTATCGAGGCGGAAGCCATCGACCCCGCGCTCCAGCCAGAACTCGGCCACCCGCAGCAGCTCGTCCTGCACCTCCGGGCAATGAAAGTTGAGGTCGGGCTGGGAGGTGAGGAAGTTGTGCAGGTAATACTGCATCCGCCCGCCATCCCACTGCCACGCGCTCCCGCCAAAGATCGAAAGCCAGTTGTTCGGCGGCGCACCGGTCGGCTTGGCATCGGCCCAAACGTACCAATCCGCCTTCGGGTTGGTGTGATCCTTCCGGCTCTCCTTGAACCACGGGTGCTGGTCGGAGGTATGGCTGAGCACGAGGTCGATCAGCACCTTCAACCCGAGATCATGCGCCCGGTCGATCAGCGCGTCGAAGTCCGCAAGGCTGCCGAACATCGGGTCGACATCACGGTAGTCGCTCACGTCGTAGCCGAAATCCTTCATCGGGCTCTTGAAGAAGGGGCTGATCCAGAGCGCATCCACCCCGAGCGAGGCGATGTGATCGAGCCGCGTGGTGATGCCCGCAAGGTCCCCCACTCCGTCGCCCGTGCTGTCCTGATAGCTGCGCGGATAGACCTGATAGATCACCGCGCCGCGCCACCAGTCGGGGTTGGCCGCGCGTTGGGCGATCGCCTCTTCAACCTTGTTCATATCTTTCATTGTCATCTCACTTCACCGAGCCGGCCAGCAGGCCGCGCACGAGAAACCTTTGCATTGCGAAAAACACGCAGAGCGGCACCGCGATGGAGACAAAGGCCGCCGTGGCCAGAATCTCCCAGTTGCCGCCCCTCGTGCCGAGGAGTTCAACGATCTGCCGGGTCATCACCGTGGTGTCGCCCGAGCTGTCGATGAGAAAGACCAGCGCCACCAGCAGGTCGTTCCATGTCCAGAGAAACTGGAAGATGGCAAAGCTGGCGAGCGCCGGAAAGCTGAGGGGCAGGACGATCTTGGTGAAGATCTGAAAGTCCGTCGCCCCGTCGACCTTGGCGTTCTCGATGATGTCACGCGGCAGGCCGACCATGTAGTTTCGGAGCAGGTATATGGCGAGCGGTAGGCCGAAGCCCGTATGCGCCAGCCAGACCCCGAGGTAACCCTTGCCGATCCCCACCTCGTTGTGGAGCTTCAGGAGTGGGATCAGCGCGAGTTGCAGCGGCACCACCAAGAGCGCCACGATGGCGGCGATCAGCAGCGCCCGACCCGGAAAATCCATCCACGCCAGCGCATAGGCCGCAAAGGCCGCGATCAGGATCGGAATGATCGTCGCCGGGATCGTCACCGTGAGCGTGTTGAAGAAGGCCTTGGCCATGCTGTCCGTCCGGTCGCCCGAAAACAGCACCCGCTCGTAGTTGGCGGTGGTAAACTCGGGCGGCGTGGTGGTGGTGACGAACACGCGCTGCCCGCGCCCCGAAATCTGGTCATCATTGCCGCGCCATGTGTAGCTGCCGTCTTCCTCGACGGTCATGCTCTCGCCCTCGCCCATATCGGCAGTGTCGCCGGGGCCAAAGGCGCCCACATCTCGGGAGGTGACGCCAAAGGCTTTCACCGAGCCGCCCTCCTCGCCAAAGAGGTTGCCGCTCACCACGAACCCGGAGCCATCGGCCACGCGGGCGTCATCCGGGTCGTCGGTGCGGTATTGCACCACCTGCTCGGTCGGAAACAGCGCCTTCCACCAGCCGGTCGCGCTGATCTGATCGGCGGTGCGGAACGAGCTGACAAGCAGCCCCACGGTCGGGAAGAGCCAGAGCAGCACGAGGAGAATGGTTGAGATCTGGACGGCCCAGGAGAGGCCCGATTTGGTGCCTGCGATGTTATCCATCAGCGCATCTCCTTGCGGGCGTTATAAACGTTCCAGACAAGGATCGGCGTGACCAGCAGCATGATGACCATCGCGGAGGCCGAGCCGACGCCCCAGTCATTCGCGCGGAAGAGCTTGTCATACATGTAGTTGGCCAGCACCTGCGTCTCCCATTGCCCGTTGGTCATGGCAAAGACGATGTCGAAGATCTTCAGCACGACGATGGTGATGGTGGTCCAGACCACGACGATGGTACCCATGATCTGCGGCACCTTGATCTTGAAGAAGATCTGGAAGGGGTTGGCCCCGTCGACGATGGCGGCCTCCACCGTCTCCTCGGGGATGCCGCGTAGGGCGGCCGACAGGATCACCATGGCAAAGCCGGTCTGAATCCAGATCAGCACCGCCATTAGGAAGAAGTTGTTCCAGAACGGCACGGTGAGCCAAGCGGTCGGCTCGCCGCCGAGGCTGACGACGATGGCATTCAGCACGCCGATCTGCTCCTCGCCCGCCGCGCGGTAATCATAGACCAGCTTCCAGATCACCGCCGCACCGACGAAGCTGATCGCCATCGGCATGAAGATGATCGACTTGGCCACCGCGCCCCATTTGATCCGGTCGGTCAGCTGGGCAGCCAGCAGGCCGAAGGCGGTGGAGAGCGCCGGCACCACGAAAAGCCAGAGCATGTTGTTGAAGAGCGCCTCGCCAAACTTGGGGTCGGCCACCATCTGGCTGTAGTTCTCAAGGCCGGCCCATTCGTAGCCGCCGCCCGGCAGCCGGTTGGTCAGCGAGAGCCGCAGCGTCTCCACCACCGGGTAGGCAAGGTAGAGGCCAAGGGCGAGCACGGCGGGGGCGAGGAAGAGCCAGGGGCGGATCAGGTTGGCGCGGTTGATGTTGCGGCCCGCGTTTGGCCCGCGCGCCGGGTAGAGCACCTTGTCGAGGAAGAGATTGGAAAAATAGAAGTAGGCCACGCATCCGCCGACACCGACGATGATGGTGATGACCCCTTGTAGTGCCGGATGCATGATGGCGCCCCTCCCCGGGTGGCCGCTGCGGCGCCCCTGCGGGCGGTCTGGCGGCGGTTGCGGCAGGCGGTGGGCGGGAGCTGTCCCGCGGTCGCGCTGGCCGTTGGCGCGCGGCGATCTCCCGCCGCGCGCCGGTTCACGAGTGGTGGATTACTTCGCCGCGTCCCAGCTCTGCTGGATCTCGCTGGTGACGGTGCCCACGTCCTTGCCGCCCACATAGTCGACCATGCCGGTCCAGAAGCTGCCCGCACCCACGGCGCCGGGCATCAGGTCGGAGGCATCGAAGCGGAAGGTGGTGGCGCCCAGCAGGATGTCGTTCATCTTGCGCAGCGTCGGGTCGGAGAAGGCATCGAGGTTCACGCCCTTGTGCGGGGTCAAGAAGCCCTTGCGCGCCATCCAGATCTCATGCGCCTCCGGGGTCTTCAGGAACTCGATCAGCTCATGGGCTGCCGGGCTGTCATTGGTGATCGCCCAGACCGTGCCCGCGCCGAGCACCGGCTGGCCGAGGTCACCCTCGCCGCTGGCCGGGAAGTAGAAGAAATCCACATCCTCGCCCACTTCGGATCCTTCGGGGAAGAAGGAGGGGATGAAGCTGGCCTGCTTGTGCATGTAGCAGGCGGGCGGCGCATCGAAGAGGCCCTTGGGGCTTTCGCGGAAGTCGGTTGTCGCCACTGCGCCGGTGCCGCCCGAGACCCATGCGTCATTCAGGGCGAACTCACCAAAGGCTTCGATCGCGCCGACAACGGCGGCATCGGTGAACGGGATCTCGTTGCTCACCCACTGGTCGTAGGTGCCGGGAGGCTGGGTGCGCAGCATCATGTCTTCGACCCAGTCGGTCGCGGGCCAGCCGGTGGCGCCGCCCGAACCGAGGCCGATACACCACGGCGTCTCGCCATCATCGGCAATCTGCTGCGAGAGCGCCTTCAGATCTTCGAGCGTTTCCGGCACCTCGTAGCCTGCATCCTCGAAGTTCTCGGGGATGTACCAGACAAGGCTCTTCACATCGACCTTGTAGAAGAAGCCGTAGAGCGCATCGCTGCCGTCCGGCCCGGCATAGGTGCCAAGGTCGACCCAGCTCTGCCCTGCGGCGTAATTCTCATTGATCCAGTCGCCCGTGCCCTCGGCCAGCGGGGTCAGAAAGCCGCGCTCGGCCATCACCGCGGCAAGGCCGGGCTGGGGGAAGACTGCGACATTGGGGGCAGAGCCCGCCTCGGCATCGATCACGATCTGCTGCTCGAAGCTGTCGGAGCCGGTGTAGCGCACGTCATGGCCCGAGGCCTCGGCAAAGGCGCCCAGCACCGCTTGCACATGCTCCTCGTCCGCCCCGATCCACGGGCCGGCGACGGTGATCTGCTCGGCCAGCGCCGGTCCGCTCATCAGCGCCAGAACGGCACAACTGGACTTGATGGTATGCTTCATGAATTTATCCTCCCGGTTGCAGGGCGACGCGCGTGGCGCGCCCCTCTGTTCTTCCCGCGCCTTCTGTTGGTCAGGAGTGATCCGACTCGATCCTCCAAAGCGCTTTGGACGCTTTCAGCATGGCCTAAGCCGCCTTCTGCGTCAACATGGCACCGCAGATAGTGCTTTTGTTTCATTGGGCAATGCTGCACCCGCAGCATATGCGTGCTGCAGACACAGGCTTTGACGCCTGCTCAAAGCGCGGCTAGTTTGGGCTGGAGTTTAAAGCGCTTTGGAAGACACGAACCCATGAACCTAAAGGAGCTCGCCGCGAATCTGGGCCTCTCCCAAACCACCGTGAGCCGGGCATTGAACGGCTATCCGGAGGTGAACGAGGACACCCGAAAACGGGTGATCGCCGCCGCATCGCAGCACAACTACCGCCCCAACACCCGCGCCCAGAGCCTCGCCACCGGCCGCTCGATGGCGATCGGCCATGTGATCCCGATCAGCACCAACCACGAGATGATGAACCCCGTGTTCGGTGACTTCATCGGCGGCGCAGGCGAGATCTATGCCCGCGCGGGCTATGACATGATGCTCAGCGTGGTGCCCGATGATGCAGAAGACGGCGCCTACCGCTCCATGGCGCAGCGCAACTCGGTCGATGGCATCGTGATCCACGGCCCCCGGCGCGACGATCCGCGCATCGCCCTGCTCAAGGAGGTCGGCCTGCCCTTCATCGTCCACGGCCGCGCCCCGGTGGATGACACCGATTACTCCTACGTCGATGTAAACAACCGCCGTGCCTTTGAGCGGGCTACCCTGCATCTGGCCGATCTTGGCCACACCCGCATGGCCCTGCTGAACGGCTTGGAGAGCATGGATTTTGCCATCCGCCGCCGCGAGGGTTTCGAGGCGGCGCTGAAGGCTCGTGGCTTGCCCTTCCTGCCCCAGTTCCACCGTTCCGAAGAGATGACAGAGAGCTATGGTTATCAGGCCGCACGCGAGATGCTGGCCCAGCCCGATCCGCCCACCGCCTTTCTCGTCTCCTCGCTGATCACCGCGATGGGCGTGCGCCGGGCGGTCGAGGAGCGTGGGCTGCAAATGGGCCGCGACATTTCGATCATCACCCATGACGACGATCTGGGCTACTTCAAGAACGGCGGTGAAGTGCCTGTTTTCACGGCCACCCGCAGCTCCGTCCGCGAGGCAGGCCGGATCACCGCCGAGATGCTCCTCGGCCTCATCGACACGCCCCAGAACGGCCCGCGCCAGCACATCATGGAGGCCGATCTGACCCTCGGCCTCTCCACCGGCCCGGCCCCGCGCTAGCCCTGCACATCGCCACAGGAACGCTCCCATGCTCACCCACAGCCGCGCCGACTTTCCCGAAGGCTTCCTCTTCGGCACCGCCACCTCTGCCTATCAGATCGAGGGCCACGGCATGGGCGGCGCGGGCCGCACCCAATGGGATGATTTTGCCGCCACCCCCGGCAACGTCGCCCATGCCGAGCACGGGCAGATCGCCTGCGATCACTTCAACCGCTGGCCGCAAGACCTTGATCTGATTGCAGATGCAGGGCTCGACGTGTATCGCTTTAGCCTGTCCTGGGCCCGCGTCATGCCCGAGGGCACCGGCCCGGCCAACACCGAGGGCGTCGCCTTCTACGACCGTCTGGTGGACGGCATGCTGGAACGCGGCCTCAAGCCCGCCGCCACGCTCTACCACTGGGAGCTGCCCTCGCCCCTGCTCGACAAGGGCGGCTGGCGCAACCGCGACATCGCCAAGTGGTTCGCCGATTACACCTACACCATCATGTCGACGCTGGGAGACAGGATCTGGTCCGCCGCGCCGATCAACGAGCCGTGGTGCGTGGGCTGGCTGAGCCATTTCATGGGCCACCACGCGCCGGGCCTGCGCGACATCCGCGCCACCGCCCGGGCCATGCACCACGTCTGCCTCGCCCACGGCGAGGCCATCGCCGCGATGCGGGCGCAGGGCATGGGCAACCTCGGTGCGGTGTTCAACTTCGAATATGCCCAGCCCGCCGATGCCTCCCCAGAGGCCGAGGCCGCCGCCCGGCGCTATGACGGCATCTACAACCGCTGGTTCCGCTCCGGCATCTTCAAGGGCGAGTATCCTGCCGATGTGCTGGAGGGCCTCGGCCCGCACATGCCCGAAGGTTGGCAGGACGATTTCGCCACCATCACAGCCCCGCTCGACTGGTGCGGCCTCAACTACTACACCCGCAAGCTCATCTCCCCCGCCCCCGATCAGCCTTGGCCGCATTACACCGAGGGTGCAGGCGACCTGCCCAAGACCCAGGTGGGGTGGGAGATTTACCCCGAAGGCCTGTACCACTTCCTGACCGACACCGCCGCCAACTACACCGGCGATCTGCCGCTCTACGTCACCGAGAACGGCATGGCCTGGCCCGATACCCCCGGCGTGCCCGACGACACCCGCATCGCCTATCTCGATGCGCACCTCGGCGCGGTCAAACAGGCCATCGCCGAGGGCGTGCCGGTGCAGGGCTATTACATCTGGTCGCTGTTCGACAATTACGAGTGGGCGCATGGCTACGGCCCGCGCTTCGGGCTGGTCCATGTGGATTACGACAGCTTGCAGCGCACCCCCAAAGCCTCCTATGAGGCACTGAAGGCCGCGCTGAGGACCAACGGATGACCGACACCGCCCTGATCGCCGATATCGGCGGCACCAACACCCGTCTGGCGCTGGCCCGTGGGCCGGAGCTCGAGATGTCCAGCATCCAACGGTTCCGCAATGCCGATTACCCGGATTTCGAGGCTGTGGTGGCCGCCTATCTGCCGCAGGTCGGGGCGCCTTCAGTGCAGGGCGCCTGCGTTGCCGCCGCCGGTCCGGTGGTGGATGGCGTGGCCGAGCTGACCAACATCGAATGGACGCTGGATATTCCCACCATCGCCCGCGCCGCCGGCTGCGCGGATGTGGCCCTCTTGAACGATCTGCAAGCCCCCGGCCACGCCGTGGGCCGGATTGCGCCCGAAGGGCTGGTGCCGGTGATCCCGGTGGCCGAGGCCCCTGCCCCGGGTGCGACCGCGCTGGTGGTCAATGTCGGCACCGGCTTCAACGCCGTGCCGGTCCACACCACCCCCGGCGGGCGCTTTGTGCCGCCCTCCGAGAGCGGCCATGTGAACCTGCCGATCCGCACCGAGGCCGACCTGCGGCTGAGCCATTATGTCGATGACAGCCATGGCTTTCCGGCGGTCGAAGAGGTGCTCTCGGGGCGCGGGCTGGAGAACGTCTATCGCTGGCACTGCGCCGAGACCGGTGCCGCGCCCGAGCTGCGCGGCAGCGAGATCATCGCCGCAGCCGAGAGCGCCCGCAGCCCGCAAGCCGTGGCCGCGGTGCAGACCTTCCTGCGCTTCATGGGCACCGTTTCGGGCAACCTCGCGCTGGAGCATCTGCCCTTCGGCGGCGTCTATCTGGTGGGCGGCGTGGCGGTTGGGCTGGCCGGGCTGCTGAAGGGCGGTGCCTTTGCCGAAGGCTTCCGCGACAAGGGCCGTTTCGGCGCGTTCATGCAGGATTTCCCGGTCACGCTGGTCACCGATGACCGCGCCCCGCTGATTGGCTGCGCGAGCCATCTGCACGAGCGCCGCAGCGCCTGACAGGCCGCCTTCCCCGGGGCCTTTCGCGCCGGGTTGAAAATTCCTCTCCCCCGCGTGCGATTTCCTCACCGGCTGTAAGTTAATCTTAAGACCTCTCGGGCATCCCTGCCTTCATCCGACCGACTGGATGAAGGAGTCGTCCCATGCTTGAGCCCTTCGCCTCGCCTGAGCGGGAGCCTGCCCGATGAGCGCCGCCAGCCTGCCGCTCCCGGCCCGGCTCGACCTGCCCGCCGCCGCGCCTCTGCGCGAGGCGCTGCTTGGCCACGAGGGCAAGCCTCTGAGCATCGATGCCAGCCCCTGCGAGAGCATCGGCACCCCCGGCCTGCAGGTGCTGCTTGCCGCGGCCAAAAGCTGGCGCGAGGCCGGGGTGAGCCTGATCGTCGAGGGCCTCAGCGACGATTGCACGGCCCAGCTCGCCATCTTCGGCCTCTCCCCCGATGACCTTTGCAGCAAGGAGCTCGCCGAATGAGCCTCAAGATTCTGGCGGTGGATGACAGCCGCACCATCCGCGACATGCTCAAGCTCGCCCTCGCCCAGGCCGGGTTCGAGCCGCAGGTCGCCGAAGACGGGCTGCATGGCCTTGAAGTGCTTGAAGACATGGTCGATGACGGCACGCCCCCCGACGCAATCATCACCGATATCAACATGCCGCGGATGGATGGCTTCGGCTTCATCGACGCGGTCCGCGCGCGCGATGATCACTCCGCCATGCCGATCCTCGTGCTCTCGACCGAAAGCGCCGACGAGTTGAAGGCCCGCGCCCGTGCCTCCGGCGCTACCGGCTGGATCGTCAAACCCTTCGACCCGGTCAAGCTGGTGCGCGCCATCAACATGGTCGCCGGAAAAGGAGCCGCCTGATGTCCAACGACCCGATGGCCGAGATCCGGGCCAGCTTCTTCATCGAATGCGAGGAACTGCTCGAAAGCCTGCAAGACGGGCTGACCGCAATGGATGACGGCGACACCGACAGCGAGACCATCAATGTCTGCTTCCGCGCCGTGCATTCCATCAAGGGCGGCGCCGGGGCCTTCGGTCTCGAAGATCTGGTGCGCTTCGCCCACCGCTTCGAGACGGTGATGGACGAAATCCGCAATGGCCGGCTGGAGCCGACCCGCGACACCATCGCGCTCTTCTTCCGCGGTGCCGATGTGCTCTACGACATCGTCCGCGCCTCCCGCGACGGCGAAAGCCTCGACACCGCCACCACTGAGGCCGTGCTGGGCGACCTCGAAGCCCTGGTGGGCGGCGTGATCGAGGAGGAAGAGGCCGAAGAAGAGATCGACTTCGCCCCGATGACCCTGTCGCTCGACCCGATCGACGACGACAGCGGCGATGCCCCGGTGGAGGGCACGCCCCCCGGCCTGTTGATCCGTTTCCACCCGGCAGCAGAGCTCTTCTCCTCCGGCAACGAGCCGCGCCACATGCTGGCCGCCCTGCGCGACTTGGGCGAAATCACCACCACCTGCGACCTTTCCAAGCTACCCGCCCTCGCCGATCTGGCCCCTGAAGAGGGCGCCATCGGCTGGGAGGTTTCCATCGCCACCAATGCCAAAAAGGAAGAGGCCGCCGAGGTCTTCGAATTCGTCGACGGGCTCTGCGAGCTTTCCATCGAGGCGACTGGCACCCCCTTCGCCGGGCTGCCCGACCTCGACAGCCCCGCGTTTGACAACATCGTCATCCCCGGCACCGTCGATGACGGCGAGGCCCCCGAAACAGCAGCGGGCGAGGAGTCCGAGCCAGACCCGGAGCCTGAGCCAGTGGCCGCAACGCCCGCCCCTCCTCCGGAGGCCGCCCCGACGCCCGCCGCCAAGCCCGCGCCCGCCCCTGTCGCCAAACCGCAGGCCGCAGCTCCCTCAGGCGGCAAGGATGCCAAGCAGGCCGCTGGCGGCGCCAAGGCCACCGTCCGGGTCGACCTCGACCGCATCGAACGGCTCGTCAACCTCGTCGGCGAGCTGGTGATCAACCAGGCCATGTTGAGCCAGAGCGTGGCCGAGGCCGGCATTCCCGCCAACTCCGCCGTTTCCTCTGGGCTTGAAGAGTTCCTCCAGCTCACCCGCGACATCCAGGAAAGCGTGATGATGATCCGCGCCCAGCCGGTCAAATCCCTGTTCCAGCGGATGAGCCGGATCGTGCGCGAAAGCTCCGCCATGGTCGGCAAGTCGGTGCGCTTCATCACCGATGGCGAGCAGACCGAGATCGACAAAACGGTGATCGAGCGCCTCGCCGACCCGCTCACACACATGGTCCGCAACGCCGTCGACCACGGGCTCGAAACCACCGAGGGCCGCATCGCCGCCGGCAAGCCCGCCGATGGCGTCGTCACCCTCACCGCTGCCCACAAGTCGGGCCGCGTCGTGCTGGAGATCAAGGACGACGGCGGCGGCATCAATCGCGAGGTGGTCAAGGCCAAGGCCGAAGAGAAAGGCCTCATCCCCCCCGGCGTGCCGATGTCGGACCAGGAGATCGACAACCTTCTGTTCCTGCCCGGTTTCTCCACCGCCAAGGAGGTCTCCGACCTCTCGGGCCGCGGCGTCGGCATGGATGTGGTCCGCAGCTCGATCCAGGCGCTCGGCGGCCGTGTCACCATCACCTCCGAGCCGGGTATCGGCACGACCTTCTCCATCTCCCTGCCGCTCACCCTCGCCGTGCTCGACGGCATGGTGGTGGAGGCCGGCGGCGAGATTCTCGTGGTGCCTCTCGGCTCCATCTCTGAAACCCTCACCCTTCAGGCCAGCGACATGGAACAGCTCGGCGCGGGCACCCAACTCGTGCGCATTCGCGAGGAGTTCGTGCCGATCTTGGACATGGCCGAAAAGCTCGGCTTCCGCTCCCCGCTGGCCAGCTACGAGGGCAGCTCGGTGCTGCTTATCGCGATGGAAGACAACACCCGCTCGGCGCTGGTGGTCGACCGGATCGTCGAGCAGCGCCAAGTGGTGATCAAGGGCCTGCAAGAGAGTTACGGCCGCATTCCCGGCATTGCCGCTGCCACCATCCTTGGCAATGGCCGCATCGCCCTGATCCTCGACCCCGCCGACCTGATCGCATCGGCAGGCAGCAGCCGCACCATGCAAGCCCTTGATCTCGCCGGATAACGCTCAAGGCCTAACAACGGACAGAAGCAGGACAAGACAATGACCACACCCGATGACAACGCCCATGACCCCACGCGTCAGGAGCTGCTCAGCTTCCACGTTGGCACGCAGGAATATTCCATCGATATCATCTCGGTCCGCGAGATCCGCAGCTGGACAGAGGCAACTCCCCTGCCCCACGCCCCGCCCTATGTGCGCGGTGTCATCAACCTGCGCGGCACCGTGCTGCCCATCATCGACCTCGCCAAGCGTCTCGGCATCGCGGCGGGTGAGAAGAACGACCGCAACGTGATCGTCGTGGTGCAATCCGGCGATGATACCGTGGGCCTGCTGGTCGACGCGGTCTCCGACATTTTCGCCGTCTCCGAGGCAGAGCTCCAGGCCCCGCCCGACATGTCGTCCGACGGCTCACTGAAATGCGTGCGCGCCCTCACCATTCATGAAGAACGCATGCTGCGTGTGCTCGATCTCGCCGCAGTCCTGCCCAATGTCGATGCCGAGGCCGCGTGAACGTCGCACTCCCCTCCTCTCCGGCCAGCGCGGTGCAGGCCTTCGCCGGCTCCGGCCCCGAGCCGCTCACGCCGGAAAAGCGCGCGCAGTTCGATGCCATCGCCCGCATGGCCCGCGAAGCCGCGGGCCTGCACATCGTGCCGGAGAAATCCGCCATGGTTTTCTCCCGCATCGGCAAGCGCCTCAGGGCGCTGAAGCTCGCCAGCATCGATGACTATATCGCGCTGGTGCAGGGCCCCAACGCCGCCGACGAGCGCGAACACCTGATCTCGGCGCTCACTACCAATGTCACCAGCTTCTTTCGCGAGAACCATCACTTCGAGCACTTCGCAAGCGAGGTGCTGCCCGACCTCGTCGCACGCGCCCGTCAGGGGGGCCGCGTCCGCCTCTGGTCCTCCGCCTGCTCCTCCGGGCAGGAGCCCTACAGCCTCGCCATGGTGGTGCTTGAGCAGTTCCCCGAGGCCGCGCAGCACGATCTGCGCATCCTCGCCACCGACATTGATACCCAGATCCTCGCCGCCGCCCGCGCCGCCACCTATGCCGCCGATCTCGTCACCCCGCTCGAGGCGAGCGGGCGTGACAGGTTCCTGCGCCCCGCCGGCGGCGGTGACATGGAGGTCGCCGACGACGTCCGCCGCCTCGTTTCCTTCCGCCACCTCAACCTCATGGGCGACTGGCCGATGAAGGGGCAGTTTGATGTGATCTTCTGCCGGAATGTCATGATCTACTTCGATCAGCCCACCCAGAACCGTCTGATCTCGCGCTTCGCCCAGCTCTGCGGCCCCGGCGCCATGCTCTACCTCGGCCATTCGGAACGCATCGATCCAGGCCTGGGCGCGCCCTTCCGCCAGGTCGGACAAACCGCCTTCGCCTTCGGACCCGCCGCCCAGCCCCCCGCCCCGCAACGCCCCGGCCCCCATCAGGAGTAACCCGATGTCCCTCCGCGAAAAACTGCACGTCATGGTGGTCGACGACATGTCCACCAGCCGCGGCCTGATCCTGCAAGCTCTCGACGCCATGGGCGTGACCAACGTCCGCTACACCGCCGACGGCAACGCCGCCCTCGCCGAGCTGGAGAAGAAGCCCGCGCATCTCGTGATCTCGGATTACAACATGCCCGGAATGGATGGCCTCCACCTGCTAAAGGCCCTGCGCACACACGCCCGCCTCAAGGGCATCGGCTTCATCCTGATCACCGGCAAGGCCGACAAGCAGATCATCGATACCGGCCGCGCGCTTGGCATGAACAACTTCATCAAAAAGCCCTTCCAGCCCAAGGATCTGCACGCCTGCATGGAAGCCGTGGTGGGCCGGCTATGAACGGTCGCGCACTCGCAACCCGAGAGCCGGCCGCGGCTGACCTGCCAATCTCAGCACTCCTCGCCCGGCTGGCCGACACGCTCGATGGCCTCGCCGGCCGCACCGCCCAGATGCAGGACGACCTCGGGAGTTTCCTGACACAGGCAGGACACCCCACGCGCGCCCAGCTGCGCGAATTGCAGGGCCTCGACCTGATTCACCAAACCCTCGACGACCTACGCGCCGCCGCCCACCTCGCCGCCGACGCAGCAGGCCGGAACGACCACATCGACATCGCTGCCCTCGCCGATCTCCTCCGCCTCGAAAGCTGCCGCATCGCGCTCCTCCAAGGCGGCGAGGCGGCGCTCGAGCAAGAGCAGCCCAGCGGCGAGGTCGACTTCTTTTGATACTGGAGAAGAGAGTCCAAAGCCTTGTTCGACGTGCCTCGAAGCCTCAGACTTTGATCTCATAACCTAACCGTAAAATGACAGCCCATCCCAAAAGTCGTGTAAATAGCCAGACGGGGATGAGGTGAATGCACGAGTAAACTTCAAAGGTTGGCGTTTCAGCCCAAGACCGCCACTGACCGGCACTTAATCTCGTACTGACGCTACCTCGCGAAAGCTTCGTTTCAGCAACAAGCTTCTCCCCGCGCATCGCATGGCCGGGGCCATTCCAGCGTCTGGGTTCCGACCAGACTGACGGAATGTTTGAAACGAGCCTCAGCGTGTCCTGCACCAAGCGTCAAAACAGCTCGAGATCATCTTCCGCCGCCGCAGGAACCGGGGCCGGTGTGGGCGTTGCGGGCTCCTCGAACTTCGCGATCAGCATCTGGCGCGCCCGCCCGCTTTCGGGCCAGAATTGCACGCGCCGTCCCTGCGTCCCGCCAAGGGATTGCCCCATCAGCGGAATATTCTCCCGTTCGAGAAACTCCGTCACAAAAGCCCCGTTCCGCGCTCCGATATCCGAGCGCGCCGCGATCATGCGCGCCCCGCCGAATATCTTTGCCTCAAGCCAGTCTCGGCGGGCACCAGCCTTCAGCATGCCATTGATCAGTAGCTCCATGGCATTGGCGCCAACGGCAGCCTCGTAGAGATCGGTGCCTCCACCGCCAGGCAGGAGGATGTGGTTCATCCCGCCGAGCCGCGCGTGACTGTCCCATAGGCAGACAGAGACACAGCTACCAAGGATTGTCGTCAACAACATCTCCGGGTCGGCGGATACGCCGAACTCCCCCTGCGCCACATGCTGTGTTTTCTCGCGTGATATCATACCGGTTTCCCGCCCCCTCGCCCGCAAATCTGCAATATCTGGCCGCCGATATCGTTCAGCGGTACGAGCGCCTCGGCCGCACCTGTTTCCCAGGCCACGCGGGGCATACCCCAGACCGTGCTGCTTTCTTTGCTCTGTGCGAGGGTTCGGGCTCCAGCGCCACGCAGTGCCAGCATCCCCTTTGCGCCGTCCTGCCCCATGCCGGTGAGGAGGATTGCCAGGCTGCGCGGTGCGACATGCACCGCCGAGCCAAAAAGGTGATCGACGGATGGGCGGTGCCCGCTGATGAGGCCGCCCTCTATAAGCTTGCAACGCGGCAAGGCACCTGGCCCCACGCCCGCGACCAGTTCAAGGTGGCACGGTCCGCCGGGGGCGAAGACGACCATGCCCTGGGTCAGTGCCATTCCGTCCCGCGCGAGCACCACCCGGGGGGCAAGGCGGCCCGAAAGGCGGTGGGCAAGGCTCTCCATGAACTGCGCCGGCATGTGTTGAACGACCACGATCGGCGGGGCGTTGGAGGGCATCGCCCCTAACACCCGCTCCAGCGCCTCGACCCCCCCGGTCGAGGAGCCGATGAGCACGATCTTTCCGTTCCAAATGAAAGCGGTATGGCTCACTGGTATGGGCCGCGAGGCCCGAGGCTCCACACGGGCCAGTGACGCCTCGAAGATGCGTTCGGCGACATCGGCGGCCTTCTCCGGTCGACCGAAGCCATCCTTGCCGAGGCAGTCGATGGCACCAAGGGCAAGGGCCTCGATCGCCATGTCGCTGCCCGGGCCTGTGCCCGACGACAGCATCACCACCGGCAGAGGCCGGAGTGAGACGATCTTTTCCAGAAAGCTCAGCCCGTTCATCCGAGGCATTTCCACATCGAGCGTGACCACATGCGGATGGGTGGATTTGATCACCGCTCGAGCCTCGAACGGGTCGCCCGCCTCCCCCACCACCTCGAACCGTCCATCGGCGAGGAGCAGGCGCGCGAGGATGGCGCGCATGCTGACGCTGTCATCAACGATCACCACCCGGCGCTTCTCGGCCAAATCCGACACGTGCTTCACCGCTCAGTCCCCGCGAGATCAGAATTCTTCCCAGTCTTCGTCGGCCGGGTCGACAGCGAGGGCCGCGTTGCCATCCGAGCTTATGGGCAGCGGGCTTATGCGCCCGCTGCGAAAGGTCGGGGTGGCGGGTGGCTCCTCTAAAGCGGGTGCCGCAGGTGCCTCCTCTGGAGCCTCTCCCGTCACGGACTCCCCGATGCCGCCAGTGCTCGCAGGCTCCGGCACGGCCTCGGGCCTGTTTGCGGGCGCCGGTGCCGAGGCCAGCTCGGCTGCAGCATCGCCGATGCGGAAGCGGCTCATGGTGCGCTTCAGCGCATTGGCCTCGCCCGAGAGTGACTGGCTGGCCGCATTCGTTTCTTCGAACATCGCCGCGTTTTCCTGGGTCACCTGGTCGAGCCGGTTCATCGCGGTGTTGATCTCATCGAGCCCGCTGGATTGTTCCTTGGCCGAGCGGGCAATTTCGGAGACATGGGCAGCGATATCGCTCACGCTGGTCACGATCCTGCTGAGGGCCTCACCAGTCTGGCCGACGAGCTCGACCCCGCGTTTCACGTGATCACCGGAAGAAGAGATCAGGCCGGAGATCTCGCGCGCCGCGTCGGAGCTGCGCTGCGCCAGCGCCCGCACTTCTGAGGCGACCACCGCAAAGCCACGACCAGCCTCGCCTGCGCGGGCGGCCTCAACGCCTGCGTTGAGGGCCAGCAGGTTGGTCTGAAAGGCGATGTCCTCGATCACCGAGATGATTTTCGAGATTTGATCGGAGCTCTGCGAGATTTGCCCCATCGCGGCGACCGCTTCGCTCACCACTTGGCCGCCCTGTTCGGCATTGCCGCGGGCTTCGCTCACCATCTTGTTGGCCCGGTCAGCGCCCTCGGAGGCCGAGCGCACGCTGGAGGTCAGCTCATCGAGCGCGGCGGCGGTCTCTTCAAGGGTCGAGGCCTGATGCTCGGTGCGGCGTGATAGATCGTCGGCGGAAGAGGCGATTTCGCCGACCTCGCCGTGGATCACGCCTGCATTCTCCATCACCATGGCGATGGCTTCGCGCAGCTTGCCGGCGGCCTCATTGAAGTTGAGCCGCAACTCCTCGTAATCCTCGGCAAACTTGTCTTCCAGCACGCTCGTCAGATCGCCCTCCGCGAGCGCATTGAGGCCGATCCGAAGGCCGTCGACCACTTGGGCTTGGGCCTCGGCGAGGCGCAGCTGCTCTTGCTCCGCCGACAGCAGCTTTTCGCGGTCGGCGGTGATGTCGGAGCCCATGAAGAGATACATTGCGGGCTGACCATCGGTATCGAGCACAGGGGCGAAGCCGCCTTGGAGCCAGTGCAGTGCCCCGTCTGCGCCGCGCAGGCGGAACAGGCCAAAGACGGAATCGCCCTTTTCCAGACGATCCAGCACCGCGCCGTTCTGCGCGGCAAGATCGGCATCGAACTCGAAAACATCCAGCGCGGCTGCCCCCGCCATCTCTTCAGCCGGGCGCCCGAGTACGCTGGCCATGGTGCCGTTGACCTCGAAGATCCGCGCCTCGCGATCCATCTTGATGGTCGCCAGAAAGCTGTCGATGGTGACCATCAGCGCCCGGTCCATGAACTCCTGCGTGGCATTGCTCAGCTCGACCACCGAACCGATGATCTGCCCCGCCTCATCGGCCACGGCGCCCACCCGCATGGAGAGCCGCGTATCGCCGAGGCGGAAGAACAGGCTGCGCGGCAACTCTTCGGGGCTTGCAACGGCACGCTCGAGGCTGTCGGGGTTGGGCATCAGGCGGTCAATGCTCTGCCCGGTGAGGTCTTCGGATCCGTCGAAGAGCCCGGCTGCGGCAAAGACCCCGGCGTTCTTCTGCATGAATTCCGCCGCCGCGTCATTGGCGTAACTCACGCAGAGATCGCTATTGAGCATCAGCATCGGGGCGGAGCTGGCCTGAAATCCGGCCCCGCGAAAGATGTTATCTTTCTCGGCGGCGCGGGCCTCTTGCAGGGCGCCGCGTAGCACCTCTGCGCTGCGGGCCATTTCGCCAAGCTCGTCACCGCGGTTGGCCCCCGGAATTGCGCGCGCGTAGGCACCGCGGGCCAGATCCTCGAGGCCCCGGCGCATGCCGTTCACCGGTGCGACGATCCCGCGCGACAGGCCAAAGCCGACCAGCGAGGCAAAGACCAGCAGCCCCGCCCCCGCCATCGCGCAATAGGTGATGAGCCGGTTGATCGCATGAAAGGCCTCGGCATCGGTCATCTCGGCGGTGATGGCCCAGGTGAAGGCGCCCAGATCAATCGGGCCATAAACGGCAAGGCCGGTGCTGCCATCGCTCAGGATGCCGCGCATCTGGCCGCGTTCGCCGGCATGGGCGCGGGTCAGCGCCTCGCTGCTCACCGGCTCCAGCCCGGCCTCGCCCACGTGGTTGCGCGGCAGGCCGTCGGGGCCGGTGATGATCATCGACATGCCGCTATGGCTGATGTCATTGGTGCTCAGCATCGGCGCGATCTGGTCGGTCGGCATCTGTACCGCGAGCACGCCCAGCAAGGTGCCGTCCGCACCGGTCAGCGCGATGGAGGCAAAGCCCGCCGCCGCCCCGTGCGAGGGCCCGTAAGGTGCGAAATCGACGAAGGTGACCGCATCCTCGCTGCCTGCCTTGGCCACCGCGCCGCGAAACGCCTCGCCAAGCCCGCTATCGGCCCACGGCCCCTCCATCAGGTTGGTGGCAAAGTCCAATTCCTTGAACACGGTGTAAACGAGGTTCCCCTCGGCATCGAAGAGGAACACATCGTAATAGCCACGCGTCTGCTGCAGCGCGCGGAAGAAGCCATGGAACCGCTTGTGCGCAATCGAGTAGCCCGAGCCGTCGCGCGCGAAGTCATACAGGTGCTTCTCGCCCAGTGGATGCGGGTTTTCCTCGATGTAGATGCGCTGCAACTCCCCCACCGGATCATCGCCCATCGCGGCAAAGGCGCCGGTGAACTTGCTCAGCGCGGCCAGCACCGTGCCCTCAGTGGAGTTGAACTGCAGGTCGTTCCGGATCCGGTCGACCCACTCCTGCACCGCGCCCTGATCCTGCTCGAGCGTGCTCTTCAGCCGCGCATTGGCTGCCTCTTCAGCGTTCTTCCAGCCTTGCATCGCCAGCAGGCCAACGAAGCCGGCAACCGTGATGGCGACCGTGAGAGAGATGAGCAGCGGCAGCTTTGTCCGCAGTTTCATGTTGCGCAGCAGGGGCATGCAAAATCTCCAGATCCTGAATGTCCGGCCCGCGCAACACGCGGCGGCCGGACCTCAGGACCGGAAATGCACGAAGGGTGCTAAAATAGGCTTAACCCTGCCCGGAAATCGTCCGCCCCCGCGGCTCAGGCCGCCCGCCGCACCCGCGAGAGCACCACCCAGGCCAGCGTGGCCGAGGCCAGACCGCAGGCGGCAATGGCGGCGATCATCGGCGTGGCGGTGCCGTTGTGGAAGGGCGTGGCGATGCCCACGGCGACCCCGCCCGCCACCATCTGCAAGGTGCCGCCGAGGCTCGAGGCCATGCCCGCGTTCTCGCCGTGATCGTCCAGCGCCATCACCATCGTCGTCGGGATCACGAGGCCGAGGAAAGCGTTGCCGATGAAGAGCCCCGCCATCACCACCACGAGCGAGCTGCCGCCCGTCGCGACCACCGCAAAGAGCGTTGCCGTGGCAAGGCCAAAGCCGGTCGCTCCGCCCAGCACCACCCGGGTCAGCCCGAGCCGGTCGGCCAGCGGCCCGGCGGCCTGGCTGGCACCAAAGAACCCGGCCGCATTCACCGCGAAGGCCAGCGAAAACTGGGTCGGCGTCAGGCCGAAATCCTGCGTGTAAACAAAGGGCGCCAGCGCGATGAAGATAAAAAAGCTCGCCATCCCGAAGCCGCCCACAAAGGTCAGCCCCATGAACTTGGCATCGCGCAGCAGCATCCCCGCCACGCGGGTCAGCGCGGCCACGTTCACCTTCACCCGGCGCTCCGGCGGCAGGGTCTCTGGCAGGGCAAAATGCATCAGCGTCACGCAGGCCACGGCGGCCACGGCCAGCACCCAGAAGATCGCGCGCCAGCCCGCCACGGCGGCCACGCCCGAGCCGGCCAGCGGCGCCAGCATCGGCGAGACGGAGATCACCAGCATGATCAACGCCATCATCTTGGTCGCCGCCGCGCCGGTGTGCATGTCGCGGATGATCGCCCGTGGCACCACCATCACCGCCGCCCCGCCGAGACCCTGGACAAAGCGCCAGGCCACGAGCGTGCCGAGGCTCCCGGCCATCGCCGCGCCCACCGAGCCGATGGCAAACACCCCGAGCCCGAAGTAGATCGGCAACCGCCGCCCCGATTGGTCGGCCCACGGGCCATAGATCAACTGGGCAAGGCCGAAGGCGATGAAATAGCCGATGATCGTGGCCCCCATCGCGGCCTCGTCCACGCCGAGCGCCACGCCGATCTCGGGCATCATCGGCAGGTACATGTCGATCGCGAAGGGCCCCACCATCGACATCAGGCCGAGGATGAGCGCCGAGCGGAAAAGGCCCTCTGGCCGGGCGGCGGCCTGTTGCATGGTCTGTCCTTTCAGATGAGCGCGCGCGGGCATTCTGCGGCGCGGCGTTGCGCGGAACCTAGCGAGTTGGGCCGCCCCGTCCAGAGGCACGGGCAAAAATTCTTGCTCCCGTCATGTATCTGCTGACAAATGCAGCCCTGAGCCACTTTGAAACGCCATCCCTGAGCCACCCGTAAACGCCAGCCCCGCCCCAAAGGCGAAAGACCGATATGACAGACCTGCCCACCCCCTTCGCCACCCATCGCATTGCCGGACACGGCGGCACGTCCATTGCTGTGGCCGAATACGGCGCGCCCGATGGCCCGCCGATCCTCTTCGTTCACGGCTGGTCGCAAAGCCACCTCTCCTTCGCCCGGCAATTCGCCGCGCCCGAGCTGGCCGGCTTCCGCATGGTGGGGTTTGACCTGCGCGGCCACGGCGCCTCCGACAAGCCCACCGCGCCGGAGGCCTATGACGGCTCCGAGCCTTGGGGCGGCGACATCGCGGCGGTGATCGAAGCGCTCTCGCTCCACCGCCCGCTGCTGCTGGGCTGGTCGATGGGTGGCAAGGCGCTCTGCGACTACCTCGCGCTGCACGGCGATACCGCGCTGCGGGCCACGGCGATGATCGGCACCGGCCCGACCTCCGGCAAGTTCATCCCGCCCGAGGCCCGCGCGCTGCGCATGGCCGATGAGGCGGTGCTCGCCAAGGGCATGCTCTCCGATGTGCTGCCAGAGAACCTCGCGGCCACGCAGGCCTTCCTGCGCGCCTGTTTCCACCAGCAGCCCTCCGAGGCCGACTTTGCCACCATGCTCGGTTTCAACATGATGTGCCCGCCCGAAATTCGCGGCCAGACCCGCCAGCGCCACGCCGATTATCGCCCCGCCGCCCGGGCCACGGCAAACCCCTGCCTCGTGGTCTGGGGCGCCCATGAGCGGGTCATGCCGCGCCCGATCTTCGATGAATGCGCCGCCGAATTCGCCCATGCCGAGCCCCATGTGTTCGAAAACTCCGGCCACGCGCCGTTCTGGGAAGAGCCGGAGCGATTCAACGCGCTGCTGGCGGAGTTCGCCTCTGCCGGGGTCTGACCCGGCGCTGCGCATCGCCCCTACCCTTTCACCGCCGCCTCGATCTTCGCCACGTCGATCTTGCCCATCTCCATCATCGCGGCAAAGGCCCGCTCGGCGACCGCGCCGCCCTGCGCCATCGCCTCCGTCAGCACGCGCGGGGTGATCTGCCAGTGGATGCCCCAGCGGTCGGAGCACCAGCCGCAGGCGCTCTCCTTGCCGCCGTTGCCGACGATGGCCTCCCAGTACCGGTCCGTCTCGGCCTGATCGTCCGTCGCCACCTGAAACGAGAACGCCTCGCTGTGTTGAAAGATCGGCCCGCCGTTCAGCCCGAGGCAGGGGATGCCCAGCACGGTGAACTGCACCGTCAGCACCTGCCCCTTGGTTCCGCCGGGAAAGTCTCCGGGGGCCTTGTGCACCGCCTCCACCGCGCTGTCGGGGAAAGTCTCGGCATAAAACCGGGCCGCCCCTTCGGCGTCGGAGTCGTACCAAAGGCAGATAGTGTTCTTCGCTATGGTCATGCTGGCCTCCCATTTTAGGTTGATATCCACCTCCATGAGAGAACCGGGCCGAGTCAATGGCCCGGATCAGGGGTTTGCAATGCAGGCGCAGAAGATCATGCTGCACCTGCGATATGCATGGAATGTGCATCGGATGTGCATCACTTGTGCATCCGGTATTCCCCTACCCCATTTGCAACAGGGTCACCACTCAACCCACTGACCTTAAACCGAAAAACCGCATGGCTACAGTGCCGAGCCTCACCCCGCCATGCCGCAAGGCAGAAACTTTGCAAACCTCTTTCATCCCATTGATATGCCCCGAAATTTCGCGCCGTTAACCCGATCTTAGCGTCCCTCGACTAACATCCACTCACCGCGCGGATAAAACGCGTGAAACGCAAAGGCGAACATCAGGTCATGGGCCACATCCCGCCCAGCCTTGTCGCGCACCCGGATCATGCCAACGTCGCGCCCCTTGGCGATAGCGGCGCTGTCGAGCGCGCTGGCCTGCCCGGCGGCCCAAGAAATCACCACCCCCGCCTCCCGGATCTCGCCCGCCTCTGCAACCCGCGTCAGTGGCCAGGCCCGGTTGCCCACGCGTACCACGCGCAGCAGCGGCGGCACCCCGTGAGGTGGCATTTTTCCGTTGAAAAGAAAGGGCTTTTTCGAGCTGTCATAGCCCTTGTAGGGGTTCTGCCCATAGGGCCGGTTGTGCTTCGGCTCGGCCATCACCCGACCCTTCGGGTGCCGTGTGGCAAAGCTCTCCCAGCTCTCCATCCAGCTCGGCACCGCCTTCAGCTCCGCCCCGGTCAGCTCACCCACGATCGCGCGGCCAAGCGCCTGCTGCCACCAGCTTTCGGTTTGCCGGTCATACATCACCATATCCGAATGCCGCAGCTTGCCCGTCACCCCGAATTCCAGCTCCCGCCCGCGCAACCGACGGTCGAAGACCAGCGCAGAATTGCAGAGCGGACAATAGGTTACGGCAATCGGCACCCCGCCCATCCGGTCATTCACGATCTCATGCCAGATCAGATAGCGCAGCGGATAGGCCCGCGCCTCGCCGCCCATTTCCACCGTGATCACCGGCTCCCGCGCCGAGAGTTTCGCGCCCTTCACCGCCCTGAACTCCGGCCCCGTGATTGCCGGAATCCCATCCTTCCCCGGCCCGCCCGAGAGGATCTCGACCCAGCTCGTCACGCTCGTCCTGGAAAAGTCGGTGCGCGGCCATTCGTGCTTCCAGAACCCCGGATCAGCCGCAGCCAGCCCGGCGCTCAAAAACAGCCAAGCCATTGCCCGAAAAAGAAAACCCATGGCAACCTCTCTCCCTGATCGGGGCAAGGATGCCATGGGCCATTATCTCGACAAACCCCGCTCACGCAGGGTTTACGTCACTGTGCGATGGTCACGCTCTCCATCACGTCCGGGGTCTCGACGATGCCGCTGCCCGGCATGCCACGGGTGATCGCATCGACCACCTCCATGCCTTCCAGCACATTGCCGACCACGGTGTATTGCCCATTCAGATGCTCCGCCGGAGCGAACATGATGAAGAACTGGCTGTTGGCGCTGTTCGGGTCGTTGGTCCGGGCCATGCCCACGGCACCGCGCACATAGGGCGCGTCGGAAAATTCCGCTGGCAGATCAGGCAGATCGGAGCCACCGGTGCCCGCGCGGCTCAGGTCGTCGCCCTTGCCGAACTGCACATCGCCGGTCTGAGCCATGAAGCCTTCCAGCACGCGGTGAAACACCACGCCGTCATAGGCACCGGACTCGGCCAGCTTCACGATCCGCTCCACATGCTGCGGCGCGAGGTCGGGGCGCAGGTCAATCACCACATCGCCCTTTCCGGCCACGGTGATCACCATGTTCGGCCCGGCGGTATCTTCGGCCGCCGCGGCCTCTGTCACGGTGCCGTTGGTGAAGAGGAAGAAGGCCGCCAGAAAGGCCAGCCCCACGGCAAAGAGCCCGCCCGCAAAGACCTTGCTGTCAGACATCTGCCGCCACCTTCACGCTCTTCATCACGCCCGGCTGCGCAGGCGGCTCGCCGCGCGGGATCGCATCGACATGCTCCATCCCGTCGATCACCCGGCCATAGACGGTGTAATTTCCATTGAGGAAATGCACGTCATCGAAGCAGATGAAGAACTGGCTGTTCGCGCTGTCGGGGTTCTGGCTGCGGGCCGCACCGAGAACGCCGCGGTCGAAGGGCAGCTTGTTGAACTCGGCCGGCACGTTGGGCAGGTCGGAGCCGCCGGTGCCCGCGCGCCGCAGGTCGCCGCCCGCCTTGCCGTGGGCAACATCGCCGGTTTGGGCCATGAAGCCCTCGATCACGCGGTGAAACACGACACCATCATAGGCACCGGAGCGGGCCAGCTCCTTCATCCGGGCTGAGTGCTGCGGGGCCACATCGGGCAGCAGCTCGACGGTCACGGTGCCGCCGTCCAGCTCGATCAGGATGGTGTTTTCGGGGTCTTTGATCTCGGCCATACGCGCCTCCTCAGTCATAAGTCGCGGGCACCCTATGCGGCGCGCTGCCAAAGGGAAACCCCCGCGTTGACCGCGCCGATCAAACCAGCGAGAACGGGGCGACAGATGGAGGATCGCATGGCCTGGAAAACCCTTGATGACATGGACCTGAGCGGCAAGCGCGTGCTGGTGCGGGTCGATATCAACGTGCCGATGGATGGCGGCAAAGTCACCGACACCACCCGCATCGACAGGATCGTGCCCACCGTCGAGGATATTCTGGCCAAGGGCGGCAAGCCGATCCTGCTGGCGCACTTCGGGCGGCCCAAGGGCAAGGTGGTGCCCGAGATGTCGCTGGAGCAGGTCGTGCCCGCCCTCTCCGAGGCGCTCGGCCAAAAAGTGGCCTTCGCCGATGGCGGCTGGGATGCCGCCGTGGCCACGCTCTCTGCGGGCCAGGTGTTGCTGCTGGAGAACATGCGTTTCTTCCCCGGCGAAGAGGCCAACGATCCGGCCTTCGCCAAGGAACTCGCCGCGCTGGGTGACATCTACTGCAATGATGCCTTCTCCGCCGCCCACCGCGCCCATGCCTCCACCGAGGGCGTGGCGCATCTGCTGCCCAATTGCGCGGGCCGCAACATGCAGGAGGAGCTGGAGGCGCTGGAGGGCGCTTTGGGCGACCCGATCCGCCCGGTGGCCGCCGTGGTCGGCGGCGCGAAGGTCTCGACCAAGATCACCCTGCTCTCCAACCTGCTCGACAAGGTCGACCACCTGATCATCGGTGGTGGCATGGCCAATACCTTCCTGCTGGCGCAAGGCCACGAGATCGGCCAGTCGCTCGCAGAGGCCGAGATGACCGGCACCGCGCTGGAAATCCTCGAAAAGGCCAAGGGCTCTGGCTGCCAGATCCACCTGCCGGTGGACGTGGTGGTGGCCGAAGAGTTCAAGGCCCGCGCCCCGCACAAGGTCTGCCCCGCCGAGGCCTGCCCGGCAGAGGGCATGATCCTCGATGCCGGGCCGAAGACGGTGGCGAAGATCTGTGAAATTTTCGACGAGAGCGAAACGGTCATCTGGAACGGCCCGCTCGGCGCCTTCGAGATCATGCCCTTCGGCGCCGCCACCTATGCCGCCGCGCGTCAGGCCGGAGCGCTGACCGACCGGGGCGAGCTGATCACCGTGGCCGGTGGCGGCGATACCGTCTCGGCGCTCAACAACGCCAAGGCGGTGCACCAGTTCACCTATATCTCCACCGCCGGCGGCGCGTTTCTGGAGTGGATGGAAGGCAAGACCCTGCCCGGCGTCGCGGCGCTGGGGGGCTGAGGCTGACCGCACCAAGAATTCTGCTACAGAAATTCGCCGCGCTAGCGGCCCGGACCCGGCGTTAGCGCAATCACCTTTGCCTTCCCCCGCGCCCGCCGCTATCCCTCTGCCCGAAGGTCACAAACGAGGGACGGACCCATGCCGAACGCCGAGCAAAAACAAAAGATCGCCGCAGGTCAGGGCTTCATCGCCGCGCTCGACCAGTCCGGGGGCTCCACCCCCAAGGCGCTCCGGCTCTACGGCGTCTCCGAAGAGCGCTATGCCAATGATGACGAGATGTTCGACCTCATCCACGAGATGCGCTCCCGCATCGCCACCTCGCCGGCCTTCACCGGCGACAAGGTGATCGGCGCGATCCTGTTCGAAAAGACGATGGACCGCGACATCGCAGGCAAGCCCTCGGCGCAGTTCCTGTGGGAAGACCGCGGCGTTGTCCCCTTTCTGAAGATCGACAAGGGGCTGGAAGAAGAGGCCAATGGCGTCCAACTGATGAAGCCCATTCCCGGCCTCTCAGAGCTGCTCACCCGCGCTGCCGACAAGGGCATCTTCGGCACCAAGGAGCGCTCGGTGATCCATGCCGCCAACCCCGAGGGGATTGCCGCCAACGTGGCCCAGCAGTTCGAGCTTGGCGCGCAGGTGGTGGAGCACGGGCTGGTGCCGATCCTCGAGCCCGAGATCAACATCAACGCGCCCGACAAGGCCGAGGCCGAGGCATTGCTGCGCGACGAGATCCTCAAGCGTCTCGATGCCCTGCCCGGCACATCTGACGTGATGCTAAAGCTCACCCTCCCCGAGGAATCCAACCTCTACAAGCCGCTGATCGACCATCCGCGCGTGCTGAAGGTCGTGGCGCTCTCGGGCGGATACTCCCGCGAAGAGGCCAACACCCGGCTGGCGCAGAACACCGGCATGGTCGCCAGCTTCTCCCGCGCGCTGACCGAGGGCCTGTCTGACGACCAGTCGGACAGCGAGTTCAACGAGACTCTCGGCTCCGCCATCGGCTCGATCCACGCGGCCTCCGTCGCCGGCTGATCTGCGCCCGCCCACGGCGCCGCCCGGCACGGCGGCGCTGAAACGGGGCGCCTCTGCCCCCTGCGCACGCCCCTGACCGCACCGTTAACCTGTTTGCCACTGTTTTCAGTGCATTTTCGGGTGATCGGGGCAGAAAGGGGATTCACTTGACCGCCGGAGTGTGTCAGATTCATTGCACGAGGTCCGCAAAGAGGCCCGTACGAAGAGGCACAACGGTATGGCAGTTTCCCGCAGACGACCGGCATTTGGGGTGGTGATCTATTTCGCCGTCACCCTGTCGCTTGGTCTCTACTTCACCTTCGCGGCGGTTCAAGGCGACTATGGCCTGTTCCGGCGCATCGAGATTGAAGCAGAGGCGAGCGAGCTGAAGGCCGAGCGGGAACGGCTGAAGGTTGAGGTTGCCGCACTGCGCAACAAGGCGCGCCGCATGTCGGACGACTACCTCGACCTCGACCTGCTCGATCAGCAGGCGCGCGACGTGCTGGGCCTGATCCGCGCCGACGAAATCGTCATTCGCTGACCTTCCCTGCTGCGCTGCGGCATCGCAAGCGCGGCCCTTGCACGCCGACTTCCCCCACCGCACGGTCCGTTAACCTCCTGTCAATACAGGCGGAACGCCGCCGCTCCTGTCTGCGTTAAAATTTCATGTGCATGTCCGGAAGGGCAATGCTAAGACATGGTTCAACGTTAAACTACTTTTCAAGACTCGGGGAGGAGAGGCTGCCATGGCGGCTCGGAAGACCACCAGAAAGACACCCGCGAAGTCCAACACATCGAAGGACGACCTGCTCGCCTACTACCGCGACATGCTGCTGATCCGCCGGTTCGAGGAAAAGGCCGGCCAGCTCTATGGCATGGGCCTGATCGGCGGGTTCTGCCACCTCTACATCGGTCAGGAAGCCGTTGTGGTTGGGCTCGAAGCCGCCGCCAAGGAAGGCGACAAGCGCATCACATCCTACCGCGACCACGGCCACATGCTGGCCTGCGGGATGGACCCGAAAGGCGTGATGGCCGAGCTCACCGGCCGCGAAGGCGGCTACTCGAAGGGCAAAGGCGGCTCGATGCACATGTTCTCGAAAGAGAAGCATTTCTACGGCGGCCACGGCATCGTCGGTGCCCAGGTGCCGCTCGGCGCGGGCCTCGCCTTTGCCGACAAGTACAACGAAAACGACAACGTCACCTTTACCTATTTCGGCGACGGTGCCGCCAACCAGGGCCAGGTCTATGAGACCTTCAACATGGCCGCCCTCTGGAAGCTGCCGGTGATTTTCGTGATCGAGAACAACCAGTACGCCATGGGTACCTCGCAGAACCGCTCCACCTCGACCGAAGATATCCACACCCGCGGCGCGCCATTTGGCATCCCCGGCGAGATCGTCGACGGCATGGATGTTCTGGCGGTCAAAGAGGCCGGCGAGAAGGCCGTGTCGCACTGCCGCTCGGGTGAGGGCCCCTATATTCTGGAAGTGAAAACATACCGTTATCGCGGCCACTCCATGTCTGACCCGGCCAAGTACCGGACCCGCGAGGAGGTTCAGAAGATGCGCGAGGAGCGCGACCCGATCGAACGTGTCCGCGCCATGCTGCTCGAAGGCAAACACGCCTCCGAAGACGACCTCAAAGGGATCGACAAGGAGATCAAGGACATCGTCAACGAGAGCGCCGAGTTCTCCAAGGAAAGCCCCGAGCCCGCGCTCGAGGAGCTCTGGACGGACATCTACGCCGACGTGGCGCCGCAGGAAGCCTGAGGGGAGAACTGAGAGATGGCAACCGAACTGCTCATGCCCGCGCTTTCCCCGACGATGGAGGAAGGCACGCTTGCAAAATGGCTGGTGAAGGAGGGCGACACCGTGTCGTCCGGCGACATCCTGGCCGAGATCGAAACCGACAAGGCCACGATGGAATTCGAGGCCGTTGACGAGGGCACCATCGGCAAGATCCTCGTGTCCGAGGGCACCGAAGGGGTGAAAGTGAACACCCCTATCGCTGTGATCCTCGAAGAGGGCGAAGATGCCTCTGCCGCCGAAAACGTATCTTCCGGCAGCAGCGAACCCGCTGAAACCAAGGAAGAGGCCTCTGCCCCCGCGGCTGCGAAGCCCGAGGCCGAGGCGCCGACCGAGTTGAAGGTGGATGCTTCTCCCGATTGGCCCGAGGGCACCGAGATGGTGCAAACCACCGTCCGTGAGGCCCTGCGCGATGCGATGGCCGAGGAAATGCGGAAGGATGAAAGCGTTTTCCTGATGGGCGAGGAGGTTGCCGAGTATCAGGGCGCCTACAAGATCTCCCAAGGCATGCTCGACGAGTTCGGCCCCAAGCGGGTGATCGATACGCCGATCACCGAGCACGGCTTTGCCGGCATCGCCACGGGGGCCGCTTTTGGCGGCCTGCGCCCGATCGTGGAGTTCATGACCTTCAACTTCGCCATGCAGGCGATCGACCATATCATCAACTCTGCGGCCAAGACGCTCTACATGTCGGGCGGCCAGATGGGCGCGCCGATGGTCTTCCGTGGCCCCAACGGCGCGGCAGCCCGCGTGGCGGCCCAGCATAGCCAGGACTACGCGGCATGGTACGCCATGATCCCCGGCCTGAAGGTGGTGATGCCCTACTCGGCAGCCGACTACAAAGGCCTGATGAAGACCGCGATCCGCGACCCCAACCCGGTGATCTTCCTGGAGAACGAGATCCTCTACGGCCGCACCTTCGACGTGCCCAAGCTCGATGACTTCACCATCCCCTTCGGCAAGGCAAAAATCTGGCGCGAAGGGGATGATGTGACCCTGGTCAGTTTCGGCATCGGGATGCAGTATGCCCTTGAGGCGGCTGAGAAACTTGCCGAGGACGGCATATCCGCCGAGGTGATCGACCTGCGCACGTTGCGCCCGATGGACACCGCCACGGTGATCAAATCGGTGATGAAGACCAACCGCTGCGTGACGGTCGAAGAAGGCTGGCCGGTTGGCTCCATCGGCGGGCACATCTCTTCGGTGCTGATGCAGGAGGCCTTCGATTATCTCGATGCGCCGGTCATCAACTGCACCGGCAAGGACGTGCCGATGCCCTACGCCGCCAATCTCGAAAAACACGCGCTGGTGACCACCGACGAGGTGATCGAAGCCGCGAAAAAAGTGACCTACCGGTAAGGAGAGAGAGCGATGCCCACAGAAGTTCTGATGCCCGCCCTCTCGCCCACCATGGAGCAGGGCACCCTTGCGAAATGGCTGGTGAAGGAAGGCGACACCGTCTCTTCCGGCGACCTGCTGGCAGAGATCGAGACCGACAAGGCGACGATGGAATTCGAAGCCGTCGATGAGGGCGTGATCGGCAAGATCCTCGTCGAGGAAGGTACGGAAGGCGTGGCGGTGAACACCCCCATCGCCGTGCTGCTCGAAGAGGGCGAAAGTGCCGACGACATCAAGGAAGGCGGCTCTGCACCGAAGGCCGAGGCGCCTGTTAAAGAAGAGGCAAAAGCCGAAGCGCCTGCCTCCGCCCCTGCTGCAAGCGCTGCCCCTGCGGCACCGTCCAAAGATGGCGAGCGCATCTTCGCCTCGCCGCTGGCCCGCCGGATTGCTGCCGACAAGGGCATCGACCTTGCCTCGATCAAGGGCTCCGGCCCCAAGGGGCGGATCGTGAAATCGGATGTGGAGAACGCCAAGCCTGGCGCGGCCCCTGCGAAGGAAGAGGCCAAGGCCCCAGCTGCCGCTGCTGCAGCAGCACCCGCTGGCCCCACTGCCGATGCCATCGCCAAGATGTACGAAGGCCGCGAGTACGAAGAGGTCAAGCTCGACGGGATGCGCAAGACCATTGCCGCGCGTCTCACCGAGGCGAAGCAGACGATCCCGCACTTCTACCTGCGCCGTGATATCCAGCTCGATGCGCTGCTGAAGTTCCGCAGCCAGCTGAACAAGCAGCTGGAAGGCCGCGGCGTGAAGCTTTCGGTGAACGACTTCATCATCAAGGCATGCGCCCTCGCGCTTCAGGCCGTGCCCGATTGCAACGCGGTCTGGGCCGGCGACCGGGTGCTGAAGCTCAAACCCTCCGATGTGGCCGTGGCCGTTGCCATCGAGGGCGGTCTGTTCACGCCGGTGCTGAAGGATGCCGACACCAAGAGCCTCTCAGCCCTCTCGGCGGAGATGAAAGACCTCGCCACCCGCGCCCGCGACCGCAAGCTCGCGCCGCATGAGTACCAGGGCGGCACCTTTGCCATCTCCAACCTCGGCATGTTCGGGATCGACAACTTCGACGCGGTCATCAACCCGCCCCATGGCGCGATCCTCGCGGTGGGTTCGGGCGTGAAGAAGCCGGTTGTGGGCGCCGATGGCGAGTTGACCGTGGCCACTGTGATGAGCGTGACGCTCTCGGTCGATCACCGGGTGATCGACGGCGCGCTTGGGGCCGAGTTCCTCAAGGCCTTGGTGGAAAACCTCGAAAACCCGATGGTGATGCTCGCCTGAGCCACCTTTGCACCCAGCTACAGGGCCGCGCGAAACCCTCGCGCGGCCTTTTTTCTTGCCAGAATGGCCAAAGCGCTTACGCTCTCTGCATTCAATTTTGATGATGAGAGATTGCTATGAACATTCCGAGCCTCGCGGAGGTCGAGTCCGCCGTTGCAGAGACCATCAAGGAAAGCCCGCTTTACCCACCGCTTGCCAACGTGCTGGGTGGCGTCAAAGGCATTGCCCGCGCTGTGCATGAAACACTGCTCGCGATTGCCAAAACCGGGGTGAAATCCGCTACTAGCCTGCTGCATTCTGCGAAGTCGCGCCTGCTGAAGACGTTGACCAAGATCATCGGCAAGGCGGTGTCGCTGCTGAAACCTCTCATCGGGTTTGTCGACAGCCTCTTGAACCGGCTGGCCAAGGTCGTCGACAAGGCCGCCCGTATTGGTGGCAAGGTAGCCAAATTCGGAGCGGACAAGGCCGTGAATGCCGCGAAATCAGTGAACAAGATGGCCCAGAGCATTCTGGGCACGGGCAAGCAAGCCGCTGGCAGCGCCTGGGATTTCGTCGACGATCTTTGGTGATTGGCCCTAGTCGGCCCCGCCAAGGAGTTGGTTCATCGACACGGACGGTTGCGAGCAGCCCGCCTTGCCAACGATCTTGGCCGGAACGCCGGCTACGGTGCTCTCGGGCGGCACATCGTGCAGCACCACCGAGCCTGCGGCGATGCGCGAGCAGCAGCCTACCCTGATGTTGCCGAGCACCTTGGCCCCTGCCCCGATCAGCACGCCATCGCCGATCTTGGGATGACGGTCTTCATCCTCCTTGCCGGTGCCGCCAAGGGTCACCGAGTGAAGGATCGAGACGTTATCGCCAACAACCGCGGTTTCGCCGAACACGATGGAATGGGCGTGATCAAGGAAGATCCCCTTGCCCACGCGGCAGGCCGGGTGAATATCAACCCCGAAGGTCTCGGAAATCCGCATCTGGAAGAAATACGCCATGTCGTGGCGCCCCTGCTTCCACAGCCAGTGGCCCACGCGATAGGCTTGAATTGCCTGATACCCCTTGAAGTACATCAGCGGCTGCAGAAAGCGGTGGCAGGCCGGATCGCGCTCGTAGACTGCCACAAGATCGGCCCGTGCGGCCTGCCCGATGGCCGGATCTGCGGCATAGGCCTCATCGGCGATTTCGCGCAGGAGCTGCTCCGACATTTCACCCGACGCCAGCTTCATCGAAATGCGGAAGGCCAGCGCCTGCTCCATGGATTTGTGGTGCAGAACGCAGGAGTGCATGAGCCCGCCCAGAAGCGGCTCAAGGCTGATCGCCTCCTCCCCTTCGCGGATGATCCGATCCCAAACGGGATCGACTTCGCTCAGCTTGCTCTTGGTCTGGGCCATGGTCATGTCCTTGCGCGTGCTGTTAGCCTTCTAGCCCAGATAGGCCCGTCTGGCCAATTGCAAAGACTGATGTGGAGGAAAAGGAGCGGTGATGGAGGGGGAGAGGCAACAGGCATTCCGCGCGCGGCTCGTTGCCCGCTTGGAAGACCTCGCCGCCGGAGAAACGCTGGGACGGGATGCCAAGAAAGTGGTGCAGCTTGATCAGCAGTCCGTCGGCCGGCTCAGTCGGATAGACGCCCTGCAATCGCAGGCCATGGCGCAGGCCGCCAGCCGGATGCGCTTGGCCGAACAGAGGCGGATTAAGGCCGCTTTGGTGCGCTTGGATGAGGGGGAGTTTGGCTATTGCACCGATTGCGGAGAGGAAATCGCCGCGGCCCGGCTGGAGCATGACCCGGCCGCGGCGCTCTGCATGTCCTGTGCCCGCGGATGACCCTCAGGGCAACAGCCGCCGCCCGGTGCGAAACCGGATGACTGCATCGAGCACCATAGCCCAGCAATGCGCATAGTCGAAGTCTTCGAAGCCGCGTGCCAGACCGCGAGGCTGTCGGGCCACCGCCGCGCCCAACGAGCCGTCGCCCCACGCCTTGTGCGCCCGTCCGGTGACTTGCCGAAACCGGTCGGCGGCATCGGCGAAGGCAATAAATCGCTCCAACGCGCGCGGGCGCTCCTCTTCGCTCAGCGGCAGAAGCACCCGCGCAACCTCGCAAATGTCGCTGTGGTGAAGCTGGCGCATCAGATGCCCGGCAGGTCGATGGTGTAGTAATGCGCCGCCACGCGGATCGCGCCGCCGGCAAAATCGCCGCCGACCGCGGTCAGTTTCAGTGGCGCGGCGGCGTACCAAGTGGTGGGCGACCCGAGAAGGCCAGTGCAGTAGGAGCCTTGCTCGAGCCCAAGTCCCGAGCCGAATTGGCTCTCGGCCCCGGTGATGCCGAAGGTCCAGCTCGTCAGCGTGCCGGTAATCGCAGTGATCACCCGCGCCGAGACCGCAAATACCATGGAGTTCGCCGGAACTTGAGTTGTCGTGCTGTCGCTCGCGCCCGCTGAGATCGTGTGATCGAACTCCAGCACCTGCATCTTTGAGGCAGCTCCAGAGGGGCTGCCGGCCATGAGCGGTGCTTGCCATGCGGAGCCATCCCAAAGCGCATCAGTCGCTGTATCAACAATCCACGCCCGCCACCCGACCTTAGGTACCAGAAACACCCAGCCCCCGTTGTCCCCAATCGCAATCTGTCCTGCCTGCCCGGCCCATGCGTTGACCGCGCCTGTGGGCACGAACCAGCATTCACCGTCCACCACCACGGCCGGCGGGGTCGTGGTGCTTGCTGATTGCAGGCGCAGCTGTGCTAGCCCGTCGAGCCGCATCAGAGCGGCATTCACCGTCACGTGCTTTTGTGCCTGGCTGGCCTGCACGAGCGGCAGTTTGAGCTGCGTGGTCTCAGTCATGGATTTCACCCTTTCCAAAAAGTCCCGGCCCGTAGCGCTCGGAGATCTGCGCCACGTGAACTTCGAACGCCCCGGTCACGCCATCGCTGGCCTGCAGCGCAGCACCATAGGTCCAGGCAGGCGTGTCTACGGTTGCCTCTCGCACCACCACGCCGCCTTGAACCACCCGCAGCAGGTAGGCCTCGCTCGCTTCGCCAACCGGCACCTCCGGCACGTCCCAACCATCACCGTCAATTCGCGTTCTGCGCACCCAGCTGACAGCCAGGTCCCCTGCCCCATCACGCCGCCCGCAGATGTGGACTGGCGTATAAGGCCGAAGCCCGTTGCCATCGAAAGCCTCCTGCCGCTCCTCGAAAGACGGATCGTCATAGGGCCGTCCAGCAGCACCGATCCGATATGTTCGCGCAAGCCTCCGCGCCCCGCTCGCTAGTTCAATCTGGGTCAGGCTGTCGTCGAGCAAGACCACTTCGCTGCCCACCGGCCACTCGGGCGGCATCAGCCCGTCCGTGCCAAGCTGGCCACGCAGTCGCAGGCTCAACTCATAGGTGCGCTCACCCACCAGTACGGCCTGCGCGAACTGGAAAATTTCCCAGTTACCCGATGAGCCGTCTCCAATTGCCACGGCGTTGCGCCCGGCTAGCACCTGCGCTTCGCTGTCAGAGGAGAGCACCCCAGAGCTCAACCGCACTCGCAAAGGCGCACCACGGTCCCATTGACCTGGACGCGCGGCGGCAAGCGCGGTTTCCGTCTGCCCGATCGTAGCACGTGAAGAGATCAGCCGGTTCAGCTCATAATCTTCCCCAGCCACCGACGAGTATACGGCCACCGACCCTGGCCAAGGCACCGCCGTCGCCGCGATATGCGGTGCGTGCTCCACCTCCGATCCGGTCAGCAGCGGCAAGTCGAGAAACAGCGGATACACCGGCAGAGGCGGCACGAAAGGCACCAGCGCAACGGGGTCTTCGATAGCATCACTCGGCTTGTAAACAGATGGCTCGACCCTGACCGCATCGATGATCTGGCTCCCTGCCTGCTCGACTCGGTCCACCCGATAGTCCGCCACCCTGTCTTCGGTCGGCAGTGTCACGACATCCCCAGCCCCGATCCCCAGCCGCGACGGCGGCAGGGCGAAACGTGCCGTATCGCGCGCCACCCGGCTCTCCGCCAGCCAGCGCTCCACGATCCCCTGTGCCTCCGATTGGGTCAGCGCCAGCGGCAGTTCGGAATGCGCAACGCCGTAAGAAACCTCGTCAGGGAAGATCGCTTCCGCCGCCCGCACTTCGTAGTCCCCATTGGTCTCCACGTAGTTCAAACGGACCCGGCCAGCCGTCTCGGCCGACGGCGCGCGGATGAGGGTAATGTCAGCGTCCAAATCATCGGTAACGGCAAGTGCTTCACGCTCAATCCCGTCTCGCGCCCGCCCCGTCCGGCTCGCGAAGCGCAACACGCCTTCTCGTTCCACAGCATCGAAGCCAAAAGCCAGCATCAGCGGCTGCAGCGCGGCCCTCGCGCCGCCAAGATCCTCAACCGTGTATCCGCGAACCAGCCCGTATAGCGCGCCAAGATCGAGCGCATCCAACGAAACGCCCGACCGCAAGCACAATTCGGCAACCACCGCCGGTAGCGCTTCACTCGTGGCCCGCCCGTTCAGCCAATGTCCGCGCGCGTAATTCTCGCCATCGCTCCAGGTCTCCAGAGCGGCTGGAAAATAGGGGAATGGCCGCGCATCCCACGCCCAGACGTGGGCGCGCGACATGTCCACCATTGGCCCGCCGTATTCTGCAGAGATCGGGTTGTTCTCCACGGCCTCGTAATGCGCCGAGATCGCCCGCAGATACTGCGCCTGGATCAGGTCATCGCGCGTTCCATCGGAGTAATGTGGCAACCCGCTTTCCGAGCTTTTGGCATCCAGAAACTTGTTCGGCTGGTTGGTGCCCTTGTCGATGGCCGCACAGCCCAACTCGGTAAACCAGATCGGCTTGGATTCCGGCAGCCAATCGGTCGGCGCTGCCTGCCGCACTCCGTCGATCCGCTCGTGATGGGTGTTCTGCCACCAGCTCTTCAGATCCTTGTACCGCCACACCCACGGCTCGCCATAGGCACCATCGGTGATCGGCGTGCGGATCTGGGCATCGCGGGCCGCCTGGTGGGCGTAGTACCAGTCATACCCTTCGCCCCCGACTACATTATCCTTGAGGTAGGATAGGTCGTAGATTGCGCCTGCCGAAGCATCCGCATGATCCTCGCCATCCCGCCAGTCCGAGAGCGGCATGTAGTTGTCGATCCCGATGAAGTCGATTTCCGGATCAGCCCAGAGCGGATCAAGATGAAAGTAGACGTCCCCCGAGCCATCCTGCGGGTGATACCCGAAGTACTCACTCCAATCGGCGGCATAGCCGATCTTGCAGCCCGCCCCCAGAATGACCCGCAATTCAGCCGCCAGAGCCTTCATCTGGGCAACCGCCGGAAAGCCGCCTGCCCCCCTGATCTGGGTCAAGCCGCGCATCTCGGAGCCCATGCAGAATGCCTCCACGCCTCCCGCCGCCGCACACAGATGTGCGTAGTGCAGGATAAACCGGCGGAACGACCATTCTGTCGGGCCGCTGTAGCTCACCACCTTGCCGCTGACGGAAAAGTCGCTCGCCGTGGCCGTGCCGAAAAAGCTGGCCACCTCCGCATCTGCCACGGCCGTGCCATCCGGCGATCCCGCGCGACCTTCAGCGACAGATTGGGTGATCCGCCCGCGCCAAGGCAGCTTCGGCTGGTCGCCTGCCCCGGTCCACGGGTCAGGCAACCCATTGCCCTCTTGCTGGTCCATCAGAATGAACGGGTAAAAGACAACCTCCTGCCCCGCCGCCCTCATCGCCGTGATCGCCTCGATCACCGCCGCGTCCGCCGGGGTGCCGCCATAAACCGGGCGGTCCTCCTCATCGCGCGGGGTCAGCTGCGCAGCCGAGCGTGTCACACCGTTGACCCGCCAAGCCATCGGTTTGCCGTCAAACCCGGCCTGTTCGACCTTCGGCCTGATCTTGCAATTCCCGCACCGCAGATCACTGCCGAACCAACTCACCACCAAGGAAACCGAGCCGCAGGCGGGCAGCTCATCGGTCAGGGTCTCTAGCGAAAGCGCAAAATCGGTCTTGCCCGTCGGGTTGTTCACATTCGCCGACTGGCTATGCCCTTGTCCAAAGTCATAGTGCACCGGCGTTGTGGCCAGCGCATATTCCCCGGTGCCGGGCACAAGGGCTACGGCCTTCACCACCCGGCTGAGGCTGCGAGCTTCAGGCGTGTCGACCTCCTCCGTCACGGGCCGCACCACCTCGAAAGACAGTTGCGGTACTCGATTGCCAAACTCCGCGAGTTGCAGGTCCTCGATCACCACGTAGGCTACGCCGCGGTAGCTTGGCACGTTGCCCTCGCCCTCCACGGCCTCCATCTTCGGGTCCGGCAACTGATCTTCGCTACCCGTGTAAACTCGCATATTCAGATCGTCGGGTGCGATCTCGACACCATCAGCCCAAACCCGGCCAACCCGGCTGATCTCGCCTTCGCACAACGCGACCGCGAGGCTTATCGAGTAGGAATAGCTCCGCACCGTCGGACCGCTCGGCGCACCCTTGCCGCCCGTGCTCTCCTCGCGCACCCTCTCCTTGAACTGCGTCGCCCAGATCACCTGCCCGCCCACACGCATCCGCCCATAGACCTGCCCGATCGGCGCCCCTTCACTGGCGCCGGTCACGCGGAAGCGTTCAACCTTGCCGGTCTCAACAACCTGGCTACCCTGCCCCAACACCCGCTGGTCGATGGCCCGGCCCAGGGTAGCCCCAACCGCCCGGCCAATGACCGCGCCCGACAGGCCCAGAAACGTGCCGCCCAGCGTCGAGCCAAGCGCGGCCCCCGCCGCCGAAAGTAAGATCGTCGCCATCAGCGCCCCCCTTCGGGAAATTCAAATCGTGCCGCCACGCGCCGGGCCCAGGGCCGGGTGAACGAACTTTCCACCACCCCGTGGCCGGAATAGGCATGGATGAAACTGGCCGCCGGGCCGATCCGCGCCTGCAAACCCAGATGCTTGGCCACGGACCCTTCCCGCATCCGAAACAGCAGCACATCCCCGGGCGCTGGTAGCTCGCCCGCCGCCTTCTCCCGCAAGTGCCGCCGCGCCGCGTGCCACAGTGCCTCCTCCCGCGCGGGCTCGGACCAGTCGCGGCTGTAGGCCGGCACCGCTTCAGGCTCGCCGCCGAAGAGCTCGCGCCAGATTCCACGCAGCAGGCCAAGGCAATCGCATCCTGCCCCCTTGCAGGAGGCCTGATGGCGATAGGGCGTGCCGAGCCACCCGCGTGCCGCCACCACGGTCCTCGCCCCCATATCACCCACCATTCTGTTGGCCGGTCAGAAGGGTCAGAATGGGTGACAAGGGCTTGGGTGCCAGGCTACCGCCATCCTTTTCGCTGCCGCCGGACTTGGGGTAACTCATCAGCCAGTCCTCGCCGGGAATGTGTGGAAAGCCCCGAAAATTCAGGAAGTTGTCAAACTTCAACCGGCAGGTCTGGGCCCGCTTGTCACACCCCGCTTCGATCCGAACCATGTCGCCCACCGCAATCTGCGCCGGAAGCTGCTCCCACAGTTCAACTTCGCGCCGCGCGTTGCTCAGGCGGTCGTTCTTGACCAGCCCGACGAGGCCCGCGGCCTCCCCACTCAGCACCCGCAAACGCCCCCGCTCGAACCACCGTTGGTCGAACTCGGCCATGCCCGAAAACCGAAAGACCCGCCCGTCCTGCACCTGCTCCACCGCCACCTCGGCGCTATATCCGGGGACAGACAGATCAAAGCGGCACATCCCGTCACCCAGCACTGCGCTGCACTGCGGCTGATACACACGCCCCTGCGGCTGGTTCAGCGCCTCCGTGAGCCCGCGCAGCTCCGCCTCGAACGCCCCGTTCGCCCGGCTGACCTCGCCGATGGTCCCGCGAAACAGCATCAGCCGCGCGCCCGGGTCGGCCCAGTTGACCATCCAGGCCCGCACCTCCGCGCCGTCATAACGTCCGGCCAGAATGTCTTCCTCGGTGATCGCCTCGCTCATCAGCGCGCCAAGCGCTTCGGTGTTGTCCACCGCCAGCCCCGTGCCCTGCACCAGGGCCTTGGCGGTCAGCCCGGAGTTCGCCTTGAAGGCAATGCCGTCAAAGCCAACACCCTCATCGTGGTCGGTAAATCCCAGCACCGCACCATTGAGCCGCTCAACCGCCCAGCACCGGCAGACCGTGGTGATCCCGCCGCCGAGATGCGCATGCAGCGCCGCCGCCTCCGCCCCACTCACAGTCGCAACTCCACCACTGGAACCGTCGGCACATCGCCCGCCTTGAAGCTGGCCACCGAGGTGTGGATCCGGTCAGTGTCAAACCGCACCGGCACATCGAACTCAAACCCCGCCGTCACCGCGAAGCCGATCGAAGGCGCATCCTCGAATGTGATCATCCCGGTCGTCGTCTCAACCTCGAAGTGGATGCCCTGTTGGTAGAACGTGCCCTCGATCCCCGCCGTGACCGAGCCAAAAACCGGCTTGGTGATGGGCCGGGTGTAACTGGCCTCGCCCGAGCGATAGGTCTTCGAGAGCTGAAAGCTCTTCGTCACCCCGTCGCCGGTGCCGATCACCTCGTCCTGCCAGCCCGGCGTGCCACTGGCCGCGCCGGTCTTGAAATCCGACCAGTCCTTCCAGCGAAACCCGTGGAGTTGCCCGCGCCGCGCCTCGAAGAAGGCCAGCAGAACCTCCACGTCATCTAGCGAGCGCATGCCCAGCCCCGCGTCATAGCGCCTGCGCGAATGTGCCCAGGGCGTGTTGCGCTCCTCGAAGCCGTTGGCCAGCGTCACGATCTCCGTCCGCCGCTCCGGCCCGCCCACCGAGCCGAAGCTCAGGCTGGCCGGAAACCGCACCTCATGAAATCCCATGTCCGATCCTTCCAATTGCTGCTCGTGCCGCCCGCCTCAGCGGTTGCGATGGCCCTGCGCCAACACCCGGCTCATCTGCGCCGCCACCTGCGCCCGGCTCCGCTCGAAGCCCTTCACATCCGGCGTCGAGATATTCATCACCACGTTGATCGGCCGGCCCCCGCCCTGCGTCTTCACGCCCAGCGAGCCATCGGCCCCGCGCGACAGCGGCATGATCGCCTCCGGCCCCGCCTCGCCCATCAGCCCTCGCCCGCCCCGCATCGGGAAATACGTGGGCGATGAGACGACCCCGCCCTTGGCAAAGGGCTGCACCCGCCCCTGGCTGAAGGCCCCGCCCTTCTCAAAGGCGAGACCGCCGGTGATGAAGTTCTCGATCCCGCTGCCGATGAGCCCCCCGAAGTGGTCGGTGATCGGCTTCATCGCGGCATTGTAAGTGGCGTTGATCATCGCCTCCGCGACGGTCCGCAGCGCCTCCGACAGCCGCATGCCGTCAAACACGAGCCCGTCGAATGCCTTGCGCAGACCCCGCCCGATCTGGCTGGAAAGCTGCCCCACATTGGCCTGCGTCACCGTCAGGCTCGCCTGCATCCGCAACAGCTCGGCATCGAAGGCCGCCACCATCTGAGCCGCACCGCCAAAGGCACTTTCCAGCGCGTCCACCTGTGTCTCGAGGGCCTCGGCCCCGTCGAAATCTGCCATCGTCAGTTCCTCTGCTTGTCAGGAAAGGCCGCGGAAAGTTCCGCCAGCCGGGCGCGGGTGAGCGGCGGCGCGGCCTGCTCCAGCCCGAGCATCACCATCAGTTCCACCGGGGTGAGCGCCCAGAACTCCGCAGGCTTCAGCCGCAACTCCAGAAGCCCCCGGCGGAGCAGGCCCGCCCAATCCATTCAGCCGCTCTTGGGCAGGGCGAAGGCGCGGGCCAGCAATTCGGCCGCAACCCGGGCAGCCTCCACTGGTCCACCACCGATCTCAACCGTCAGCAATTCCGCAGCCCGGCCCTGCCAGCCCCCGCCGCGCAGCCCGGCGACCAGCAGCGCCAGCACATCGCGGGTGCTGAACCGTCCGCCCTCGAAGCGTTCGACCAACTCCATCAACGTGCCGGTCTCCAGTGCCGCTTCCAGCTCGGCCAGCGCGCCCAGCGTCAACTTGCAGCGGTGCTCGGCGCCATCCAGCACCAGCACGGCTTCTCCTGCCCAGGGGTTGGCCATGCTCAGATCGCCGTGAAGCTCAGCGCACCCGCCGACGCCAGCGCCAGCTCATAGGTCGCCTCGCCGTCATGGCTGCCCGCGTATTCCACCGAGGTGATCTGGAACGGCCCCTCCACCACGCCGAAATCGGGGATGATGACCTGAAACTCCGGTGTCTCCCCGTCAAAGAAAATCTGCCGCGCCCGCTCGTCGCTGTCTTCGTCGCGAAACACCCCCGAGCCGCTGATGTTCGCGCTCTTCACGCCCGCGCCCGCCAGCAACTCGCGCCAGCCACCCTGGCTCTCCAGCGAGGTCACATCCACGCTCTCGGCGTTAAAGCTCACCCGCGTGGCCCGCAGGCCCGCCACGGTCTCGAACAGGCCCGATCCGGTCATGTCCATCTTGATCAAAAGGTCCTTGCCGTTCTGGGCAACCATCTGCGTTCTCCTTGAAAATGAGGGTCAGTCGTCGATCCGCGCGGCAAAGCGCAGGTCGATCCGGCGTTGGTCGCCCTCGCCCACCCGTCGGGCGCGAGCACGTTCGAAGTTCAGCGCAACCAACGTGCCGCGCGAGAGCGTGAAGGCCGCTCCGGCCAGCGCATCGCTGATCGCCCCGGCAATCTGCTTGGCCCCGCCAAAGCCCGCCGCATCGGTGACGACGCTCACCGTGAACCGGTGCAGCGCGCCATCGCCGGTGCAGTCGCAGCGCGAGAGCACCTCCTCCGGCCCGAGGCTCACATAGGTGCCGGGCGGGCTGCCCGGCGGTGCGGCATCGTAGATGTTGCTGCCCACAAGCGATGTAACGCCCGAGTCCGCGATCAGGTGCTGGTAAACGGCGGCCTGAAGCGCCGCAGAGGCTCCGTAGCTCATGCCGACACCTCCTCGCGCGCATAGCAGGTCAGGTAGCGGCCATGCTCATCCCGCTCGGCCACCGCCAGAATGCGAAAGATCCGGCTCCCCTCCCTGAAGCGCTGTTCAGGCTTGGGCCGGCTCATCGCGCTCGGCGGGGCCGCCCGAACGGTGATCCGGTACGGCACCGAGGAGACGGTCAGGAACTCATCCGCCCGCTCGCTCCCGCTGCCCGACTTCACCTCTGCCCAAAGCTGCCCCAGCTCGGCCCATGTGCGGCTCCAACCGCCCAGACCATCCGGCACCCGCTCCGGCGTTTCCAGCACCAGCTTGCGGTTCAAAACCGGCGGCACCTTCATGTCCGCCCCCCGGTGATGCGGATGCTCCGCCACCGCTCGATCAGCGCCGACACGCCATAGGGGATCACCCCCTCGCCCGGCCGCGCCTCGTGGCGATAGTCGTAGTAATGTCCCGCCAGCAGCAGCACCGCCTGCGCGAGATCAGCCGGAATGTCAGGCCAACTGGGCCCGAAGCCCGCGTCGAACTCGATCACGATCTTCCCGCCCTTCGGCACGCTCGGAAATGCCGTGCCCGTGGAATGGATGCGCGGGCGGTGCGTATCCGGCTCCAGCCGGTACTTGCTCGGCTCCACCGTGGTTTCCCAATCCAGCAGGTCCACCGTCTTCACGGAGGTGATGCCGCTCACCGGGGCGACGGGCAGCGTCATCGCATCCGCCCCCCGCCAGCCTGCCAGCACCCAGCGAAAATCCCGCTCCAGCAACACCTTGCCGGTCCAGGCCTCGACTGCGGCAATCGCCGCCCGCAGGAGCGATTCCAGCAAGCCGTCCTCCGCGCCCTCGTCCGAAAATCCGGTGCCCATGCGCAGATGCGCCTTGAACTCGGTCACCGGCAGCGCGGTGGCCTGCACCGAGGTCAGCTCGGTCAAAATCATGTGTCAGTCTCCCGAAAACTCAGCCCTCCCCCGCGCAGCGCGGGTGGCCACGGGCGCACGCCCCGTGCGCCGCCCGGACGGAGGGGAGCAGCATCGGCACCGCATTGTGCAGCCGGTTGCCCGACCACCCCGGCGCACGCCCGTGTCCCTTGCTCCGGGGGCAGTTGCACACCCCCGGAGCACCCTCAGCCTTAGGAGGCCGAGAACTTCAGGAGCTTGATCGCATCGAAGTCGCTCACATCGCCGCCCACGCGCTTGGTCGCGTAGAACAGGACATGCGGCTTGGCTGAGAACGGATCGCGCAGCACCCGCAGGTCGGGCCGCTCGGCGATGGTGTAGCCCGCGTGGAAATCCCCGAAGGCGATGGCATGGGCCCCCGTGGCGATGTCGGGCATATCCTCGGCAATCAGCACCGGATAGCCCAGCAGCCGCGCAGGCTCACCCGCCGCCAGCCCGTCCGACCACATGAAGCGCCCGTCTGCGTCCTTCAGCTTGCGCACGGCGCCCGCAGTCTTCGAGTTCATCACGAAAGTGCCGTTGGCACGGTACTCGGCCCCGAGCGCGTAAACGAGGTCCACCAGCGCATCGGCATCGCCAATGTCACCATCCGCGCCCGTGGCAATGTAGCCCAGCTCGCCCCAGGTCTGGCTGCCCTCGGCCACGATAGTGTGGTCCAGAATGCCCGTCGGCTTGTCGGAACCATCACCGTTGATGAAGGCGGCCGCCTCGGAGCGGGCGAACTTCTTGGCGATCCGGTCGGCAAGCCAGCCGTCGATGTCGAAGGCGCTGTCATCCAGCAGCCGCTGGCTGGCCTTTGGCAGGGCCGAAAGCTCGTGCAACGGAATGGTGATGCGCTCAATGGTCGGCGTGTCGGTCTCCACTGCAGCACCGGTTTCGGTCGCCCAGCCGGCGCCAAGGTCGGCCCGGTCGATCAACACGTCGAAGGAGGTCGCCTCCACCGTGACCACATTGGCAATCGCCCGCAGGCTCGCGGTGCTCGAGAGCACGGTCTTGATCGTTGCCGAGGTCTCGGGGTCCACGAGGTAACCGCCGTCGCCCGCCACCGCCGTCGACAGGCCCTTGCCCTCCAGTTCGAGGCCGCGCAGCCCGTCATCATCGCCGTTGCGGAGATAGGCGTTGAAGGCCTTCTGATGCGGTGCACCAGCCTCTTGCGCGGCGGAAAGGGCCGGACGCCCGGCAGGGATGTTCTTCTTGTGCAGCATGGTTAGTCGCTCTTCCTGTTTCTGAACGCGGGATTGCAGGTCGTCCTGGAACGATTTGAATTCGCCCAGAAACTCCGTGAGCGCCGTGGCCACTTCGGCCACCGGCGATGCCTGTGAGGGCGCGGGTGCAGGCACGCTCCGCCCGCCCCCCGACCCAGTCTCGGGAGTGCTCATCGCAACTCTTCCTTTCGTGAGAATGGTTGGAGGCATGACTGCCCCCGAAGGTTCAGGCGGCCCTAACCCGCCAGCGCCCGGCGAGCCGCCCGCAGCGCCTCCGCCAGCTCTTGCCAGCCCTCATCCGCCGGGGGCAATTCGTCCCCCTTGGCACCCGAGAGCCGCGCCTCGCGGAGCATCGGAAACGTCACCAGCGACACCTCCCAAAGCTCCAGATCGTGCAGCAGCCTGCGCCCCTGCGCGTCCTTCTCCGCCCGCTTGGTGCGGTAGCCAATGGATAGGCCGTCAATCGCGCCCGCGTTGATCAGCGCGGCGGCCTCGCGGGCACGGGCAACCTCCTTCAGCAGGCGCCCTTTCACCCAAAGGCCCCGGCGGTCCTCTCGGACCTCGTCCCAAATCCCGATCGGCTCACGCGGGTCGTGCTGCCAGAGCATCCGGATCGGCTGGCCCTTCGCCGCCATCGCCTTGAGCGACCGCGCATAGGCCCCTGCCACCACCACGTCGCCACCCTGGTCGGGCGCCCCGAAGAGTGAGGCGTAGCCTGAAATCTCATACCTCTCATCCACCGCCAGCTTTGCCTCCGGCGCACAGAACTTGTGCTCTAACTCCGGCCCGTAATCCATTGCCATCGCTTGCCTTTCTCTCTCACTCATCGCCCACCTCCAGCGGCGGTAGCCCGAGCAGCGCCCGCTTCTCGCCCGCCGTCAGAAAGTCCGCCTCGCTGACCCGCCGCCACTGTGCCTCACGCTCGGTGGCCAGCGCCGGCACCCCATCAAGATCGGGCTTCAACTCCACCGCCTCGCCGCCGAGCCCGCTCAGCCAGTCACCCAAAGCACCGCTGACCTTGGCCACCAGCGGCAGCACCGTGAGCCGGTAGAACGCGCGGTTGGCCTCCTGATAGTTCGCATAAGTCGCCTCGCCGGGGATGCCGAGCATCATCGGAGGCACGCCAAAGGCCGTGGCGATCTCCCGAGCGGCGGCCTCCTTGGTCTTCTGAAATTCCATGTCCGAGGGGCTGAACCCCATCGGCTTCCAGTCCAGCCCGCCCTCCAGCAGCATCGGGCGGCCCGCATTGGCCGCGCCTTGGTGGTGGCTCGCCATCTCGTCCAGCAGCCGGTCGTATTGATCGGCGCTCAGATGCCCCGACCCATCTGCGCCCCGATACACGATTGCCCCCGAGGGACGGGCCGCATTGTCGAGCAGGCCCTTGGACCACTTCGAGGCCGCGTTGTGCACATCCAGCGCGTTGGCGGCGGCCTTCAGCGGCGAGAGCCCATAGTGGTCATCCTGCGGGTGGAAGGCCTTGATGTGGCAAACAGGTTTCAGCTCGCCGCTGGCATCGAACCGGTGCTTCCGCCCTCCCACGGCGTATTCATAGGCCACCGGCCAGCCATCGCCGCCGGGCACCACGCTCATCCGGTCGGAGCGCAGCACATGCAGCTCCCCCGGCAGCCCCACGTCGGCCAGCACCGCCTCCACATAGCCGTCGCCAGAGAGCAGGATCTGCCCGTAGAGCGCCTCCAGAAACTCCGAGCGCCCCTGCGCCCCGTTGGGCCGCCGCATCAGGTCGGCTACCGGATGTGTCTCGTAGCGCCGCTCGCTATCCTGGCAGATCAGCGGCACGGCAGCGGCGGCTTCGGCAATGAGCTTCACCGCCCTGAACCCGACCGGGTTACCGGTAAACCCCGTCTTGGTCAGCGAAACAGTGTCGCGCGGGCTCCACGCCACCCGGCCCGCGCCGTGATAGGCAATCACCGGCCCGGTGGCCGAGGCCTTAGTTTCAGGCACGGCTCCGCCGCCCCACTCCCGCTTGAGGAAGTCGAAGACCATCCGTCTCTCCTTTGTCGATTTCCGTAAGGTGGGCGAAACCCACCAATCGCGTCACAACGTCCGCATCTTCGGGCGCCGCCAGCGGGCCGCGGGTTCGAGGATCAGCTCGGTCAGCGCCCAAACCAGCGCATCGACCCGGTCGGGTGAGCCGCTGCCCTGGTAGCCTTCCGCCGTCATCCGCCCCATCTCGTCTTCCAGCGCGCCCAGACCGGCGAGATGCCGCACTCGGCCCTGTTCGTAGAGTGCCGCCACGGGTTCTGCCCGCGCGACCTTCCCGCGCGAGGCTCGCACGGCGCGGAACGGCACCGTCGGGTCAATCTGCCTCAGCAGCGTCTCCACCAGATCGCCGCCCTGGTTGACCTCCGCCACCACCCGCTCCGCGCCGTGGCGCTCGGCGGCCTCCAGCGCGGCCTTGGCCCAATCCAGCGGCGAGGCCGCCTGGACGCTTGCATCCTCCAGCACCACGGCGCGCCAGTCCTTCGGCTCACCGCTGCCCTCTTCCAGCCCGGCCACGATGATCCCGCAGGCGTCCGATCCCTTGTGCCCGGTCACCGGCGGGTCCACCGCCACGACCACACGCATCAGTTCGGGCACCTCGCGCAGCCGCGCGGCCTCGATGGCATCATGCCGCCAGAGCGCACCGTCGATGTCATCCAGCATCTCGCCGTCCAACTCCTGCCGCCCGAGCGAGGTGCCACCATAGCGGGCCTGCACCTCCTCAAGGAACGAGGGCGCAAGCCAAGCCCGGTTGGCCTCGGTCGCGGCGCGGGTCACCACCGTGCTCTGTCGCTCCAACAGCTCGCGCAGCAGAGCCTGCTTGCGCGGAGTGGTGGTCACGCACATCCGCGGGCTGTCGCCCAGCCGCAGCCCGAACTGGAGCATGTCCCAAGCCTCCTGCGCCTTCTTCCACTTCGCCAGCTCGTCGACCCATGCACCATCAAACTGCGGCCCCCGGAGTGCCTCCGGGTCGCTGGCCGAGAACACCTGCGCCACCGCGCCATTGGGCCACTCCAACTGCTTGCGGCCCGCCTTCCACTCCGGCCTCCGGTCAGGTGGCGAACACGCCAGAATTCCACTGTCTCCGAACACCATCACCTCGCGCGCCTGGTCGATGGTCTCGCCCACCAGCGCCATCCGGCGGCAGCGGCCCTCGTCGAACGGCCCTGCGCCCTCCACCTGCGAACGCACCCACTCGGCACCCGCGCGGGTCTTGCCCGCGCCACGCCCGCCGAGGATCACCCAAGCCCGCCATTCGCCCTCCGGCGCCAGCTGATGCGGCAGCGCCCAGAACTCGAAGAGCCACGGCAGCGCCGCCAGCGCCTCAGGACTCAGCCCCTCCAGAAAGCTCTCCTGTTCCTCCAGCGTCGCGGAGGCGAGCCAGGCGGCGCCCGATCTCAGCCCTTGCAGCATCGAGGTCGAGCACGCGTCCTGCGCCGTCTCCCCGCGCGCCGGTCCTGCCGTCTGCACCGGGTCCGCCGCCACCACGGGACCGTCCTGTGCCGCCGCCGCCTCGCTTCTGATGTTCCGCAACACGTTCTTTCTCCTGGTAGGCTGCAAGGAGCAGGCGCCGCAGCTGCCGGATATCGCCCAGCACCACGTCCGGAACCGCCCCCGGCCCTGCCCCGCTCTGTCCAATCACCGCCGAAAGCGCCCCCGCGCCCTCGGCCACGAGCTGCTCAGCCGCAGACAGCACGCCGCCTGCGTCCCCGCCCTCGCGGTCGGGTCGATCATCCATGGTCATGTCTCGCTAGAGGCCGGTGTCCCGCAGGGCCGGCATTAAAAAAGCGGCACACCCCCCAAGGGTTGCCGCGCCCACCTCTCTCATCGTGTCACAACCTATAGATGAGAGCGTTCGCAGAGTCAAGCCAAATCGGCGAGGGGCGCGCGCTAAGCGGTTGTTTCGTTAGGGTTTTCTTAACCCTCGGCACGCCGCGCCGGTGGGCGCAGCACGCAAGCCCTTCATTTCGGGGGCCAATTCCCCTCTGCAATCCGCTTTTTCACATCGTTGGGCTCATAATACTGCCCGAGCATCCCCCGCTCGTTCAGAATAGCCCGCACCTTTTCCAGCGCTTCAAAATCCGGGTTTCCTTCCTTCACCCGACTCGTCGCCGCCAGCCAGGGCATAGTCATGCCGCGCCGGTCCACCGCGCCGATGAAAGCCCCGCGCTCGATCAGAAACAGCGCCATCGGCCAGCTGTCGGCCACGGCGGCCTTCAGCAAAGGCGTGGCAGACTGGAAGCCGGGCGCCTCGATGTCGCCGCCCGCCTCGAGCAGTGCCTCGATCTTCGCGAACTCCTCGCGCTCCACCCACCAGTGGATGATCGGCAGGCCATCCGGCCCCTTCTCTTCGATATCGACCGTGCTCATCGCCCCTCCAGTCTCAAATGCGCCGGAGCGCAGGGCCGTCCACAACCCGCCGCCGAGTACCGCGAGGGCGAGCGCCGCCCCCAAGGCCCAGCCGCGCCGGTTCATGTGCAGCCATTGTCCTGCTGATCCTGACGGATCTGCTGTTCCTGTGCCTCAAGCGAGCGCTGCATCTCCTCGATGGAGTGAAAGCGCAGCTGCTGGTTGGCTTTTTCCTGCGCCGCCCGCTTGGCATCCAGAGCAGGCTGCTCCACGAAGTCCGGCACGTAGTTGTCGGGGTTCGCCATCTCGCGCGGCACCCTGTCACTGGCGGACCAGATCTCGGTCGGCTCCATCTCGCGGCGGTTGCCGAAGGCCTGTGGCATCGGGCTCCAGCTATGGTCCTGCGCGGCATTGAGCGGATCGGTGCGAAGGTAGTAGGCCTCCACGGGTGCATTCGGGTCGCCGCCTTCCATGGTATTCTCATGCAGGCCGGCCGCGTTGAACGTATAGGCCGGATCGCCCGAGGCCGTCGCTGCCGCGCTGGCCATGCCCCCGCCCAGCGAGTGGCCGGTGTAGCGCACCTTGCCCGGTTGGGCCGCGCTCGCGGTGCGCCCGATCTCGTTGGCGCGGCGGTAGTACTCGGTCTGCATGCCCGCGCCCTGGCCAAGGTTGGCGCCCCAATCCCCGGTCGAGGTCGGCGTGGTGCCCTCAAAGGCCACGGTGTAGGTCTCTTCGCCCGTCACCGGATTGGTATGAACAAAGACATCGGCGTTGAAGTCGCTGTCCGGCATCGCGGTGAGATCGTTGGTGCCATCATGCAGGCCAAGCGCCTCCAGATCGGCCTGCGTCGCCCGGCGGGTATTGGCGGGCAGGTCGCCGCCCTCACCGTCGAGATAGGCCGCCGCCGACATCGCCGCCATATCCTGCGCCGTCTGGTTCTCGGCCAGCTCTGCGGCAAGCGTCACGCACACCGGCCTCGGGTTCATGCCCGGCATCGCCCCGGCACCGCCCCCGGCGCCACCTGCCCCGGCAAGACCGATGAGCACGTTGGGCTGGCCCTTGGTGATGACACCGCCCTTGGCGGTCGGGTCGCCCATCCGCGCGGCCGGCTGGTTCATTACCAGCACTGTCGGCGAGCCAAACACGATGGCATCTATCGCAGCGGGCGGCGGGCCAATGCAGGCACAAAGGTCGCCCAGTCGGGCTTGCGGCAGGTTGCCGGTCAGAACCGTGATCGCGCAGGGCGGGATGATCGGAAGGCCGGGCGGCACAGGGCACATCGAGCAGACATGCGTATCCGTGATCCGGGCGGCTGGTTGAGACATCAGAATAAATCCGTAAGTGCAATGCACCTCATCAAAGCATCGGGCGGCGCCCTGTCAAGGTCACCGCCCGAAGATCGTCTCGCAAATCTCTGCACTGTGCGGCCCGAAGCCCGGTCAGTTGTTGCCTTCCGGCTCGCTCGCGGCCCGCTCGGCCTCGATCTCGCGCCAGCGCGCCACGTTCTCGTTATGCTCTTCCAGCGTCTCGGCAAAGGCATGGCCACCAGTGCCATCAGCCACGAAGAACAGGTAAGGCGTGGTCTCGGGGTTCAGCGCCGCCTCGATGCTGAGGCGCCCGGGGTTGGCAATCGGCGTCGGCGGAAGGCCGTCGATCACATAGGTGTTGTAATCGGTCCGCGCCCGCAGCTCGCTCTGCCGCAGCCCGCGGCCAAGTGAGCCCCGGCCCTGCGTCACGCCATAAATCACCGTCGGGTCGGTCTGCAGCTTCATGCCCACCTCAAGGCGGTTGACGAAGACGCTGGCCACCTGCCCGCGCTCCTCGGCCACCCCGGTTTCCTTCTCCACGATAGAGGCCATGACCAGCGCCTCCTCGGGGCTATCATAGGGCAGTCCCTCGGCGCGCTCGGCCCAGGCCTCGGCAAGGATCGACTGCTGCGCCGACTGCATCCGCTCGATCAGCGTGGCCACCTCAGACCCCTCGCGCACCTCGTAGCTATCGGGCGCAAGGCTGCCCTCTGCGGGCACCTCCACCTCGCCTTCGAGAAAGCCCGAGGCCTTCAGGCTCTCGACCACCTGCCAGCTGGTCACGCCCTCGGCCAGCGTCACCCGAAAGCGCACATCCGAGCCGCCGGTGCCCTCTGCATATTCTGCCGGGGCCTCCTCTGCGGCGGGGTCGTATTTGGCGACCTCCACATATTCCTGCGTGGCAGGGTCCAGCTCGCGCATCACCAACTCGGCGCGGAGCACGCCGATCCGGTAGTTCACCTCGGTGCCACAGGTGCTGCGGCCCGCCGTCGTGATGCTGTCGACGATCTCCTGCATCGAGGCACCGGGCGGCACCAGAAAGGAGCCTGCCTTCAGCAACTGGGTCCGGTCGGTGTATTCCGCACCCATCCGGAAGATCATGCCATTGCTGACAGCGCCGCGCTCAACCAGCTCGTCGCTGACCACGCCCATGTTCGAGCCAGACCGCACCTGAAGGCAGATCGCCTCGGCCAGCGGCCCCTCACCGGTGTATTGCTTCTGCGCCCACGTCACGCCCACGGCGAGAGAGATCATCAGAACGATGATCACCGTAAGGCCGTTGGAGGCCAATGCACGCCACATCAGTCAGAGACTTTCCGCAGGATCAGGCACGCGTTCGTGCCGCCGAATCCAAAGCTGTTGGAGAGCGCCACATCGATCTCGCGCTCATGCTTGGCATTGGCCGCGAGGTTCAGCTTGGGCTGCACCGCCGGGTTGTCGAGGTTGATCGTCGGCGGCGCCACCTGATCGCGGATCGCCAGCGTCGCAAAGATCGCCTCAACCGAGCCGGCCGCGCCCAATAGGTGGCCAATGGCGGATTTGGTCGAAGACATGGTGGCCTTGCTCGCCGCCGCATCTCCCATCATCCGCTCCACAGCGCCAAGTTCGATGGTGTCGGCCATCGTCGAGGTGCCATGCGCGTTGATGTAGTCGATATCCTCGGGGCTGATCCCGGCCCGCTTGATCGCCGCTTCCATCGCACGGTAGCCGCCCTCGCCATCCTCGCTCGGCGCGGTGATGTGATAGGCATCGCCCGAGAGGCCATAACCGATCACCTCGGCATAAATCTTCGCGCCCCGCGCCTTGGCGTGCTCGTATTCCTCCAGCACCACAACGCCCGCACCCTCGCCCATCACGAAGCCGTCGCGGTCTTCGTCATAGGGGCGGCTGGCGGTTTCGGGCGCATCGCCGCGCTTGGTGGAGAGCGCCTTGCAGGCGTTGAACCCGGCAATCCCGATCTCGCTGATCGGCGATTCCGTGCCGCCCGCCACCATCACATCGGCATCGCCCCACTGGATCAACCGTGCGGCATCCCCAATCGCATGGGCGCCCGTCGAACAGGCCGTCACCACTGCATGGTTCGGCCCCTTGAAGCCATATTTGATGCTCACCTGCCCGCTGACGAGGTTGATCAACGCCCCGGGGATGAAGAACGGGCTCACCCGGCGCGGGCCCCGCTCCTTCAGCAGCACGGCGGTATCGGCGATGGAGTTCAGCCCGCCGATACCGGAGCCGATCATCACGCCGGTCCGCAGCCGGTCTTCCTCGCCCTCGGGCGTCCAGCCTGCATCTTCCACCGCCTGCATCGCGGCGGCCACACCGTAGAGAATGAAGTCGTCCACCTTGCGGCGGTCCTTCGGCTCCATCCAGTCATCTGCATTGAAGGTGCCGTCCGAGCCGTCCCCCATCGGGATCTCGCAGGCATAGGTGGTGGCAAGATGGCTCGCGTCGAACCGGGTAATCGTCCCCGCCCCCGACTTGCCCGCCAAAATCCGGCTCCAGGTCTCTTCCACGCCGCAGGCCAGAGGCGTAACCATCCCCAGCCCGGTAATCACGACACGCCGCGTGCTGTCTGCCATCTGCTCGGCCCCCATTCTTGGTGTTCTCGGTCTTCTCGGTCGGTTCAATTACACGGTAATGTGGTGGCGCGGCAAGGCACGATCAATGCTGCCGCGCGGCATCCCGCCCGCGGACGAACACACCCCCACAAATGAAAAACGGCGCCCGGAGGCGCCGAATTCATGCTTGCTGCCGATCCTCGGTGGATCAGGCGGCTTCAGAGATGAACTTCACCGCATCGCCGAAGGTCTGGATGGTCTCGGCGGCGTCATCGGGGATCTCGATGCCGAACTCTTCTTCAAAGGCCATGACCAGCTCGACGGTGTCGAGGCTGTCCGCGCCCAGGTCGTCGATGAACGAGGCGTTCTCGGTCACCTTGGCTTCTTCAACGCTCAGGTGCTCGACAACGATCTTTTTGACCCGATCAGCGATATCGCTCATGAAATTTCTCCGTCAGTGTTTCCGGGCCTTTGCGCCCTTCCGGTGTCCCTTGCCCCGGGTGGAAGCCCCACCTAGGCCCTGCCTGCCAAGGGCTATTCGCCCCCGGCCGCTCGAAATGTGCGCCGCCTATAACATGGTTTCAGGCGGACGCAAACGCTTTCCCAGAGGCGCCAAATGGCCCCCTCCGGGTCAGATCATGGCCATCCCGCCGTTCACGTGCAAGGTGGTTCCTGTAGTGTAACCAGCCTCGTTACTGGCAAGATATAGCGCAGCCGCGGCGATTTCCGCCGCATCGCCCATCCGGCCCGCCGGGATCTGCCCCATGATCGCGCCTTTCTGCTCATCGTTGAGCTTGTCGGTCATGGCGGTGGTGATGAACCCCGGCGCGATGCAGTTCACCGTGATGTTCCGGCTGGCCACCTCATAGGCAAGGCTCTTGCTCATGCCGACAAGGCCGGCCTTGGAGGCGGCATAGTTGCCCTGCCCCGGGTTGCCGGTGGCGCCAACGACCGAAGACACGTTGATGATCCGGCCCCAGCGGTTCTTCATCATGCCCCGCAGCACGCCTTTGCACAGGCGGAAGGCGGCGGTGAGGTTAACCTCGATCACCTGCGCCCACTCTTCCTCGCTCATCCGCATGAAGATGTTGTCCCGCGTGACACCGGCGTTGTTGACCAGAATATCCAGCCCGCCCATCGCCTCGATCGCCTGCTTCGGCAGCGCGTTCACCGCATCCGCATCGCCAAGGTTGCACGGCAGCACATGGGCCCGTTCGCCCAGTTCGGCGGCCAAAGCCTTCAGCGGCTCCTCACGGGTGCCGCTCAGCCCCACCGTCGCACCCGCTGCATGCAGCGCCTTGGCGATCTCGCCGCCAATACCGCCCGATGCGCCCGTTACAAGGGCGCATTTCCCTGTCAGATCAAACATTCCTGCCTACTCCTCGTTCAGCGACGCGACCGCCGCCTTTACCTCATCGGGCGTGCCCACAGCGCGGGTCGCCACTTCCTTGTCGATCCGGCGGATCATGCCACTAAGCGCCTTGCCCGCGCCGATCTCCCAGATCTCCGTCACACCCTCATGGGCCATGAACTGCACGGATTCGCGCCAGCGCACCCGGCCCGTCACCTGCTCGACCAGCAGCGAGCGGATCGTCGTCGGGTTGCTCGTGGCATGGGCCAGCACATTCGTCACCAGCGGCACCTTGGGGTTATCCATGTCCACTTCGGCAAGCGCCCGCGCCATGACCTCTGCGGCAGGCCCCATCAACTCACTGTGGAACGGCGCCGAGACCGGCAGCAGCATCGCCCGCTTGGCGCCCCGCTCCTTGGCGATCTCGCAGGCCGCCTCAACGCAGGCCTTGGTGCCCGAGATGACCACCTGCGACGGGTCGTTGTCATTCGCCGCCTGGCAAACGCCGTTCTCGCTCGCGTCCTTCGCAACAGCTTCCACCGCGTCAAAGTCCAGCCCGAGGATCGCAGCCATCGCGCCCTCGCCCACCGGCACCGCCGCTTGCATCGCCTTGCCGCGCGTGCGCAGCAGCCGGGCCGTGTCGGCCAATGTCAGGCAGCCCGCCGCGCAAAGCGCCGAGTATTCGCCTAGGCTGTGCCCGGCCACATACTTCGCCGCCGTCACCTGCACGCCTTCGGCTTCCAGCGCCCGCATCGCGGCCATCGAGGTCGCCATCAGCGCGGGCTGGGCATTGGCGGTGAGCGTCAGCTCCTCTGCTTCACCTTCCCAGATCAGCGCCGAGAGCTTCTCTCCCAGCGCCTCGTCCACCTCTTCGAAAACAGCTGCCGATGCCGGGTATGCTTCGGCCAGCGCCTTGCCCATGCCGATCACCTGCGCGCCCTGACCGGGAAATACGAACGCCCTCATCGCCCCCTCCATGGTTGTTTGGCCCGTCCTAGCCTGTCGCGCCCCGCACGACAAGCATGGCCCCCACCTCCTGCGCCAGAGCACTTACGCGCCGGGTCGCCGGTTTATTCTGTGCCTGCGCGCACAACCGGCCTTCGCATACCGCCCCTACTCTCCGGCTCCGCACATGCGTATCTTCGCGCCCAACAACCGGAGACACCTGATGCCCCTCGCCAATACTTCTTCCAGCTACGGCACCATCGCCAAGAGCTTCCACTGGATCACCGCCCTCCTCGTCCTCGCCCTCTGGCCGCTGGGATGGTTCGCCAATTCGTGGCCCTACGATACCCAGGAGGCCTTCGATACCAAGTGGCTCCTCTTCTCCCTGCACAAAACCCTCGGCGTCGCGCTGTTCTTCATCGCGCTCGCCCGCATCGTCTGGACCCTGACCCAGCCCCACCCGCGCCACCTTGGTGAAAACCGGGTCGAGAGCCTCGCCGCCTCCACCATCCACTGGCTGCTCTACGGCTCCATCATTGCCCTGCCGATGACCGGCTGGATCGAGCACGCCGCCTCCGAGGGCTACGCCCCCATCCTCTGGCCCTTTGGCCAAGACCTGCCCTTCATCCCGAAAGACGTGCCTCTCGCCGTCGCCTTCGCCCATATGCACGTGGCGCTCACATGGGTCATCCTCGGCGCGGTCGGGCTTCACATCGCGGGCGCCCTCAAGCACACCGTCATCGACCGGGATGGCACCCTCGCCCGCATGTGGTTCAGCCGCAAAAGACCGCCGACCCCGCCCGAGAACCGCGGCCACGGTGCCCTGCCCGCCCTGCTCGCCACCGCCGTTCTCGCCGCCGCCCTGGTCTTCCCCTTCGTCACCGGCGAAGAGCAGAGCCAGGCACCCGTTGCCGCCGCAGAGGTCACAACCGAGGCACCCGCAACAGCCGAAACTCCCGCCGAAGGGCCCCTCTGGACCGTCCAATCCGGCACCATCGGCCTTTCTATCACCCAGATGGGCAGCGCCGTCTCGGGCAGCTTCCCCGACTTCACCGCCACCATCGCCTATGATCCCGAGGCCGCCGGCCCGCAAAAGGGCCAGGCCGATGTCACCATAGATATTGCGACCCTCACCCTCGGCTCCGTCGCCGCCCAGGCCCAAGGGCCGGACTATTTCGACAGCGCCCAGCACCCCACCGCCACCTACTCCGGCCCCATCGTCGAGGCCGACGATGGCACCCTTACCGTCGATGGCACCCTGACGATCAAAGGCCACGCCGCCTCCGTGCCGCTGCCCTTCACCCTCACCATCGAGGGCGATACCGCCACCGCCTCCGGTAGCACCACGCTTGACCGCCGCACCTTCCACGTGGGTGACGGCATGACAGATGAAGGCTCCCTCGCCTTCCCCGTCGAAATATCCATCGAGATCACCGCAACCCGGTAAGGCGGCGCCCGTCGCACCAACCCACGCGCGGGACGCATCTTGCCCTACCAAACAAAAAAGGGCCGCCGGATCACTCCGGCGGCCCTTCGCATTCAATCCCGCGGGATCACTCGGCCTTGCCGGCCTCAATCGAGATCTCAACGGCAACCTCATCGCTCACCATCGGGGCGAAAGCGCCGAGGTTGAAGTCGCTGCGCACCAGCGTGGTGGTAGCGCTGAAGCCCGCCCACGGCACACCGGCCATCGGGTGGCTGTCGGTCTGGCCGTTCAGCTTGGCGTCCAGCACGACTTCCTTGGTCACGCCGTTGATCGTCAGATCGCCGGTGATCAGCGCAGTATCCTCGCCGGTCACTTCGATCCCGGTGGAGGCAAAGCTCACGTCCTCACCCGCATCGGCGCCAAAGAAGTCACCGCTCATGAAGTGCTGGGTGCGCTCGTCCCAGCCGGTGATCAGGCTGGCTTCAGGGAAGCTCACGGTCACGCTGGAGGCCGCCGGGTCTTCCTTGTCCCACATGATTTCGCCATCAAAACCGGAGAACATGGAGGTCGTGGTCGAGAAGCCGAAGTGGTCGTAGGTGAATACGATCTGGCTGTGGCTGGCGTCGAGCGCGTATTTTTCGGTCTCGGCAAAGAGCGGGGCGGTGGTAGCAACGGCGACAGCAGCGCCAAGGAAGTGGGATTTCAACACGTTGGTGTCCTTTCAGGAGTGTATCTCTCCCCAGACACATCTGATGCCGCAGCGCAGAAGGCAACGCGCATCACCGCACAGAGCCTGTGGCATCCCGCGCAGACTGTGCATCATGTAACGAATTTGTGTCTTGTGAACGCCGTCGGCGTGAGCGCCCTCAGCCCGCCTGACGGCCCCGCAACAGGTCGCTGCCAATCCGCCGCGCAGCCTCCCGCAGCGCATCCGGCGCGCCCCGCAGAACCGCCCCTTTCCGCCCGGCGGACTGCACGAACAGTGCCCCGCGCCCGGCATCGCCCTCCACGTCGATCCCCGAGATCGAGTCAAAGCTCCACTGCGCCACAAGCTGCGCCTGCCCCGAGGCGGTCAGCCTCCGGCGCCGCAGCAGGCGTTTCTCGAGGTCTACATCCAGTTCCATCCGCGGAGCGCGGCTTGCCCGCACGGCAATAATTCCGCCCGCGACGATCAGCACCACGCCGATCACCAACTTGGTCAGCAGCCCAACCGCCATCGGCACCGCCAAAAGGCCCAGCCCGGCCACGATCAGGCTCACGCCCAACAGGCGCCCCATCGGCTGCCCGGCGGCAATCTCGCCATCTTCCGAGAGCACATAGCCCCCGAGCCGTTCGGTGATCCGCAATCCCTCGCGTGTCGAATGCATCTCGATCGACGCCATCGCTCTGCCTGCCTCTGTGTTGTACCTGCTCCGGGCTTTCCGCCCGTTTGCACCCATCTTGCCGCCTAACCCGACGAAATTAAGACAGAATCTCATCGGCCACGCCGCATTCCCCTCCCCCCGAGTCCTTTGCGCAACAGCCCCGCCCCGCGCCCGCACCGCCCACAAGGCTTGCAACCTGCCTGCGCTCGTGTAAAAGGCCCCATCTCTTCGCAAACCTATCCACAGCGGAGCCACTCGTGCCCGGGCCGCGAAGAGTGCAACGGCCCGGCTTTGAAGCCCGCTCGAAACAAAAGGAACTGCCGCATGCCGCTCTACGAGCATGTCTTCATTTCGCGCCAGGATCTCTCCGGCGCCCAGGCCGAAGGCCTGATCGAACACTTCTCCTCCGTCCTCGGTGACAACGGCGGCAAGGTCGTCGAACACGAGTACTGGGGCGTGAAGACCATGGCCTACAAGATCAACAAGAACCGCAAGGGGCACTACGCCTTCCTGCGCACTGAGGCCCCCGCGCCTGCCGTGCAGGAAATGGAGCGCCTGATGCGCCTGCATGACGATGTGATGCGCGTCCTGACCATCAAGGTCGACGAGCACGCCGAGGGCCCCTCCGTGCAGATGCAAAAGCGTGACGAGCGCGAGCCGCGCCGCGAGCGCCGTTGATCCTCAACCTGAGAAAAGGACAGTAAGCTATGGCTACCAAACCGTTTTTCCGCCGTCGCAAGGTCTGCCCGTTCTCCGGTGAGAACGCGCCCGCCATCGACTACAAGGACACCCGTCTGCTTCAGCGCTACATCTCCGAGCGCGGCAAGATCGTGCCCTCCCGCATCACCGCAGTCTCGGCCAAGAAGCAGCGTGAACTGGCCCGCGCCATCAAGCGCGCCCGCTTCCTCGCCCTGCTGCCCTACGCCGTGAAGTAAGGAGAGACCGACATGGAAATCATCCTGCTCGAACGCGTCGCCAAGCTCGGCCAGATGGGCGAAGTGGTGAACGTCAAAGAAGGCTACGCTCGCAACTACCTGCTCCCGCAGGGCAAGGCGCTGCGTGCCAACGAAGACAACATCGCCCGCTTTGAAAACGAGAAGGCCCAGCTCGAGGCCCGCAACCTCGAGACCAAGAAAGAGGCCGACGCCCTCGGCGCCAAGCTCGACGGCGAGACCTTCATCGTGATTCGCTCCGCCTCCGACGCCGGTTCGCTCTACGGCTCCGTCACCCCGCGTGACGCCGCCGATGCCGCCACCGCCGCCGGTTACACGGTCGACAAGCGTCAGGTCGCGCTCGCCGCGCCGATCAAAGAGCTTGGCCTGCACACCGTGCACGTGGTGCTTCACCCCGAGGTGGAAGTCTCCATCACGCTCAACGTGGCCCGCTCCGAAGAAGAGGCCGAGCTTCAGGCCTCCGGCAAGTCCATTCAGGAACTCGCCGCCGAGGAAGAAGCCGCTGCCGAGTTCGAAATCTCCGAACTCTTCGACGATATCGGTCAGGCCGCCAACGAAGACTTCGGTGACGAGCCCTCCCCCGCTGCCGAAGCGGTGGAAGAGTCCGAAGGCGACGACGAAGAAAACAACTGAGTTTTCTACAGGCAAGAAACGCAGAAAGGCCGCTCCATCCGGGGCGGCCTTTTTCTTTGCAGCGATCAGAACATGACTGCGGTCAAATTCCGTGAAAAGTGGCCAATCTGCCCACAATGGCAGACGCTCCGTGCCTGAAACTCAGTACCCCACCATCGCCAGCATCTGCCGCATGTCCTGCGTCAGAAACATCCAGCTCCCGGCGCCCATCGCGGCCAGCATGGTCACGCCAAAGCCCTGAAGCGTCCGCAGCTTGCACCAGCCGCGCCACGCCTCTCGCCTCCGCGCGGCCATCACCCCGCGCCCTGCAGCCAGCAGCCCTGCGCCCAGGGCCTCCGCCACCCGCCGCGCCTCGCCCGTCAGGCTCCGCGAGGGGTGCAGGCCGGGCTGTTCCGCCACCGGCAACCCCCTCATCGGCCGCACAAAGGCCTCCGGTACCGCACACACCGCCGCACCCTCCTGCCATCCCTCATGCCGAGCACGGCGCACCACCCGGCGCAGCCGGTGCCGAAAGCAAAAGGCCTCCGCCCGCGTAATCTCGAGCGCCTGCACCGTGTAAAATCCGGCCTCGAACCGCTCCACCAAGCGCTCCATCGCCGCCGCCAGCCGCGCATCCTCACGCGTGCCCATCCAGACCTCCGCGTCGAACAGGCTCCAGAACAGCCGCACCGCGTTAGAGCGATCCAGCTCCCGGCGGCCCACCATCCATTCCAGTGCACGGCCCTCCGGCGTGTGCCCCTGCCCTTCCAAACCGCGGATCACATGGGCCCAAACCTCCTGGCTCTGACCGACCAGCCACTCTGCAAGGCACGCACCGCTGTCCTCCGGATTATCGCGGAAGAAACCCTCAACCGTGCCGTGCTGCCCCATATGCCTGCTCCCCTTATGCGAGTCGTTTGTTGAGCCATCCCAGCATTCGAATTGGGGCAGAAATGCGGCATCCGCTCCGCCAAGGTCGGCAAATATCCCCCCTGTCGCCCCGCTGCCTCTCGCCAAGCCGCCGCCATCCTGCCACCCTCGCCGGATGACGACTCGCCGCGCCTTTATCGCCTGCCTTGCCGCCCTGCCGCTCGCCGCCTGCGTCGGTGGCAGCCCCGAACCTGCCAGCCGTGAGGCCTTCGACCCGCCGCTCTACCCGCAAGAAACGCCGGAGCTGCGGGCGCTGATCAACAAATACGCGGCGATCCACGACATCCCCCGCGAGCTGATCCACCGGGTCTGCATCCGCGAAAGCACCCACAATCCGCGCGCGCGCAACGGCCCCTACTACGGCCTGATGCAGATCCTGCCCCAAACCGCCCGCACCATGGGCCACCGCGGCCCGCCCTCCGAGTTGCTCGATGCCGAAACCAACCTGAAATACGCGGGCAAGTACCTCAAAGGCGCCTGGCTCGTCTCCGGCGGCGATATCGACGAGGCGATCGGCTGGTACGCCCGCGGCTATTATTACGAGGCCAAGCGCCTCGGCCTGCTATACGAAACAGGTCTCAGAACCTGACACACCCGCGTTACAAGGCCGCGGCACACCGGCGGCAACGCACAACAGAGAGGACCGCCCCCATGCCCATCACCCTGTCCCGCCGCAGCTTTCTCGCCTCCACCGCCGCAGGCAGCCTCATCGCGCTGCACCCCTTTTCGCTCCGCGCCGCCGCCGGTCAGGCCCACCTCCGGGTGATGGAAACCACCGATCTGCACGTCCACGTCTACCCCTACGACTATTACGCTGACCGCGAGGTCGACACGCTGGGCCTCTCCCGCACCGCCTCCATCGTGAACGAGATCCGCGCCGAGGCCACCAACTCCCTGTTGCTCGACAACGGCGACTTCCTGCAGGGCAACCCGATGGGCGATTACATCGCCTATGAGCGCGGCATGAAGGAGGGCGACAGCCACCCTGTCATCACCGCCATGAACACCGTCGGCATCGAGGCCAGCACGTTGGGCAACCACGAGTTCAACTACGGCCTCGAGTTCCTCACCAAAGCCCTCGCCGGCTCCGGCTTCCCGGTGGTCTGCGCCAACATCGTGAAGCCCGGCAGCACCGAAACCCTGCTGGAGCCCTACGTCATCCTCGACCGCGAGATCACCGATGGCGCGGGCGAGGCCCACCCGATCAAGATCGGCATCATCGGCTTCGTCCCGCCCCAAGTGATGAACTGGGATCGCAAGCATCTTGAAGGCAACGTCGAGGCCCGCGACATCGTCGCCACCGCCCGCGCCCTTGTGCCCGAGATGAAGGAGAAAGGCGCCGACATCGTCATCGCCCTCTCTCACTCCGGCATCGGCTCGGCGGACGAGTCTGAGATGATGGAAAACGCCTCCGTCCCCCTCGCCACCGTCGACGGGATCGACTGTATCCTCACCGGCCACAGCCACCTCGTCTTCCCCTCTTCCAACTACGCCGATTTCGCGGGCGTCGACGCCGAGGCCGGCACCATCCACGGCAAACCCGCCGCCATGGCCGGTTTCTGGGGCAGCCACCTCGGCCTCATCGACCTGATGCTGGAGAAAGACGGCTCCTCCTGGCGCGTCACCGGCCACAGCTCCGAGGCCCGGCCAATCTCCAAGCGCAACGAAGACCGCTCGATCACCGCGCTGGTGGAGGATGACGCCGCCGTGCTGGAGAGCGTGAAAGCCGAGCACGAGGCCACGCTCGAATACGTCCGCCGCGCCGTCGGCACCACCGCCGTCCCACTCCACAGCTACTTCGCGCTGGTGGCCGATGACCCCTCTGTGCAGATCGTGAGCAACGCCCAGACCTGGTATATCGAGCAGATGATGCAAGGCACCGAGTGGGAGGGCTTGCCCATCCTCTCCGCCGCCGCCCCCTTCAAGGCCGGTGGCCGTGGCGGCCCCGAGTATTACACCGATGTCGCCCCCGGCGCCGTGGCCATCAAGAACGTGGCCGACCTCTACCTCTACCCCAACACCGTCCGCGCCGTGGCCATCACCGGCGCTCAGGTGAAAGACTGGCTGGAGCGCTCCGCAGGCATGTTCAACCAGATCGAGCCGGGCAGCCAGGACGCCGTGCTGCTCAACCCCGATTTCCCCTCTTACAACTTCGACATCATGGATGGCGTCACCTACCAGATCGACCTCAGCCAGCCGTCGAAGTACGGCCCCAAGGGCGAGCCGTTGAACCCAGAGGCCAACCGCATCGTGAACCTTCAGTTCAACGGCGCACCCATTGATCCCGAGCAAAAGTTCGTTGTCGCCACCAACAACTACCGCGCCTCCGGCGGCGGCAGCTTCCCCGGTGCCGATGGCTCCACCGTGATCTTCGAAGGCCCCGACACCAACCGCGACGTGATCGTGCGCTACATCGTCGACAAGGGCGAGATCTCCCCCGCCGCCGATGCCAACTGGACCTTCGCCCCCCTAGAAGGCACCACCGTGATCTTCGAGACCGGCCCCAAAGCCGCCGATTACGCGGCCTCGGTCGAAGGCGTCACCATCGAACCCGCAGGTGACGGCGCCGACGGCTTCGCCGCCTTCCGCATCACGCTCTGAGCCATACGGGCAGTTCCTGCCCGCCCCCAAACACAGCGCCCGCGCCGCCCAAGCGCGGGCGCTTGCATTTCCGGCCAGATGGCATAGGTGAAGGCCATCGAGGAGGACGACCTCCGGCCATCAAGCCACGCATTCGGGACGGCCCGCAGACATCGAAAGGGCCACCCCATGCGCAGCACCAGATCCCGGATCATCCACGCCCTCAGCTTCGAGCTGATCGGCCTCGCCATCGTCATCCCGGCCTTCTCGCTGCTCTTCGGCATCGACATGGGTGAAGGCGGCGTTGTCGCCGTGGTCGGCGCCACGCTGGCGACGGTCTGGAACTACCTCTACAACCTCGGCTTCGACCACGCGCTGCTGCGCCTGCAAGGCCACACGGCCAAAAGCCTGCCGCTGCGCATCCTGCACGCGCTGCTCTTCGAGGCGGGCCTGCTGCTGGCGCTCCTGCCCTTCATCGCCTGGTATCTCGGGGTGTCGCTCTGGCAGGCGCTGCAGATGGATATCGCCTTCGCGCTCTTCTACCTGGTCTATGCCTTCGCCTTCAATTGGCTCTACGACCTGATCGACCCGCCCCGCCGGCCTGCCTGACCCGCTGGCGCCCGCTACCCCAGACTCTCGATCAGCCCGGCCACCTCGGCATCCTCCGCCCGGTAGCTCACCACCCGCACGTCGAGCCCGGCGTTCCGATACATCCGCATCGCCCGCCCCATCGCCTCCAGTATCCACCACTTCTCGTTGCCAAAGGCGCCGCCGCCCAGCAGCGTCAGGAACACCGGCACCTCGAGCCGTGCGGCCAGCCCGAGCGTGATCTCATAGGCTTCTTCCAGCACCAGCCGGGCGAAGAGCTGCCATTCTCCCTCGCCGCCATAGGCCACCGGCAGGGCCGAGCAATAGACCTGATGCACATCATGCCCGCCGCCCTCCAGCGTCACCTCGGTGCCCCGCTGCAAGCCCACCTCCAGCAGCCCGCGATAGTCATCAAACCGGCCCCGTAGCTTCTCCTGCACCTCCTCCAGCCCGCCGGGATGGGGCAGCGCGTATCCGTTGCGCATCTCCCAGAGCGTGCCCCAGTCATTGCCCAAAGTACGCCCGAGCGGCGCAAGACAATCAATCTGCCGCTCGCATTGCCCGACATAGCCGTCATGCTCCGCAAAGTAGTTACGCCAGATCGTGCCCGCCGCGCAGGCAATGGCACAGGCCGGCCCCTGTGTCGGGTCGCCCGCATAGCGCGTGATCCCCATCGCTGGCGTCACATCCGGCCCGATCATCTCCAGCAGGTTGAACTGCGAGGCCACCTGAAACAGTGCGCCGGGGTGCGCCAGATGCAGCGCCTGCGCATCCTCCACCACCTGTGAAAACCGCGATGCCCCCCGCTCCGGCACCGGCTCCAGCGCCGCGCTTGTCACCCGCTCCAGAACGCCCGGCCGCATCACACGCCCATTCATCCGGCTGCGCAGTATGCCGTCCTCCGCCACGAGGTTCTCCCGCACACTCTCCGGCCCGCGCTCCGCGAAGCCGGTCAGCTGCTCAAAGAAATCCATCCATCGCTCCAAAAGCAAAAGGGCCGCCCCAATGGGCGGCCCTTTCCAATTCCATGCAAGGCAAACCTCACTCGTCTTCGAGCTTGTCCACGGCCTCTTTCAGCTCGTCCTTGCTGACTTCCTTCTCGCTCACATCGGCCAGCTCGAAGATATAATCCACGACCTTGTCCTCGAACAGCGGGGCGCGCATCTGCTGCTGCACCTGGGCGTTGTTCTTCACGAATTCGAAGAACTCGCGCTCCTGGCCGGGGTATTGCCGGGCCTGCGCCATGATCGCCTGGGTCATCTCGGCGTCAGACACCTCGATGCTGTTCTTCTGACCCATCTCGGCGAGCAGAAGGCCAAGGCGCACGCGGCGCGCGGCAAGAGTCTTGTGCTCTTCGGTGGTCTCGATCTCCGGGTGATCGTGACCTTCCACCTCGGGGTTGTCCTCATGCCACAGCTGGTGGGCAATCTGGCCGGCCTCGGCGTCCAGCAAGGTCGGCGGCAGCTCGAAGCTCACCAGCTTGTCCAGCTCGTCCAGCAGGCCACGCTTCATGACAGCGCGCGAGGCACCGGCATACTCGGCTTCCAGACGCTCGGTGATCTGGCCCTTCAGCGCCTCGAGATCCTCGGCACCGAACTGCTTGGCCAGCTCGTCGTCGAGCTTGGCCTTGGCGGGCTTCTTCACTTCCTTGATCTTGCACTCGAAGACAGCGGCCTTCCCGGCCAGATGCTCGGCCTGGTACTCCTCGGGGAAGCTCACTTCCACGTTCTTCTCGTCACCGGCCTTCACGCCAACCAGCTGCTCTTCGAAGCCGGGGATGAACTGGCCCGAGCCGAGCACCAGCGGAAAGTCTTCCGCCGCGCCGCCCTCAAAGGCTTCGCCGTCGACCTTGCCGAGGAAGTCCATGACCACCTGGTCACCGTCCTTGGCCGCGCCCTTCTTGGTCTCGAAGGTCTTTGCCTGCTCGGCCAGCCCTTCCAGCGCCTCGGTCACGGCGGCGTCGTCGGCCTTCACCACGAGCTTCTCGAGTTTCACCTGCTTGAGGTCCACCTCAGGGATCTCCGGCAGCGCCTCGTAAGACATGGAAACGACAACATCGTCGCCCTCTTTCCAGTCCTCGTTGGTCATCTTGACCTCGGGCTGCATCGCCGGGCGGTCGCCGCTGTCTTCAAAGTGCTTGGCCATGGCGCCGTCGATGGCTTCCTGCATGGCTTCGCCCAACAGGCGCGGGCCGAACTGCTTTTTCAGCAGGGCCATCGGCACCTTGCCCTTGCGGAAACCCTTCATCTCGATGTCAGGGCGGGCTTCTTCCAGCTTGCCGCTCACCTTCTCGTCCAGCTCACCGGCCGGAATGGTGATCTCGTAGCCGCGCTTGAGGCCTTCGTTCTGGGTCTCGGTGACCTGCATTCCTGCTTCCTTCTTCGTATAAGCACCGCAACCCCCTCGGTGCCGAGGGGGTGATAAATCAGGCGCCTTTTAGGTGGCCGAGGGCAGGGTTGCAAGGCGATTCACGCGGGCGCCGCTTGCCCGCCCGGCCGCGCCCGGCGCCCATCCGCCCAAAGCGGGCATCGTCATGAAACTGTGAGCCCGGAGTAACGCGCCTGTCACCCGCCCGGCAGAGCTTGCCCGCACCGCGCCCGGCGCGCGCCAGCCAGCACATTCACGCCCGCAAGAGGACAGACATGACCCAACTCAAAGGCCTTTCCCGCCGCAACCTTCTCATCGGCGGCTCCGCCCTCGCAACCACCCTCGCCATGCCCGCCATCTCGCGGGCCCAATCGCGCCCGGTCTTCACCCACGGCGTGCAATCGGGCGATGTCGATGCGTCGTCCGGCATGATCTGGACCCGCACCGACCGCCCCGCCAAGGTGATGATGGAAGTCGCCACTACCGAGAGCTTCTCCAACGCCCGCCAGCTCGCCCCGATGAACGCCCTGCCCGGCTCCGACATGGCGATCAAGCGCCTGGTGGAGGGCCTGCCCTCCGACCAAGACATCTTCTACCGCTTCACCGCGATGGACCTCTCCGATGTCAACGCCACCTCCGAGCCTCTAGTGGGCCGCTTCCGCACAGCCCCCGGCTCCCGCCGTTCGGTCAAGTTCGCATGGTCCGGCGACACCGCCGGTCAGGGCTGGGGCATCGACGAGGAGGGCATGGCCTGCTACCGCACCATGGCCTCGCACCAGCCCGACTTCTTCCTGCACTCCGGCGACACCATCTATGCCGACGGCCCGCTGGAAGATGAGGTGACCGACGAGAGCGGCGCCGTGATCTGGCGCAACACGGTCAACACCGACGCCAAGCGCAAGGTCGCCGAAACCCTTGACGAATATCGCGGCCAATGGCTCTACAACATGATGGACGAGCACGTGCTGGCCCTCAACGCCGAGGTGCCCACCTTATTCCAATGGGATGACCATGAGGTGATCAACAACTGGTCCTCCTCCCGCTCGATCATGGAAGACGAGCGCTATTCGGAGAAGAACATCCACGTCCTCGCCGCCCGCGCTGCTCAGGCCTTCCACGAGATGGCCCCGATCCGCTACACCCCCGCCGAGCCGGGCCGCGTCTATCGCAAGATCAGCTACGGTCCGATGCTCGACATCTTCTTCCTCGACCTGCGCAGCTATCGCGGCCCGAACTCCGACAACATGCAGGAGGAACTGACGGACGAGAGCCGCATCCTCGGCGCCGAACAAATGGCGTGGCTCAAGCGTGAACTGACGAACAGCCGCGCCACATGGAAGGTCATCGCCTCCGACATGCCCATCGGCCTCGTCGTCGGCGGCGGCGCCGAGGCGGTCGCCAATGGCAACAACGGCCCCGCCAAGGGCCGCGAGCTGGAGATCGCCGGGCTGCTGCGCTTCATCAAGGCGGCCGAGATCCGCAATACCGTCTGGCTCACCGCCGACGTGCATTACACCGCCGCGCACCACTACTCGCCCGACCGCGCCCAGTTTCAGGACTTCGCTCCGTTCTGGGAGTTCGTTTCCGGGCCTATCCACGCCGGCACCTTCGGCCCGAACGATCTGGATATGACCTTCGGCCCCGAGGTCCGCTACGTGAAGGCCCCCGAGGCCGGGCAGGCCAACCTGCCGCCCTCCGCCGGTCTGCAATTCTTCGGTCTGGTCGAGATCGACGGCGCGACCGAGCAGCTCACCGTCCGCCTGATGGACCGCGCCAACACCGAACTCTGGGCCACCACGCTGGACCCTGAGCACGCCTGAACTTACACCAAGGGGAGCGGCCTTTCCCAAGGCCCCTCCCGCCCCCTCCTAGCCGCCCACGGTCACAAACGGCGCCCATGCCGCCGGATGCGCATAGCGCGGGCGGGCAGGCTGATCGATCATCCCCAGCATCGCCGCCCTCAGCGCCCGAGCCCCCGCCGCCGGCCCCAGCTGCGCCTCCGCCATCGCGTCGAACATCCCTGTCGTCAGCTCCACCGTGGCCAGTGAGTCCACCGCCCAATGGCTCACCAGCAGCCGCCGTGCGCCCGCATAAAGGAAGGCCCGCGCAAGCCCCGAGAGCCCCTCTGCCCCCTCGCCGCCCGGCCCCAGCGCCGTGTTGCAGGCCGAGAGCACCACCCAGTCGGCATCCAGCTCCAGCAGCGCGATTTCACTGGCCGAGAGCAGCCCGTCGCCGCCGCCCTGGGGCGCGGCCAGCGCCAGCGCAGGCTCGGTCAACCCCGCTGCCTCGCCGCCCAGCAGCCCGTGGGTGGCAAAGGCGATCACCCGCGCCGCACCCAGCGGTATCTCCGCCACCAGCGCCGCCTCCTGCACCGCCTCGCCCGTCACCAGCCGCCCCACGCCGCCTGCCACCGCGCCATTCAACGCCTCCACCTCGCCTACCGTCTCCGGCAGCCGCGGCAGGCTCAGCCCGGCCTGCGCCGCCCCGAAAGCAGGGTCCGCGAGGCCCAGAAACGCCAGTTCCCCCGCGCTCGCCCCCGCCCCGTCCCTCAGCGCCCGGAGCGAGGCAGGCAGCGGCAGCGTCGCAAAGGCGTGGTGGCGGATCGCCCAATCCATCTCGCCCCAGCTGTCCCCCTCGCCCGCAGGCGAGGCCAAGAGCACACCGAGCGGCAAGGCCTGAAACGCCCCATCCGGCACCGCAAAGATCACCGTCTCCTCGGGCACGAACCCTACCGCCGCCCCCAGCGCCGCCCCATGCAACCGCTGCGCCAACGCCCGGTCAAACACCTCCGGCGCCGCCTCTGCCGCCTTCAGCGCCACCGCAGCCCTCTGCGGGCCGGACGGGTCCAGCGCCCGCCGCAGCCGCCGCACCCCCTCGCCGATCTCACCCGCGCTAAAGTCACTTCGCTGCCAGACCACCACATCCGGCGTCACGATAAACACATGAAAGCCCCGCGCCGTCTGCAACTGCACCAGCAGCGCCTCGCCCTCGTCCAGCAAGTCTCGCGCTTCCTCCAACCCAAGCGGCTCCGGCGCGGCGGCGGCCTGCCACTCCGGTGCGGCTTCGGCCAGCGCCGCCTCGATCTGGTCCAGCTCGGCATCCACTGCAGCGACCTCCGCCTGCCCCGCAGGCCCGCGCGCCACCAGCGCATCGCGCCGCACCAGCGCCGCATCCCGCTGCCGCAGCAGCCGGCCTACCTCGCCGCCCCCCGCCGCAAGCCGCGCCGTCATCGCCTCGATCGCCCGGCCCGCCGCGCTCTGCCGGGCCGATTGCATCATCCCGAAGGCCTCCTCCAATCGGTCCACCCAGAACCGGCCCGCCTCCAGCGGCACATAACCATCCGCCTCCCGCCACGGGAACACGTAAGGCCCGCTCTGCACAAAGTCGGTCACATGCGCGGCCCCCATCGGCCCCATCGGCGGGTCGGCCTCCATCCGGTCGTAGATCGCATCGACCCCGCCCTCGAAGAGCGCCGCATAAGCCTCCTGCTGGCGCCGCGCCTCCGCGCTCATCCGCGAGGGCACAGCTTCCACCTGCCCCCGCGCCACCTGCGCTGCGGCATAGGCAAAGCTGGTGAGGATCTCTGGCCGCTCGCCGCCCACGCGCGACAGCCCCGCCAGCGCCACTGCCAACTCGCCCAGCGTCGCATCCACCTGCAAGCGCACCGCACTGTAATGCGCCTGCGCCGCCTCTGCCTTGCCCTCCGCCTCCAGCATCCGCGCCAGATCGAGCCGAAGCGCCGCAATCAGCCGCCGCCCGTAGCCATCCTGCGACATGGTGTCGAAATCGAGCAGCGGCGCGGGGATCTCCAGCGCCGCCACCTCCGGCCGCTCGCCCCCGGGCGCGGCGGCCACCACCTGCACCAGCATGGTCATCAGTTCGAGCAGGTCCACCATATCGGCATGCACATAGTCCGCCCTTGGCTCCGGCGCGAAACGGGCGACCAGCGTGGCCATCGCCGCCATATCCGGCCCGCCCTCGGCGGTGAGCAGCATCACCGCCTCCATCAGCGCCGCCCGCTTCGGCCCCAACCCGCCATCGGCCAGCGCCGCCTCGGCCTCTTTGCGGGCCAAGTCTCTTCGCCCGAGCCGCCAGTCCGCCAGCGCCGCCAGTGCCAGCAGCCCCGCCCGCAATTCGCTGCCCTCCGCCTGCGCAAGGTAGCCCTCCCGCGCCGCCAGCAGCTCGCCCCGGTATTCCTTCATTCTCAGCGGCAAGAGCGGCAGCACCGCCCCGCCCGGCTGCCCGATCACCGGCGCCAACGCGGGCAGCAACGCCTCCGCCTCAGCCACCCGCGCGCCCTCATCGGCCACCCAGGCCGCCCGCGCCTCGGCATGCAGCCCCAAGAGCTGCACCCGCGCCCGCGTGGCCGGGTCAAACCGCTCCGCCCAGCCGCCAACCGCCATGTAATCCGCCGCATTGCCATAAGAGGCCCCGGCCTGCGCAAAGAGCCCGAAGCCCGAAAGGATCTCGCCCCGCAGATAGGCCATCTCGGGGATACGCTTGGTCAGCATCGGCTGCCTTGCCCCGGCCTCGTCCAGTCGCGCCAGCGCCGCGCTCTCTTCCCCCGCCGCATGATACGCCAGCACCAGCGCAAGGTAGATGTCCGAAAGCAAGAACGGGTCGTCCACCCCTTCGGCATCATAGCGCGCCACCAGCCCGCCCAGCCGTTCGGCGGCGGCTCCGGCATCCTGCGCGATCTGCCCGTAGGCCGCGCCCAGTTCCTCGTAAAGCGAGCCCTGCGCCCGCGCCCCGCCCGCGACCAGCAGAGCCAGCCCCCAAGCCAAAACGAAGCGCGTCAAAATAGCCGGTCCCATAGCCGCGACGCTACCAGCCGACTGCCGCCATCTGAAGACCTGCCCTGAGAGAATTTCGGTGCGGGTGGAGGGACTTGAACCCCCACGCCTCGCGGCGCCAGAACCTAAATCTGGTGCGTCTACCAATTTCGCCACACCCGCTATCCGTGGGTGCGGTGTCTAACAGCGCCGCCGGGCCCACGGAAGCCCGAAAATCAACTGTCACAAAAAAGGCCAAAGCCTGTGGATAACTCTGGCCTTAAACGCTTCCTTTACGGTAGCGTGAAAGAAAAACGAGGCAGTTTCATAGCGAGCACCCCATGTCTGACATGACACTGGGAGGCCTGCGCCGGGCAGCGCAGGTGCAATCTCCCGATCTCGGGCCGGCGGGCATTTCCGCCTCCGCGCGTATTCTGACCGCCGATGGCGAGCGCCGTCTAGGCGAACTGGAACCCGGTGACCGGATCGTCTCCCGCACCGCCGGCATGATCCGGCTGACGGGCCTTGCCCGCTTCACCTGCGAGGCCGTGCCGATTGCGCTCGCGCCCCACGCCCTCGGCAATGGCCGGCCTTCCGACCTGCTGCACGTCAGCCCTGCGCAAAAGCTCCTGCTGCGCGACTGGCGGGCCAAGCTGCTCTACGGCAGTTCCGCCGCCCTCGCCCCCGCCGCCGCGCTGGTCGACGGCGGCTACATCACTCGCACGCCCCGGCTGAAGGGGATGGAAATGGTCACGCTGCAGTTCGACGCGCCCCAGATCCTCTACATCGGCATGCTCGAATGCGCCTTCGAGCCGGACGAGGCCGCACAAGCCGCCTGACTTGAGCCGTCATCCTCTGGCTTGACCCGAGGATGACACTTGCCCAACGCCCCCGTAGGGTGCGCATTCATGGCGCACCTTCCCCGGCCTCCAACCGCGCCAACACCCGCGGCAACATCTCCGGCAAATCCTCCGCGATGAGCCCCGGCCCGAATTCCCGTGCGCATTCCACATGCAGCCATGCGGCCGCTTCCGCCGCCTGCATCGCCGCGAAACCCCGCGCCATCAGCCCGGTGATGAACCCCGCCAGCACGTCCCCCGCCCCCGCCGTCGCCAACCACGGCGCGGCCCGGTCATAGACCGCCGCATTCACCGAGCAAGCCCCGTCCGGCCCCGCGATCACCGTGTCCGGCCCTTTGAACAGCATCACGCAGCCCGCCCGCGCCGCCGCTTCCCGCGCCGCATCCAGCTTGGAATAGGCCGGGCCGCGTTCCGCCGGGCCAGCCAGCTTCTCGGCGATATCCGGAAACAGCCGCGCGAACTCTCCGCCATGGGGCGTCAGTACGCAGCCTTCATGGAGCATGTCGAACAGCGCCTCCGGTGCCCCCGCAAAGGCCGTCAGCGCATCCGCATCCAGCACCACCGCCCGACCCGTTGCCAAGACCACCGGCACCATCTCCCGCGCCCGCTCGATCCCAAGCCCCGGCCCAAGGCACACCGCATTGATCCGCCCATCCTCCAGCACCCGGGCCAGAGCCTCCGCGTTGCCGACCGCCTGCAACATCACCGCATCCAGCCGCGCCGCATTCTCCTGCAACGCCCCCGGCGTCGGCGCCACCGTCACCAGCCCTGCCCCGATCCTCAGCGCCCCCCGCGCCGCCATCCGCGCCGCTCCGCCCTTGCCTGCGCCACCAGCGAGGATGAGGGCGTGGCCGTGGGTGAATTTGTGTGCGTTGTCTTGCTTGCTCAGGCGGCTGCCACCAGTCTGCCGATCGTATTCATAGAAAGCACGCGTCTTCATCCGCACGACGCCTGTCCAGTCAGGTTTGCGAAACTCGGTCTCGCGGCGGGGATCGAGGAAAACTCCCAGCACCTTCAGGGAGTCGTGACGAAGCAAACCGATGTCATGGGTCACCACCCTGCCACACTGAGATGGCCCACCGCCGATAAACTGCCCCGATTTTAGAAACTGAAAGGTCACGGTGAGATCTGCACAAACGGCAACCTCGCCCAGTTGTCTGCCACTATCCGCGCAGAGACCCGACGGAACGTCTATTGAAACGACTCGAGAAGTGAAGCCGAAGTGGCCAACCTTCTCCGCGATATCTGCGGACAAAGGGCGGGTGAGGCCCGTTCCGAAAAGTGCGTCCACAGTCAAATCGCACTCGGATTTCCGTTCGTCGAAGTCGGTGAATGGCGCCACCTCGCCCACCTCCGCCCACCGCTCATAATTCGCCCGCGCATCCGGCGGCAGCTTCTCGGCGTCCCCATAGAGAAACACCTCTACCGCCCAGCCCCACTCCCGCAGCAGCCGCGCCACCACGAACCCATCCCCCCCATTATTCCCCGGCCCGCAAAGGACCACCGCGCGGAACGTCCCCGCCGCCAACTCCGGCCATTCCTCGAACACCGCATCCACCACGCCGCGGCCTGCGCGCTCCATCAATTCCAGCCCGGTGACCTCTCCGGCCTCGATCGCCGCCGTCTCGATGGCGCGCATTTGTGCAGATGTCAGAAGTTCCACCGGCCCCTCCGCCCAAAAAGTTTCCAAAACGCCCAAGCGCAAATCGACTTGCACATTTTTTCATCACACCCGAGAATTCACCCGAGACGCTCACCCGCGCGTGAGGCGGCCCCGTTGCCGCCCTGCGCGATAAGTGTTCTCACCCCTAGCGGAACGGACATCAAGGGAGTCGGTCTGTCATGAAAAAGATCGAGGCAATCATCAAACCCTTCAAGCTCGACGACGTGAAGGAGGCTCTCCAGGACATCGGCGTGCAGGGGCTTTCCGTCATCGAGGTCAAGGGCTTCGGGCGGCAGAAGGGTCACACCGAGCTGTATCGTGGCGCCGAATACGTCGTCGATTTCCTGCCGAAGGTGAAGATCGAGGTGGTGCTGGCCGATGACCAGCTCGATGCCGCCATCGAGGCGATCATGAACGCCGCCAAGACCGACAAGATCGGCGACGGCAAGATCTTCGTCTCCACCATCGAACAGGCCATCCGCATCCGTACCGGCGAAGACGGCGAAGACGCGCTCTGAGCGCGCTGCCCAACCGCCCGAGACCATACTTCTAGCAAGGAGAAAGAGAAGTCATCATGAGCAACAAGGACGTTCTCAAGACAATCAAGGATGAAGACGTCGAATACGTCGACATCCGCTTCACCGACCCGCGCGGCAAGCTTCAGCACGTCACGGTCATGTCTGATCAGGTCGACGAGGACTTCCTCGAAGAGGGCTTCATGTTCGACGGCTCCTCCATCGCCGGCTGGAAGTCGATCGACAAGTCCGACATGAAGCTGATGCCCGATGCCTCCTCGGCCTACATGGACCCGTTCTATGCCGAGAAGACCCTCTGCGTGCACTGCTCCGTGGTCGAGCCCGACACCGGCGAGGCCTACAACCGCGACCCGCGCGGCACCGCCCAGCTGGCCGAAGCCTACCTCAAGTCCTCCGGCATCGGTGACACCTCCTACTTCGGCCCCGAGGCCGAGTTCTTCCTCTTCGACGACGTGCGCTACTCCGTCGAGATGAACAAGGTGAGCTACCAGGTCGATGCAGGCGACGCCGCCTGGAACACCGACACCGAGTTCGACATGGGCAACATGGGCCACCGTCCCGGCATCAAGGGCGGCTACTTCCCCGTGAACCCGACCGACGACGCTCAGGATCTGCGCTCCGAGATGCTCTCGACCATGAAGCGCATGGGCATGAAGGTCGACAAGCACCACCACGAGGTGGCCTCCTGTCAGCACGAGTTGGGCCTGATCTTCGGCTCGCTCACAAAGCAGGCCGATGAGCTTCAGAAGTACAAGTACGTCATCCACAACGTGGCCAACGCCTACGGCAAATCGGCCACCTTCATGCCCAAGCCCATCGCGGGCGACAACGGCACCGGCATGCACGTGAACATGTCGATCTGGAAGGACGGCAAGCCGCTTTTCGCAGGTGACAAGTATGCCGACCTCTCCGACGAGGCGCTCTACTACATCGGCGGCATCCTGAAGCACGCCAAGGCACTCAACGCCTTCACCAACCCCTCGACCAACAGCTACAAGCGCCTGATCCCCGGCTTCGAAGCCCCGGTTCTGCGCGCCTATTCGGCCAACAACCGGTCGGGCTGCATCCGTATCCCATGGGCCGAGTCGCCGAAAGCCAAGCGCGTCGAGGCCCGCTTCCCGGATCCCTCGTCCAACCCCTACCTGTGCTTCTCGGCCCTGCTGATGGCCGGCCTCGACGGGATCAAGAACAAGATCCACCCCGGCGAAGCCATGGACAAGGACCTCTACGACCTGCCGCCCGAAGAACTGGCCGGCATCCCCACCGTCTGCGCCTCGCTGCGTGAGGCGATGGAAGAGCTGGAAAAAGACAGCGACTTCCTCACTGCCGGCGACGTCTTCACCCAAGACCAGATCGAGGGCTACATGGACCTCAAGTGGGAAGAGATCTACGCCTACGAGCACACGCCGCACCCGATGGAATACAAAATGTATTACTCCTGCTGATAAAGCGTGGGACAGTGAAAACCAAAGGGGCGCTCCACGGGGCGCCCCTTTTTTGTGGACAGCCCCACAGCCCCTTTCCAACGGCCCGCAGGGTGGGCAATCTGACGCCCGCACCACCCGCCTCGATCACCCGACCGAAAGTCTGCCCATGCCCAACTGGCTCAAAGCCCTCCTCCCCGGCGCCCGCCCCGATCCGCTCCCCACGGAGCGCGCCGAGCAGAGGGCCTGGGTCAAGGCCCGCCATCGCGAGTGGCAACTGGCCTGGCACGACATCTTCGACCGTGACGAAAAGCTCATCGCAGAGGGCAGCACCCGCGACGACCCGCTCCCCGACGAGATCAACCGCGACTACCGCCTGATCTGCGAGTTCTCCCGCAGCCTGCCCGAAACCCGTCGCGCCTGCCTCGCCCTCCTGCCACTCGGCGCAGAGCTGCACCGCCGGACGGAGGCCTTCCTCTCCAGCCGCCCCGCGCCGATGCCAGAGGCCGAGGCCCGCGCCGCCATCCCCGGCCTCGCCGCGCTCTTCGAGCAGGTCGGTACGAACGAGCCCTGTGAGTTCTCCATCAGCGCCGTCGCCGACAGCACGACCCCCGAAGGGGAGGAGATCCTGCGCAGGTCCGATGACATCACGATGCTGCTCGAAGGCTCTGTCCTTGCCCCCATCCCACCCGAGACCCTGCCCACCGAGGCCGCGCGCGACTTTCTCGACGAGCCGCTCTACATGGCCGGCGGCAACACCTACGCGCCCCGCGACTGGATCACCGCCGCCCTGCTCACCGAGGACGAAAGCCGCCTCTATGCCGAGCTCTTCCGCCTCTGGCAGGGCGGTTGGTTGGTGCGCCTCCACGAGACCGGCCTCGCGCTGGTTCATTTCCCGCTCTGACCGCCCGGGCGCGCCATCTGCCGCCTGCCATCCCCAAAACGCCAAAAAACCCGGCAATCCCGGCGCATCCGGCCCGAAAACGCACAACGCCGTGCCCTCCGCCCCGCCGCCTGACCCCACCCCATTGGCGAAGCGCCCGCCGCGGGCGCAGCATTCCAACGGGGGAGCGGCCCGCGCGAGCCTGCCCCTCCACGACTTCGCATTGACGGACATGACACCGAGGGGGACACCGATGTCAGACCAGAGCACGCTGATCTACGGGCTTGAAGACACGCCCGCCCCCGGCCCCGCCGCCCTTGCCGCGCTCCAGCACATCCTCGCCTCCATCGTCGGCATCGTCACGCCCAGCCTCGTCATCGGCGGTGTGCTCGGCCTCGGCCCGCTGATCCCCTACCTCATCGCCATGTCGCTCTTCGTCTCCGGTGTGGCGACCTTCATCCAGTGCTACCGCCTCGGCCCGGTCGGCTCCGGGCTGCTCTCGGTCCAAGGCACCTCCTTCGCCTTTCTCGGCCCGATCCTCGCTGCAGGTTTCGCGGTCAAAAACGATGGCGGCGCGCCAGAAGACATGCTGGCGATGATCTTCGGCCTCTGCCTCGTCGGCTGCCTCGTCGAGATCATCCTGTCGCAATTCATCACCAAGCTGGGCCGCATCATCACCCCCACCGTCACCGGCATCGTCATCACCGTCATCGGTCTCAGCCTCGTGAAGGTCGGCTTCACCGATTTCGCGGGCGGCGCCACGGCGGGCGAGAGCCTCGGGGCACCGCTCAACCTCGCCCTCGGGGCGCTGGTCATGGCGGTCATCCTCACCTGCACCTTCCTCGGCAACCCCACCCTGCGCATCTCGGCCATCATGATCGGCATCCTGCTCGGCACCGTGGTGGCCGCAATCTTCGGCATGGTGGATTTCTCCCGTCTCGGTCAGGGCGACTGGGTGGCGATCCCGCAACCGCTCAAATACGGGCTGGATTTCGACCTGCTGCTCTTCCTGCCCATCGCCTTCGTCTTCCTCGTCACGGCCATCGAAACCTCCGGCGATCTCACCGCCAACTCCGTAATATCCGGCCAGCCGGTCAAAGGGCCGGTCTACCTCAAGCGGATCAAGGGCGGCATCCTCGCCGACGGCATCAACTCCGGCCTCGCCGCGCTCTTCAACACCTTCCCCAACACCACCTTTTCGCAGAACAACGGCGTCATCCAGATGACCGGCGTCGCCTCCCGCCACGTCGGGCTCTATATCGCAGGCATCCTTGTTGTCCTGGGCTTCCTGCCGGTGATCGGGCAGGTCTTCCTGCTGGTCCCCAAGCCGGTGCTTGGCGGCGCCACGCTGGTGCTCTTCGGCACAATCGCCGTCGCCGGCATCCGCATTCTGGCCACGCAGGAGATCGACCGCCGCAAAGTCTACATCATGGCCGTCAGCTTCGGTCTCGGCCTTGGCGTGACCCTCGTGCCCGAGGCCACCCAGCACCTGCCCGCCTTCTTCAAACAGGTGGTCGCCACGCCGATCACCCTGTCCGGCCTCTCCGCCATCATCCTGTCGCTGGCGATCCCCGACACCTCCGGCGCCGAGCAGCCCGAACCGCAGGACGCGCTGCAGGACAGTATCGAACAGGGCATCTGAGCGCTTCCCCCGCGCCGCGGACCATGCCACCCTCGCGCCACCCCAGCGCGAGGCCACCCCATGATCCACCTCCTCCTCGTCGGCTCCCGCCCCGAAGTGATTGTTCAAACCTGCGCGGCCCTCGCGCCGCGTGCCTATTGTCACCCAGCCACCACGCTGGCTGAGGCACAGGCCGTGATCGCCGCCCACCCGCTCGATGCCGTGGTGATGGGCGCAGGCAGCCCGATGGCCGACCGCCTCGCCATCGCCGAGGCCGCGCTCACCGCCCACAAGGGCTGCGCCGTCCACCTCAAAGACAAAGCCTCCGGCCCCGCCCGCTTCACCGCATGGGTCGACGGGCTGATCGCCTTTCACGAGGCTGCCGGGGGCTGACGCCGCCCCCACGGCAACCCACCTCACCCATTCACGCCCCCTGTCTGCCCTAGAAAGGCCCGATTGCCCTGCCATCACGCGGGCCAAGCAGTGCAAACAGAACAGAGGCAATAACATGCCCCTTCCCGCCAAGGTCGACGCCGCGCTTCTCTACGCCGCCGTCCCCAACCCGGATTTCGCCGCCATCGCGGAGCAGGTGAACGCCATCATGGCGCCCGCCGGGATTGCGCTGCAAACCACCACCATGAAGCCCGGCCAAGGCGCCAAGCTGGAATCGCAGGGTCTGTCGCTCACCATCGCGATGGCGGGCAAACGGCTCACCGAGACCCGCCTCGCCAAGGCCATGGCCTCCGATTACACCCGCCTCACCGGGCTGAACGGTCCCGCCGAAGTCGCCGCGCACCACGCCTTCGTCGCCGTGGTGGCCGAGGCCAAGGGCTTCGACGCGGGCAGCCAAGATACCTTCGAGACCCTGCTGGCCCTCACCCAGATCGCCACCAGCCACATCGCTATGGAGGCCGAGCCGCTGGCAATCCACTGGGGCCAGTCCGATCAGCTGTTTTCGCCCGAGCGCTTTCTGGCGATGGCCGATGTGCTCTTCCCGCTGCCGCTCTTCTGCCACCCCCGCCCATTCTCCTCGGGCCGGGTCGCCGAGGGCACCCAATGCATCGGCTTCCGGCTGGAGCGGGCCGATCAGGTGCTCGGCCGCCCGCTGCTCTTCCGCGAGGCCCCGGCCCGCCTGCCCTACCTGCTCGACCGCGCCTATGCCTTCATCGACCATTGCCGCGAGAACGGGCGCATCCTCGGCGATGGCGCTCAATTCGGCGCCTCCCCCGGCGAGGTGATTGCCATCGCCATGAAGCCACCCTCCGAGGAGTATCCGCAGGGCCATATCGAGCTGACCCTGCGCGAGCGCGAGGGCGTGTTCCAGCTTCAACCCGAGGGCGCCTACAACCCCGAAGGCATGGCCGAGGCCGCGCCCGAAACCGCCCCCGCCGGCCCCCTCCCGCCCGCTGGTAAAACCGGCAACGCGGTGGATGATTTCTTCTCCACGCCCGATTCCGCCGCCCGCGAGCGCATCGGTCAGGCCGCCTCCGCCGGGGTCATGCGCCCCAACGCCATGGGCGGCCTCGCCGGCACCGCCAGCGATGCCCTCGGCGGCATCGACGCCCTGCGCGCCGCCTCGAAAGACCGGATGGATCGGGAGAAGCGCAAGTCAGAGGCCCATGTGAAGCAGATGCAATGGGTCGGCTTCCTCTTCGGCGCGGGCATCCCCGGCTGGCAAACCGCCGCCACCTCGCCCGGCCTGCAAAAGGCCCTGCCGTGGCTCGCCATCGCCGCCGTCGCCATGGTCCACCCCATTGCCGCCGCGCTGATGCTCGTGCTGCACCTGCTGCGCCCGATGCCCTACTACGTCTATGGCGGCCTCGCCTGCCTCGTGGTCTTCGGCGCCGTGCTCACCGGCGCCTCGCCGCAGCTCGGCTACATGGATCTGATATCGCTTGTGATGGGCGGCGAGGTCTCGCTCGTCAGCGGCTCTGCCTATGAGCCGACCAACCTCGTCGAGCGCGACTATTACGAGAGCTATGGCGAGCCCCGCTCCGGCTGGTCCGCCCTGCTCGGCGGCATCTTCTAGCCGGTTACCCGCGCCCGCTGCACCTCGGTCAGGGCCGAGGCCTCCACCACCGTCGTGTGGATCGAAAACAGCGTCGCCCCCGTCTCCGGCATCCGGATCAGCGCCTGCCGCTCACTCCTGAAGTAGCGCGCCTCCGCCTCCCATTCCTTCTTCGCGACCTCGGGGCGCGGGTAGAACAGCGTCGGGTCGGAGTGAAAATGCCCGTTCGCCCGCCAAAGCCCCACCCCCGGCCTGAGCGCCCCCATCATCCGTTCCACCCGCGCGTTCAGAGCCTCGCCATAGCCCGGCACCGGCGCATGAATGCGCAGCATCGGCCTCCCGATCTTCTCCGCCAGCACCCAGCGGGACGGAAAGCACAGTACCGCGCCCACCAGCACCTGCGCCCCATCGCGCGCTTCCAGCAGACAGATATCCTCCGCAATGATCCGCCCCAGCGTGCCCAGCGGGTCAGCCTCGTCCACGGTCACACTTCGCCCATCAGGGCAAGTCACCCGGCCCGCTCCCACGGCCCACTCGTACCGCTCGCACAGATGCGCCAGCACCATGCGCAGCGCCTCCGCGGCCACAGCCTCGCGGCCCGGCTCCAGCGCCACCACCTCGCCGCGATGATCGCGCAAGAGCCGTTCGCGCTCCGCCATCTGGGCGGCATAGGCGTCATCCACCATCAGCCACCGCTCCATATCCAGCGGCCCCGTCCCCGGCAGCCGCCCATAGCCCGGCGGCAGCTCTCCCAATCGCGTCTGCAAAATCGCTTCCATCCCCGCACCGTGGGCAAATCCCGCGCGCGCCACAAGCCCACAAAACCGACGCCCCGCGCGTCGCAAACCGCTCAGACTCACCCCGCATCCCGCCGCCACCCTTGCGGCATGGACACGCCCTACGCCGTCACCCGCAAGATCGACCCCACCCGTGGCCCCCGCCTGCCCGACGGCACCCCGAATGACGCCAACCGGGTCGAGATCGGCCCAACGCCCCTCGCCCTCCACGAATGGGAGGCCGCTAGCCTCGCCGCCCCCAACCTCGCCACCCTCCGTGCCTTCCGCCTCTCCCGCCTGACCGATGCGCTCGCCACCCGCGATTACGCCGGTCTGCTGATGTTCGACCCGCTCAACATCCGCTACGCCACAGACAGCACCAACATGCAGCTCTGGAACGCCCACAACCCCTTCCGCGCCTGCCTCGTCTGCCCCGATGGCCACATGGTGCTCTGGGATTATGACCGCTCGCCGTTTCTCTCCGAGTTCAACCCGCTCGTCTCAGAGCGGCGCGGCGGGGCCTCCATGTTCTACTTCGCCACCGGCGATACCACCGTCGATGCCGCCCGCCGTTTCTCCGCCGAGGTGGCCGAGATCCTCTCCGCCCACAGCCCCGGCAACCGCCGCCTCGCGGTCGACAAGCCCATGCTCCACGGCGTCGATGCCCTGCGGCAACAAGGGTTCGAACTGCTCCCCGGCGAGGAGGTCACCGAACACGCCCGCGCGGTAAAGTGCGCCGATGAGATCGCCGCCATGCGCTGCGCCATCCACGCCTGCGAGGCCTCCATGCAGGTGATGGAAGATTTCGCCCGCACCCACGTGCCCAAAGGCGGCGTGACCGAAAATGATATCTGGGCCGTGCTCCACGCCGAGAACATCCGCCGCGGCGGCGAGTGGATCGAAACCCGCCTACTCACCTCCGGCCCCCGCACCAACCCGTGGTTTCAGGAGTGCGGCCCGCGTGAGGTGCAGCAAAACGAGATCCTCGCATTCGACACCGACCTCATCGGCCCCTACGGCATCTGCACCGACATCTCCCGCACATGGTGGCTCGGCGATGGTCCGGCCCCCGCGCCCATGCGCGCCGCAATGGCCCACGCCGTCGAACACATCGAGGCCAACACGGCCCTCATTCGCCCCGGCCTCACCATCCCCGAGTGGACCGCCCAGAGCCACCGCCTCGCGCCGCAATACGCCGCAGGCCGCTACTCCTGCCTCGCCCATGGCGTCGGCCTATGCGACGAGTGGCCCCACGTCGCCTACCCCGAAGATGATCACGGCGGCTTCGATTACCCCTTGCTCCCCGGCATGGTGCTCTGCGTCGAGGCGCTGGTGGGCGAAACGCCGGGCGACTTCTGCATCAAGCTCGAAGAGCAGGTGCTCGTCACTGAGTCCGGGCACGAGCGTCTCTCCTCCTACCCCTTCGACCCCCGCCTGCTGCCCTGACAGCTTGACGCAAACGTCATCGTGCCCGGCAAAAATCCGCCATAGCCGGTTTGTGACTTGGCCATTCCCCGCCGTCCCCTTAACCTGCCGGAAAGTTCATTTTTCCGAGGCATTGTCCCCATGTTGAAACCCCTCTTCAAACCCCTCCTCACCGCCGCCCTCCTCGCCCTCGCCCCGGCCTCCGCCATGGCCATCGGCTGCGGCAACAACGCTGGCGGTTTCGAGGCCTGGAAGAAAGATTTCGCCAAGGTGGCGCAGCAAAACGGCATTGGCCAGCGCGGCCTTCAGGCCCTCGCCGGGACCAGCTACGCCAAGCGCACCATCGCCGCCGACCGCAACCAGAAGAGCTTCAAGTACAGCCTGCAAAAGTTCATGCAGGTGCGCGGCTCCAACACCATCATCGCCCAAGGCAAGAAGCGCCGGGCGCGCAATGCCAACTATTACAACGGGCTGGAGCAGCGCTTCGGCGTGCCCGCCGGGATCATCATCGCGATCCACGGGATGGAAACCGCCTTCGGCAACTACATGGGCGACAGCAATGTGCTGAACGCCACCGTGACCCTCGCCTACGACTGCCGCCGCCCGGCCTTCTTCCTGCCCCATGCCATCGCCGCCCTGCGGATGATCGACCGTGGGATCATGTCGCCCGGCGCCATCGGCGCCAAGCACGGCGAGCTGGGCCACACCCAGTTCCTGCCGGGCAACGCGCTGAAGTATGGCGTCGATGGCAATGGCGATGGCCGGCTGGACCTCAACAACCAGTCCGATGCGCTGGCCTCCACCGCCAACTACCTCCGCGCCAAGGGCTGGCGCGCCGGGCAGCCCTACGGCGAAGGCACCCACAATTTCCGTGTCCTGAAAGAGTGGAACGCCGCCACCGTCTACCAGCAGAGCCTCGCCATCATGGGCACCGCCATCGACGGCTGATCTGCTCGCACTGCACCGTAGGGCGGGACGCGTCCCGCCTTACCGCGCACCCGCGCCGCTCAAGGCGCCACCAGGTCCGCCACCACTCCAAAATGGTCTGACCCAAGCTGAGGGCGCGTCACACTGCGCCCGCCCCAGCCTTTGGGCGCCAGCACATGGTCGATCGGCAACCACAGCTTGCCGCCGATCTGTTCGATGCTCAGCCGCGCCTTGCCGACCATCACACCGCCCACGGCCTCACCCATCCGCGCCATCGCGCCGGACCACGGCACCATGTTGAAGTCTCCCCCCATGAAGATAGGCCCTTCCAGCGCTGCCAGCTCCGGCAGCGCCTGCGCCAGATGGGCGTGCTGCGCATGGGGCGCGGGCCAGTGCAGATGCACCGACACCAGCCAGAAGGCCCCGTCCGGATGATCCACCCGCATCGCGGCCCAGCCATAGCCGCAGGCCGTCTCCAGCGCGGGCCACTTCGCCAGCACCGCCGGGCCGCCCACCCCGGTAAAGTCGCAGCTGTGCTGCCCCGGATAGCGCTCCGCCAGTAGCGCGAGGATCGCCCGGTTCTCCGCATCCACCTCCTGCAGCGTCACCAGATCAGGCGCGACCTCTAAGATATCCGCCAGCAGCGGCTCCACCGAGGGCATCCGGAAGTTCATGTTCTTCTGGTAGAGCACCAGCGCCGCCGCCCCGCCCGGCTCCGGCCTCCATTTGGCCCAGCCCACCGGTGCAAGCGCCGCCAGCACCACCAGCCAGAGCGCGCCGACCCAGCCCCATGTCATCGCGCCCGCCAATCCGCATAAAACGAGCCAGACCAACCCGGCCAAACCCACGGTGCTGCGGGCCACCGCAAGGCTGTCGCCCCAAGCCCACCAGCGCCCGGCAAAGCTCGCCCCAAGCGCGCCCAGCCCCAGCAGGGCCACCACCACCATCACACCCCGGATCAGTTCCATCCCGCGTCGAATCCCTTCACAACAGGGCCAACCCTTACCCCGCGGAGCCGCCCATGCCCACCGAACGCATCACCTTCCCCTCCGCCTCCGGCCTCTCCCTCGCCGCCCGTCTCGACAGGCCCGAAGGGGAGCATCTGGCCACCGCGCTCTTCGCCCATTGCTTCACCTGCTCCAAGGATATCCCCGCCGCCCGCCGCATCGCCGCACGGCTGGCCGCCGAGGGCTTCGCCGTGCTGCGCTTCGACTTCACCGGGCTGGGCCATTCGGAGGGCGAGTTCGCCAATACCGATTTCACCTCCAACGTAGCCGACCTCGAGGCCGCCGCCGCATGGCTCGCGGCAGAGGGCATGGCCCCCTCCCTCCTCATCGGCCACAGTCTCGGTGGCGCCGCCATGCTTAAGGCCGCCCGCCGGATCGAAAGCGCACGCGCCATCGCCACCATCGGCGCCCCCTTCGACCCGGCCCATGTCACCCACAACTTCGGCCCCGCAATCGAGACCATCGAGGCCGAAGGCGCCGCCGAGGTCGACCTTGGCGGTCGCCCCTTCACCATCCGGCGCGCATTTCTCGACGATGTCCGCGCCGAAAACCTCGCGCCCGACATCGCCGGGCTGCACCGCGCCCTCCTGATCCTCCACGCGCCCCGCGACGCCGTGGTGGGCATCGAGAACGCCACCCAGATCTTCACCGCTGCCAAGCACCCCAAGAGCTTCGTCACCCTCGACGACGCCGACCATCTCGTGACCTCGGCGGACGACGCCGAATACGCCGCCGAGGTCATCGCCACCTGGGCCGACCGCTACCTCGACCTCCCCGAGCCGCCCGCGCCAGAAGGCGCGCCAGAGGGCGTCACCCGCGTCTCCGAGGCCGACCCGCAAGGCTTCCTGCAAGACGTGCAATCCGGCCCCCACCATCACACGCTGGCCGACGAACCCGTCAGCTTCGGCGGCACCAACCGCGGGATGACCCCTTACGGCTTCCTCACCGCCGGTCTCGGCGCCTGCACCTCCATGACCATCCGCATGTACGCCCGCCGCAAAGGCTGGCCCCTCACCCACGTCAGCGTCGACGTGACCCACGACAAGCAGCACGCGACAGATGCCGAAACCGAGGCCCCCGCCAAGATCGACCACTTCTACCGCACCATCCACCTGACCGGCGATCTCACCCCCGACCAGCGCCAGCGCCTGCTCGCAATCGCCGACAGATGCCCGGTCCACCGCACCCTCGAACAAAGCTCCGAGATCGCCACTAGCCTAGCCGACTGACGGACCGCACCCCGTACAATTCGTCCAAATTTGTCCCTGCCCCCGCTCCATTCTCTTGCCGGAAGTATTCCCAATGGCGACGGGGCGGCGCCCCCACTCCACCCCTTCACCCCATCCGACCGGCTGGACATCCCGCACCCCCAGCCCCACTCTCCGCGCCAAAGGAGCCGCCATGTCCCCCCGCAAGATCATAATCGACACCGACCCAGGCCAGGATGACGCCGTGGCGATTCTGCTCGCCCTTGCCTCGCCCGAGCTCGAGGTGCTGGGCATCACCGCCGTCGCCGGCAACATCCCGCTGGCGCTCACCTCCCTCAATGCCCGCAAAGCAGTCGAGGTGGCCGGCCGCACCGATATCCCCGTTTTCGCCGGCTGCGAGAAGCCGCTGGCCCACAGCCTCACCACCGCCGAGCACGTCCACGGCCAGACCGGGCTGGATGGCTACGACCTCCCCGACCCCACGCTCCCCCTGCAAGAGCAGCACGCCGTCGATTTCATCATCGATACGCTCCGCGCCGAGCCACCCGGCACCGTCACCCTCTGCCCGCTGGCCCCGCTCACCAACATCGCCACCGCCCTGCAAAAAGCGCCCGATATCGCCCCCAAGATCGCCGAGATCGTGCTCATGGGCGGCGCCTATTTCGAGGTTGGCAACTACACGCCCGCCGCCGAGTTCAACATCTATGTCGATCCCGAAGCCGCTGAGATCGTGTTCAAATCCGGCGTTCCGCTCACCGTCATGTCGCTCGACGTGACCCACAAGATGCTCGTCACCCGCCCTCGGGTCGAGGCGATCCGCGCCCTCGGCAACCGCACCGGCGAGGTGGTCGCGGGCTGGATCGGTTTCTTCGAGCGTTTCGATACCGCCAAATACGGTTCCGAGGGCGCGCCGCTGCACGACCCCTCCACCATCGCCTACCTGCTCGATCCCACCCTCTTCACCGGCCGCCACATCAACGTCGAGATCGAGGTCGCCTCGCCCCTCACCCGCGGCATGACCGTGGCCGACTGGTGGGGCGTCACCGACCGCGCGCCCAACGCCACCTTCATGGGCACCGTCGATGCGCCCGGTTTCTTCAAGCTCCTCACCGAGCGTCTGGCAGCCCTGCCATGAGCGCCCAGATCCACCTCGCCGGCCCCGGTGATGCCGACCGCGTGCTCTCCATGGTCGCCCGCTTCCACGAGGAATTCGGCCTCGACCTCTCCGACGAGCACCGCGCCAGCGCCGTACTGCCGCTGCTCGAGGGCAACCCGCTCGGCGCGATTTACCTGATCGGCCCGCGCCGCGCTCCGGTGGGTTACATCTGCGTCTGTTTCGGCTGGGCCATCGAGATGGGCGGCATCGACGGCTTCATCGATGAATTCTGGATCCGCCCTTCCGTCCGTGGCCGCGGCATCGGCGCCGAGGCCCTCCACAAGCTGCTGCCCGCACTGGCCGCCGCCGGGGTCCGCTTCATGCACATGGAGGTCGACCGCGATGACGAGAAGGCCCAACGCCTCTACCGCCGCTCTGGCTTCGAACTGCGCGAGCGCTACGTCCTGATGTCAAAGGACCTCAGCAAACCCCTCAAGGCATGACCCTCCACCTGCCCCTGACCCAAAGCTACACCGCCCTCGGCCCCCGCTTCTTTCATGCGCAGGAGGCCGAGCCTGTCGCCGCGCCCGAGTTGCTCCTGCTGAACGAGGCGCTGGCCCGCAGCCTCGGGCTCGACCCCGAGGCGCTGAAATCCCCCGAAGGCCTCGCCCTGCTCTCCGGCAATGCGCCGCCCGCCCAGCACAGCCCCATCGCGCAGGTCTATGCAGGCCACCAATTCGGCGGCTGGTCGCCCCAGCTCGGCGATGGCCGGGCGCTGCTGCTGGGCGAGGTCGAAACGCCCCAAGGCACCTTCGACATCCAGCTCAAGGGCTCCGGTCGCACCCCCTATTCCCGCAACGGCGATGGCCGGGCTTGGCTCGGGCCGGTCCTGCGCGAGTTCATCGTCTCCGAGGCCATGCATGCGATGGGTGTGCCCACCACCCGCGCGCTGGCCGCCGTGGCCACCGGCGAACGGGTGCAGCGCGAGCGCGCTTACCCCGGCGCCATCCTCACCCGCGTCGCCTCCAGCCACATCCGCGTCGGCACCTTCCAGTATTTCGCCGCCCGAAATGACACCGAGGCGCTGGAAGCGCTCACCGCCTATGCGCTCAAACGCCACTACCCCGATGCCGAAGGCCCAATGGGCCTGCTCTCCGCCGTGGTCGCGGCGCAGGCCAAACTTATCGCCCATTGGATGTCCCTCGGCTTCATCCACGGCGTGATGAACACCGACAACATGGCGATATCGGGCCAGACCATCGATTACGGTCCCTGCGCCTTCATGGATGGCTACCACCCGCAAACCGTCTATTCCTCGATCGACCGGATGGGCCGCTACGCCTACGACCAGCAGGCCCAGATCGGCGGCTGGAACCTCGCCCAGCTTGCCTCCGCGCTCCTGCCCATCATGGGCGGCGAAGAGGCGATCCCCGAGGCCACCGAACGGGTCAACGCTTTCCGCGATGCCTACCAGAACGCATATATCGCCCGCTTCGGCGCCAAGCTCGGACTGTCCGATGCCACGGCAGACGACCTTCCGCTGATCACCGACCTCCTCGGGATCATGGCCGAGGAAGAGGCCGATTTCACCAACACCTTCCGCGCCCTCACCGAGGGCCATAACCCGCTGCCCGACAGCCTCGCCTTCGCCGCATGGCATGGCCGCTGGCAGGCCCGCACGCCGGACCTTCAGATGATGGCGCAGGCCAACCCCGCCATCATCCCGCGCAACCATCGCATCGAAGAGGCGATCCAGGCCGCCGTCGCGGGCAGCCTCGCCCCCGCCACCCGACTGAGCGAAGCGCTGGCCCGGCCCTACGACCCGCCCGAAGGCAGCGAAGACCTGCGCCTGCCACCCGAGCCACATGAGGTCGTGCAAACCACCTTCTGCGGCACCTGATCCAGCCCCGTCACTGGGTGCGCACACGCCCCACGGGCCGGTTCACCAGCCACAGCCCGGCGGCCACCAGCACCAGCGCCATCAGCACCGAGGGCCGCAGCGCCTCGTTCAGCATCAGCCAGCCAAGCAGGCTGGCGAAGACCGGTGTCAAAAACCCGAAGCTCGCCACCGAGCTCGCCGGGTAGATCTTCAGGATCCACATCCAGAACAGAAATCCCGCGCCCGAAATCACCAGCGCCTGCACCCCCAGAACGCCCCAGTGAATCAGCTCCGGCCCCCGCAGCAACGGCCCGAAGAGCGGCGCCATCGCGCAGAGCAGCACCGCACTCACCGCCAGCTGCCATGCCAGCTGGCTCTCGGCCCGCATCTCCCGCAGCCGCGTCGCCCGCGCCATCAGCGCCAGCCCGGCCCAGCACCACGCGCCGGCCAGCGCGCAAAGGTCTCCGATCAACGCGCCCTCCCCCGTCTCCCCCACCAGCAGCGCCAGCGCCACCCCGGCAAAGGCGAGCGCCAGCCCGGCGAGCTTGACCGCGGTCAGCTTCTCCCCCGGCAACAGAAAATGCGCCATCAGCGCCAGCCAGACCGGCATGGTGTAGAACATCAGCGCCGAGCGGGCGACGGTGGTGAGATCGAGCGCGATGAAGAGCGCCACGAACTCGCCGGTAAAGAACAGCCCCATCACCAGCGCCGGCCCCCAGTTGCCGCGCCCCAGTTCCAGCCTGATCCCCCGCGCCCGCATCCACAGCAGCAGCACAGCAAGCGACAGCACCGAGCGCAGCCCAGCAAAGAACACCGGCCCGAACCCCTCGTTGCCCACCTTGATGATGACCTGCCCGAAGCCCAAGAGCAGCGAGAACCCCACCAGCGAGGCCGCCCCGAAGGCATCAATTCTGTCTTTCCGCTCCATCGGCCCCTCGCCTATAACCGGACCCAACGCCGCTCCGGCACCCAGATCACAGGCCCCGCGGGGCCGCAAGCAAGAGACCTCCACGCGCCCATGACCCTCCTGCAAATCGCCTCGCTCCTCATCGTGCTCGCCGCCGCCTTCGGCACCATCAACTACTTCTTCCTCCGCCTCCCATCCGCCATCGGCATCCTCATCGTGGCCCTGCTCGCTTCCCTCGGCGTGCTGGCCTTCGATGCAGTCTTCCCCGCGTCGAATGTCGAAGAAAGCATCACCGCCGTGGTGAAGGGCATCGAGTTCTCCGATGCCCTGCTGGAGGGCATGCTCGGCCTCCTGCTCTTCGCCGGCGCTCTGCACGTCAAAATCGCCGATCTGCGCGCCGAGTGGCCTGCCGTGCTGCTCATGGCCACCATCGGCGTCGGCCTCTCCACCGCCATCGCGGGCGTGGGCTTTTCGTGGATCACCGGCATGCCCCTTCTCATCGCGCTGGTCTTCGGCGCGCTGATCTCCCCCACCGATCCCGTGGCGGTGCTAGGCGTGCTGCGCGAGGCCAAGCTCGACAAGCGGCTGGAGACCAAGATCGCTGGCGAGAGCCTCTTCAACGACGGCGTCGGCTACGTCGTCTACCTCGTGCTCGTCGGCCTCGCCTTCCCCGGCGCGGGCGGCCACGGCGAAGCGGCGGCCCACGGCGCCGAACACGCCGAAGAGACCTCAACCGCCCTGACCAACGCCGCCATCCTCTTCGCCCAGGAGGCGCTCGGTGGCGCGGCGCTCGGCATGATCCTCGGATGGATCACATGGCGCGTCATGCGCCGGATCAACGATTATTCGCTGGAGGTGCTGATCACCCTCGCCCTCGCCTTCGGCGGCTACGAACTCGCGATCTGGCTCCACGTCTCCGCTCCCATCATGGCGGTCTGCGCCGGGCTGCTCATCGGCGAGGTCAGCTACCGTGACGCCATGTCCGAGGAGACCCGCGAATACGTCGATGCTTTCTGGAAACTGATCGACGAAATCCTCAACGCCGTGCTCTTCCTGCTGATCGGTGTCGAGATCTTCGCGGTGAGCTTCGACGCCAGCTTCCTCACCTCCGCCGCCGCCGCCATCGGCCTTGCCCTGCTGGCCCGCCTCGCTGCCGTGGCCGTGCCGGTGCTGATCCTCAAGCCCTTCCGCACCATGCCCGAAAACGTCATCCCGGTGATGACATGGGGCGGCCTCAAGGGCGGTATCTCGGTCGCCCTCGCGCTCAGCCTGCCCGATTCGGAGTGGAAACCACTGATTCTGACCACAACCTACGTGATCGTGCTGTTCTCGATCATCGTTCAGGGCCTCACAGTGGCGCCTTTTGCCTCGAAACTGGATAAAAACCGCGCCTGATCACCACTGTTTCCCAACCAGAAACGGGCGCGGTGCGGCAATATCTTGGGGCAGGCAACAATGCGCCCACTACTTGAGGTTTGTGTCCTAACCCATTGGGGCCATTGGAACACCACGCCACATACTTGCCCTTTTTCTGACATTTTCGCTCGCCCTCGCGCAGACTCCGGGTAATCTACCCCTCGCCTGACATATGGGACCGCCATGCCCTCTACTGCCTCCATCCGAGCCCTCGCGCCCGGCGACGAAGTCGCTTGGCGCAGGCTCTGGACCGATTATCTGACGTTCTACAAGGCCACCCGGCCCGAGGAGGTGTATGCCACCACCTTCGGCCGGCTTGTCGATCCGTCCGATACCGGCACCTTCGGCTTCATCGCCGAGGTCGAGGGGCAGCCCGTAGGGCTGGTGAACTGCGTGATCCACCGCCACCTCTGGAGGGTCGAGGATGTCTGCTACCTCGGCGATCTCTACGTGGACCCGACCCTGCGCGGCACCGGCGCCGGGCGGGCTCTGATCGAGGCTGTCTACAGCCACGCCGAGGCGCTGGGGGCGCCTTACGTCTACTGGATGACGCAGGACTTCAATATCGAAGCGCGCAAGCTTTACGACCGCATCGGTGAGTTGACGCCCTTCATCAAATACCAACGGAGAGCTGCCTGATGCTGAACCGCTTGCTGCCTGCGGGTCTTGCCCTTGTCCTCGCTGCCTGTTCGACCTCGTCCATCCCCGATGTCGATGTGCCCCAGCGGCGCGCCAGCTACACCGGTGACCTGCCGGCCATGCGCACCTTCTCCACGCCCCGCGCGGTGCCCACCTACCGCTCCAACGCCCAGCTCGCCGCCGATTTTCTCGAGCTGAGCTTCCAGATGGAAAGCGGCCGCAAGCTGCCCCAGTTCTCCCGCTTCGAAGGGCCGGTGACAATCGCGGTCAAAGGCGCAGCCCCCGCCTCGCTGACCGGCGACCTCTCCCGCCTCGTGGCCCGGCTCCGGTCCGAGGCCCGGATAGATGTGCACCTGTCCCGCGGCGGCGAGGCCAAGCCCTCCATCACCGTCCAGATCGTGCCCAAGCGCGAGCTGCAGCGTCTGGTCCCGCAGGCCGCCTGCTTCGTTGTGCCCCGCGTCTCCAGCTGGTCCGAGTTCCGCAAGGCCCGCCGCAGCCGCACGGTCGATTGGGCCTCGCTCGGCGAGCGCCAGCAGATCGCCGTCTTCCTGCCCGGCGACGTGAGCCCGCAAGAGGTGCGCGACTGCCTGCATGAAGAAATCGCCCAGGCTCTCGGCCCGCTGAACGACCTCTACCGCCTGCCGGATTCGGTCTTCAATGACGACAACTTTCACACTGTGCTCACCGGCTTCGACATGCTGATGCTGCGCGCCTATTACGACCCCTCGCTGCACTCCGGCATGAGCCGTGAACAGGTCGCCGCCCGCCTGCCCGCCATCTTCGGGCGCATCAATCCGGGCGGCAATCGCGGCGGTGGCGGCCACGCCTCCTACACCCCCCGCGCCTGGATCGACTCGATCGAAGCCGCACTCGGCCCGCGCGCCCGTCCCTCGGCCCGTCTCGATGCCGCCAAGCGTGCGGTGAACATCTCCAAGGCGCAGGGCTGGCGTGACAACCGCGCCGCCTTCTCGCTCTACGCGCTCGGGCGCCTCGCGCTTTCCGCCGAACCCGAGCTCGCGCTGGCCAGCTTCCTCGAAGCCTCGCGCCTCTACCGCAACAACCCCGAAACCCAGATCCAGGCCGCGCATGTGGCGATGCAGCTCGCCGCCTTCTCGCTCAGCTCGGGTCAGGCCGATGGCACCATCGGGCTGATCGACGAGGTGCTGCCGGCCGTGCGCCGCGCCGAAAACGCCGCGCTGCTCTCCACCCTGCTGCTGCTGAAGGCTGAGGCCTATGAGCTGATGGGTCGCACCGGCCCGGCTGCCGCCGTGCGCACCGAGGCACTGGGTTGGGCACGCTACGGCTTTGGTGCCGATTCCGTGGTGCGCGCCCGCGCGGGCGAAATCTCTGCCCTCACCCCGGCTCGCCGCCCGCGCTTCAACTGAGCGCCCGCACCGCCGCCCCTGCGGCCATTGCGCCGCACCGGGGCGAGCCCGCTTTCAACGGGGCGTCTTCTGCACTAGAAGGCGCCCCGAAGCATTTGCCGGAACCGCAGCCATGATCGTTCTTCTCGCCATCATCCTCGGCGCCCTCGCGGGCCTCCTCCACGCCAGCCGCCGCAAGGGCAACCGGCTCGACAAGCTGCAATACATGGCCGTCTACGCCCTCATCTTCGCCATCGTCGCCCTCTTCGTGACCATCGCTCTCGAGAAGATGCTCTAAGGCGCCAGCCCGGCGATCCGCGCCAAGCGGCCCCCATTCCCAAGCCCCATTGCGCAGCCACGCCCAAAGGCAGATGCTGCCGCCATGGCGACCGAAATCGAGTTTTCCTTCAAGGCCTTGAGCCACGCGGCGCGGCGCCACATCCGGGTGTTCCAGATACACCAGTTCCTCGACCGCTTCGCCATGGGCCTCACCGTGGCCGTCGTCGCCCTCGCCCTGACCGACCGCGGCATGGACCTCTTCCAGATCTCTCTGCTCTTCGGCGTCTACTCCCTCACGACCATGGCGATGGAACTCCCCTTCGGCGGATTGGCCGACGCCATTGGCCGCAAGCCGGTGTTCCTCTCCGCAGTCGTGGCCAGCCTGATCTCGCTGGCGCTCTTCCTGTCGTCCAGCAGCTTCACCGTTCTCGCGCTCTCCTTCGCCTTCATCGGCTTTGGCCGCGCGCTGCGCTCCGGCACGCTCGACGCATGGTTTGTCGAAACGTTCAGGGAAGCCGCACCGAATGTCGATGTCCAACCCGCGCTCGCCAAGGCGCAATGGGCCAATGCGATGGGCCTCGCAACCGGCGCCGTGTTCGGCGGCCTCCTGCCCGACCTCTTCGGCGCTGCGGGCCTGCGCCACGGAATCAGCGTCTATGACGTGTCCTACGCCGCCAGCTTCGCCGTGATGATCGGCGTTCTGCTCTTCACCTACGTCGCCATCTCGGAGCCGCCGCGCCCCCTCCGCCCGAGCGCCCTCAAGCAGGGCTTCGCCACCGTCCCCTCGGTAATCGCAGAGGCCAGCACGTTAGCCTTGAAGCACGCCACCCTGTCACTGCTCCTCGCGGCCTTGGCCCTCTTCGCGATGGCAAGCAACCCGGTCGAGGTGATCTGGCCGACCTTTGCCAAGCCCATGCTGGACGAAGGCTTTGCAAACACCGCCATCGGTGCCCTGACGGCGGCCTACTTCTTTGCAATCGCCCTCGGCGCCACCCTGTCACCCTATGTCAGCCGCGTCTTCCAGCGGCGCCACGCCGTCACGCTCGCCGCGACCTTCGCCTGCCTCGCAGTGCTCCAAGTCATCTTGGCCATGCAGGTGGGTATCGTGGGGTTCATTGGCGTCTTCATCGCCTATTCCATCAGCCTCGGCGTCAGTGAAACCCCTGCCAGTAGCCTCCTGCACCGCTGCGTGGAAAATCACCAGCGCTCCACCATGCTCTCCCTGCGCTCCCTCCTGCAGCAACTCGGCGCCATGATCGGGCTGGTCATGGTCGGAGCGCTGGCCGAAGCCTACTCCACGCCCGTCGCATGGACTGCCGCTGCGGTCTTCCTGCTACTGGCAGCGCTGCTGAGCTGGATACTGGCCAAACGCCTCGCCTCCGCGCCCGTTTAACGGCAGAGCCCCCGGAGCCCGGTGCGCGTCACTGGCCCCAGCACCACAAACCCGCCCCTCAGCGCCCCGCCTTGCTCATATGCAGGTACGTCTCATCATACCGCTTCGACAGGTGGTCCCCCGCCCGGATCGGTGCAGCCGCCCCCTCTGGCGACACATCCGCATCCCACTCGGGGTTGAAGAACAGCGGAATCGATATCCGCTCCGCCGCGCCGCCCTTCACGCGGTGCAGCGTGGCCTTCACCCGCCCGCCTGACCACATCTCCAGCATCTCGCCGAAGTTGATCACAAAAGCCCCCGGTGCCGCTGACACCGGCTCCCACGAACCGTCCCGCCGCAACACCTCCAACCCTGCCGCCCCGTCGGTCGCCAGCAGGGTCAGACAACCGTAATCGGTGTGCGGCGCAATGCCGAAGTCCTTGTCACCCGCCCAGGCCGGCCGCGCGGGGTAGAAGTTGGCCCTGAGCAGCGCCATCGGGTGCGCGAACTTCTCGGCAAAATACCCCCGATCCTCCCCAATCGCCTCCGCCACCGCGCCAAGCAGCTCCCGGCAAAACCCCAGCGCCTCACGATAGTAGCCCTCCACCTCGGCCCGGAAGCCCTCCGGCGCCTCCGGCCAGAGGTTCGGCGCATAGTAGCGTTCCGGCGCACCCGCATCGGCCGCACCCGGCCATTCGTAGCCGCAGTCGAACACCTCCTTGAGGTCCGGGTTGCTCTCCGGGTCCACCTGCTCGCTGCGCATCCCGCCCCAGCCCCGGTTGGAGCCGGTGGCCGCCATATCGACTCGCGCCTTCTCCGCCTCGGGAAGGTGAAAGAACGCGCGGTAGGTCTCGATCAGCCGCGTCATCCGCTCGGGCGCAAAGGGCGTGTTCTCCAGCACCATGAAGCCGGTATCAAAGGCCGCCGCCCGCACCGCCTCCAGTGCCGCCGCCTCGCCACCCAGCAGGGCCTTCGCATCAATTCTCGGGATCATCTCGCACCCTCTCTCCGCATCGCGGAGGTGATGCCCCAGCCTCGCGCCGGGTTCAAGCGTCCCGGCGCCCGGCCCCTACTGGCCCTGCGCGTCCAGCAGGCTGTCGATTGGCGGCAATTCCTCGCCCCGCGCCACCGGATAGGCCCGCTCAGGCTCTGCCGCCGCCGCCCGCTCCGCCGCGACCTCTTCCATCGCCTCGGCCAGCCCCGGCACCGCGGCGACCGCCATCACCGCCTCCGCCTGCGCCTCGATCACGCCGATCTCCTCGCGCACATCGGCCAGCGTGGCATCCTCCGCCACCTTGGCGCATCCCCCGCTGCCACTGTCAGAGCACACCACCTTGCCCGCCTCCAGCGCATGGGTCACGCCGCCCGGCAGCCAGCCGTTGCCCAACGCAGCCGTGCGCGCCTCCAGCTCTTCCATCGTCGGAAAGCTCCCGGCCCGGATCACCTGCGCCACCTCCGGCGCCACATCGCCCGTGGCGAGCGCCGCGCTGAGCAGCGTCTCAAGGTTCCGCCCAGCCCGGCTCTCCGGCAGCGCCGTCGCCGCGCTCTCGCGCGTCTCGGTGCCCGGCCGCATCTCGGGACGCAGCGAGGTGGCCACCAACCCGCTCTCCCGGCGGATCACCGGCCCGCGCGGCCCGGTCTGTCTTGGCTGCGTCCGCTGCCGCTCCACGCGGATATCCACGCCCATCTTGCGCCGCAAATCCCGCCGCGCCTCTTTCAGATCGCGCTCGAACTGCTTCAGAAATCCCTGTGCCACCGCTTCAACGGGCACCTGCACAACGGCCATCGCCGCAATCAGGCTCACAACGGCAAACTTTCGGATCGGGCGTGTCATCGGAAGTTTCATCAGGGCAGCCTCCACGGGGCGCAACCACCGCGCCCCCTTGCTCAGTCAACACCATCCGCCCCGCCCGGTTCCAATCCTTTCCCCTCTGCGGCCCTCAACCCGCGCCATTTCGCCCAAACCTCCTACCTTGCAAGCCCGCCCCGTTCCGGGCTTACTCGCGCCAAACCGCCAAGGGAGGATCGGAATGCGCAAGAAGCTCGCCGCAGGCAACTGGAAGATGAACGGCCTGAAGGCCAACCTCGCCGAGGTCACCGCACTCACTGCAGCCCACGGCGCGCCCGGCGTCGATATCCTGCTTTGCCCGCCCGCCACGCTCGTCGCCCCCATGGCCGCCGCCGCCCAAGGCACCGCACTCGCCACCGGCGGGCAGGATTGCCACGCCGCCGCCTCAGGCGCCCATACCGGCGACATCTCGGCTGCCATGCTGGCCGATGCCGGGGCAACCCACGTGATCCTCGGCCACTCCGAGCGCCGGCAGGACCATGACGAGCACAACGAAGATGTGCGCGCCAAGGCCAACGCCGCGCTGGAGGCCGGGCTCACCTGCGTCATCTGCGTGGGCGAAAGCGAGGCCGAGCGCGATGCCTCCAACACGCTCGACATCATCGGCGGCCAGCTCTCCGGCTCCATCCCCGATGGCGTGACCGGCCACAGCCTCGTCGTCGCCTATGAGCCGATCTGGGCCATCGGCACCGGCCGCACCCCCACCCTCGACCAGATCGGAGAGGTCCACGACTTCATCCGCATGCGGCTCGAGCGCCGCTTCGGCGCGGGCGTGGGCCGCTCCACCCGCATCCTATACGGCGGCTCGGTGAAACCCTCGAACGCCGCCGAAATCTTCGCGGTCAGCAACGTCGACGGCGCCCTCGTCGGCGGCGCCAGCCTGAAGGCCAGCGACTTCTCCGCCATCATAACCGCCCTCGAGGCCGCCCCCACTCAGGGGTGACACCAACCACAAGCCATCCTGCTTCGGAGCACTCCACTGACGACAGAGCGGATGCGCAGCATCTGCGTAGTCGGGGTCGCCTGTCCCCCCAAGGGACGGCGACAGGCTCCGGGTCAACCGGAATCGCCGAGGGGCCCCGGAACTGGGATACGGCTATTCCGGTTGATGCGGAGACGGTCGTCGGCCATCCCGGGGTCAGGTGATGGAGGTCTCCGAAGCAGGTTGCCTGCTTTGGTGAGTCCCGAGCTTACAGCCCCCTCAAACATCGCGAGCAGGCTGTGCGTGGCGGAACGGGGTGGGTGGGTGGGCGTTCCGCCACGCACGGCCGTCCCTCTCCGCCCCTTGACCCCCGCCCCCATTCACGCCAGATCGCCCCATGCCTTTCAACGCTCCCCAATGGTTCTCCGACGCGCTCACCACCGCCTCCGGCGACCCCGCGCTCGACCGTGACCCGCGATGGGCCCGGTTCATTGATCCCGAATGGCGCTGCCCCGGCTGCGGGCGCAGCTCGCCCGGCCTGACCGACCTCGGCTTCGATCACCCCGATGTCTGGCCCCACGGCTCCCGTCACGCCACCGGCGAGCACCTGATGCAGGCGGGTGCCGACAGGCTCACCTCCGACCTCTGCCGCTTCAAGGACGCGCATTTCATCCGCTGCATCCTTCCCGTGCCGATCCGCGGCTACGATGGTTACTTCTGCTTCGGCCCCTGGGCGCGGGTGGCGCGGGAGCATTTCGAGGCCTATGCGCAGTCCACCCTGCCGCCCTTCCCGCCCTTCGACGGCTGCGATGCGGTGCTGGCCAACGGGTTGCCCGGCTCCAACCCGCGCCTGCCCACCGCCTGCCTGCTCACCACCTCCGGCCCCTCCGACCGGCCCGCGCTCTTCCCGCATGACGGGCCAATGCGGGCGGCCCAGCAGGGCGGCGTCAGCTTCGACCAGTTGCTCGAACTCTACGCCACCACCGGCACCAACCTTGCCCCCCACCTCGCCACCGAGGAGGGAAAGAGCTGCGGCTTCGAAATCGCTCAAGCTCCCGCCGAGGACCCACCCGCCGAACCCGGCTGACAGCCCCGCCCGGCGGGTCTCTGCCGCTTCACGCAGCCGTGTCCGGCTGCGACCTCCTGCCCCTCTCGCCCTTCTCCCGTAGCCCTGTTAGGCCGCCGCTCCGCCCGGCCTTCCCGGGCGCTGCACACACGGAGCGAAGAGAATGACCCAACCCACGGCAGGCCAGAAAGATGCCGCACGCCTCGCCACCACGCCCAACGCGCTGAACCTGCGCGCGCTGAGCCTCATCGCCGTCACTGGCAGCCCCAACGCGCGCCGCGCGATCCTGCGACACCGCTCGGGCCGGACCGAGACGGTGACGGAAGGCAGCAGCGCAGCTGGCGGCACCGTCACCGGGATCGACAGCAACAGCCTGACCCTCAAACTCGATGGCAAGCCACTCCGCCTCACCCTCCCCGGCTGACATCCCTCAGCGTGCCGGCCACGTCTTGACGCGGCCCACCTCTTGACGCCGCCCCCGCCCCACGCCAAACCCGCCCCATGACCACGCCCGAGAAAACAGCCCTCATCACCGGCGCCTCGCGCGGCCTTGGCGCCGCCCTGGCCGAGGCCCTTGCACCAACCCATCACATCATCGCCGTGGCCCGCACCACCGGCGCGCTTGAAGAGCTCGATGACCGGGTCCGCGCCCGCGGCGGGGCGGCCACCCTCGCGCCGATGGATATCGGCGTCGAGCCAGCCATGCAGCAGCTTGTGGCCTCCGTGGCCGGGCGCTGGGGCGGGCTGGATCTCTGGGTCCACGCCGCCATCCACGCCGCCCCCCTCGGCCCGGCGGCGCATCTCGACGAGAAAGACTGGCAAAAGAGCCTCGACACCAATGTCACCGCCACTCGCCGTCTGATCGGGCTGGTCGAGCCGCTGCTCCTCGCCCGCGAAGGCCGCGCCGTCTTCTTCGACGATCCGCGCGGCGGGCAAAAGTTCTTCGGCCACTACGGCGCCACCAAGGCGGCGCAAATGGCGCTGGTGCGCAGCTGGCAGGCCGAAACCGTAAAGACCGGCCCGCGCGTGCTGGTGCTGGAACCCGCGCCCATGCCCACCGCCACCCGCGCCCGCTTCTTCCCCGGCGAAGACCGCGCCCCCCTGACCGCCCCGCAAGACGAGGCCACCCGCCTCCTGCCCGATCTGCTCGCCTGAGCGCAGCGCCCTCCCGCAATTTTCCGCAACAAAATGCACTCCGGCCCGCCCGCCGGGCAGCCTCCCGCTTGTGAGTGGGCGGGGCCTCGCCTATTCAGGGAGCAAGCAAAAAGCGGGGCAGCATGCGCATTCTGATCACCAATGACGACGGCATCAACGCACCGGGGCTCGCGGTGCTCGAAGAGATCGCCACCGAGCTGGCCGGTCCCTCCGGCGAGGTCTGGGTCGTGGCGCCCGCCTTCGAGCAATCGGGCGTCGGCCATTGCATCAGCTACACCCACCCCACCATGATCGCCCAGCTTGGCGAGCGCCGCTTCGCCGCCGAGGGCAGCCCGGCCGATTGCGTCCTCGCCGGCCTCTACGATGTGCTCGACGGTGAGCGCCCCGACCTCGTGCTCTCCGGCGTAAACCGGGGCAACAACGCGGGCGAGAACACGCTCTACTCCGGCACCATCGGCGGCGCGATGGAAGGGGCGCTTCAGGGCGTCCGCTCCATTGCGCTCTCCCAGTTCTACGGCCCCGACAACGTGACTCTCGAAAACCCCTTCGAGGCCGCCGCCGCCCACGGTGCCGCCACCATCCGGGCGCTGCTGGAGCACGGCACATGGGAGGGCCGCGATTACCACACCTTCTACAACGTCAACTTCCCGCCATGTCCCGCTGGGGATGTTGGCGAGATGAAAGTCACCACCCAAGGCCGCAGAAAGAATACCAATTTCGCTGTCGAGCCCCACATCGCCCCCTCCGGCCGCCGGTTCCTCTGGATCAAGGGTGGCCCCCAGCACGAGCGCACCGGCCCCGGCACCGATGTGGAGGCCACGCTCGACAACCACATCTCCATCACCCCCATGCGCGCCGACCTGACGGCCCATGACGCCCTCGCGCCGCTCCGGGAGAAGCTGGGATGACCGACGGCTCCGAAGCGGAACGCAAGATGCAGTTCCTCTTCGCCCTGCGCTCCCGCGGGGTGACCGACAAGGCCGTGCTCTCGGCGATGGAAAAGATCGACCGCGGCGCCTTTGTCCAAGGCCTGTTCTCGGGCCGCGCCTATGACGACACCCCCCTGCCCATCGCCTGCGGCCAGACCATCTCGCAGCCCTCCATCGTCGGCCTTATGACCCAGGCGCTGCAACTGACCCCGCGCGACAAGGTGCTCGAGGTCGGCACCGGCTCCGGCTACCAGGCCGCGATCCTCAGCCTGCTGGTCCGCCGGGTCTATACCGTCGACCGCTTCCGCCGCCTCACCCGCACCGCCGAGGAGCTCTTCCGCAGCCTCGATCTGACCAATATCACCACCTTCACCGCCGATGGCTCCCACGGCCTGCCCGAGCACGCCCCCTTCGACAAGATCCTCGTGACCGCCGCGGCCGAAGACCCGCCCGGCCCGCTCTTGGCCCAGCTTCGGATTGGCGGTATCATGGTGCTGCCCGTTGGCCAGTCGGACGCGGTGCAAAGCCTGATCCGCGTGCGCCGCACCGAAGAAGGCCTGCACTACGACGAGCTGCGCGACGTGCGTTTCGTTCCGCTCCTCGAGGGGTTGGGCAAGGAGTAGTCAGGGAGGTGCCGAAACAAGGCGCCCCCACCATATTGAGGGAACGAGCGTCATGCGTCTCACCGCAACTCTCGTGGCATCCGCAAGCCTGTTCGCGCTTGCCGCCTGTGAAGATTTCGATAGCGATTTCCGTGGCTTCGGCGGTGGGTTCAACACCACATCCGCCGCGCAAAAGGCCACAGAGCCGCGCCCTGCGCCCGATAATCGCGGCATCCTCTCCTACCCCGGCTATCAGGTCGCCGTCGCCCGGCGCGGAGATACCGTCAGTTCCGTCGCCGCCCGCATCGGCCTGCCTGAAAGCGAGCTTGCCGCCCGCAACTCCGTGCCCCCCGGCGCGCCGCTGAACGCAGGCGCCGTCCTGCTGCTGCCGCGCCGCGTGGCCGAGCCTTCGCCTGCCACCGGCGCCGTCACCACCGGCCCGATCCGACCGCCCGAGCAGGTCGATGTCGCCGTTCTGGCCGACAATGCGATCTCCCGCGCCGAGGGCACGATTACCCCGGCCACCACGCCGACCCGCAAGCAGCAAACCGGCCAAGAGCCCATCCGCCACGTGGTGAAATCGGGTGAAACCGCCTATTCCGTCTCCCGGCTCTACGGCGTCTCGGTCAAGGCGCTGGATGATTGGAACGGCCTGGATGACAAGCTGACCCTCCGCGTCGGCCAGACCCTCCTGATCCCGCCGGAGGCGCCCACGCGCCCCGCTGCGACCACCGTCACCAAGCCGGGCGCCGGCACGGCCACCCCCACGCCGCCCTCGGCCTCCACGCCCCTGCCCAAGGATGAGCCCGCGGCCCAGACCCGCACGGCCGAGGCCAAACCCGCCCCCGGCACGCCCGACAGCCCCGATCTCGGCAAGCAGGCCACTTCGGCCTCTGCCAGCTCGTCGCGCTTTGCCTCGCCGGTGCAGGGCAACATCATCCGCGCCTTCTCGGCCAAGTCCAACGGCATCGACATCGGCGCGCCTGCGGGCACCGCCGTAAAAGCCGCCGATGCGGGCACCGTGGCCGCCATCACCCAAAGCACCGACAAGGTGCCAATCCTGCTGGTCCGCCACGCAGGCGGCCTCTTCACCGTCTATGCCAACGTCGATGGCGTGAGCGTGGCCAAGGGCGACAAGGTGTCCAAAGGCCAGACCATCGCCAAGGTCCGCGCGGGCAACCCGTCGTTCCTCCACTTCGAGGTCCGCAACGGCACCAAGGCGGTCGATCCCTCCGGCTATTTGCCCTGATCCAGCCCCCGTTCGGCGGGGTTACGTTAACCACTCCGATGCATATCGCGTATGCATCGGATGTGCATGGGATGTGCATCAGTTGTGCATCGCCCGGAACGCAGGGTTAACGGTGCAAAAGTTATCGAAAGTTGGGTGCTGTGAGGGGTGGATGAACGCCGCCAGCTCTTAAAGCTTCACGCCCTTCCGCCCCGCCAGATCGGTGAAGAACTGCCACGCCACCCGGCCCGAACGGCCGCCGCGCGTGGCTTGCCATTCGATCGCCTCGGCGCGTAGTTCATCGGCATCCACCTCAAGCCCATGCTCGGCGCAATAGCCTGAAATCATGGCCAGATACTCATCCTGGCTGCAGGGGTGGAAGCCCAGCCACAGCCCGAAGCGGTCACTCAGAGAGACCTTCTCCTCGGTCGCCTCGCTCGGGCTGATCGCAGTGCTGCGCTCGTTCTCGATCATGTCGCGCGGCATCAGGTGGCGGCGGTTCGAGGTGGCGTAAAACACCACGTTTTCCGGCCGGCCAGCTATGCCGCCATCGAGCACCGCCTTAAGCGATTTGTAATGCTCATCGTCATGGCTGAACGATAGGTCATCGCAGAACAGCAGGAATCGCGCGTCAGACCGGCGCAAATGCCCAAGCAGCCGCCCGATGGAGGGCAGGTCTTCGCGCTGCACTTCGATCAGCTTCAACTCGGGGAAGTCCGCTTGAACGGCGGCATGCACCGCTTTGACAAGGCTGGATTTTCCCATGCCGCGCGCGCCCCAGAGCAACGCGTTGTTGGCGGGCAAACCGGCGGCAAACTGTCGGGTGTTCTCCACCAGCGTATTGCGCGAACGGTCGATGCCCACCAGCAGGCCAATGTCGACCCGGTTCACCTGCGTGACCGGCTCCAGCCCGTCCGGATCCGCGTGCCAGAGAAAGGCAGAAGCGCTTGTAAAGTCGGGGTTTTCCAGCGGCGGCGGGGCCATCCGCTCCAGCGCCTTGGCGATACGGTCCAGCGGGTCGTCGACGCTCAAAACTCTTCGTCCTCGTCCAGAATGCCCTCGGCCCGCAGCCGCGCCGTCCGCTTGCGCTCGACCCGCGCCACGAGGAAGATCGAAATCTCGTAGAGGCCATAAACCGCAACGAACAGAATGACTTGGGTGAAGATATCGGGCGGGGTCACGATGCCCGCCAGCACGAGGATCGCCACCACCGCATATTTCCGTACCGCCGCCAGCCCGGCGGCGCTCACCAGCCCGGCCTTGCCCAGCAGCGTCAGCAGCACCGGCAGCTGGAAGCAGATGCCAAAGGCCATGACAAAGGTGATGGTCAGCGAGAGGTATTCCGAGATCGAACCCTGAAACACGACCGAGCCCGAACCCGCCGCAACCTGGTCCCCATCCGCGGTCTCCCCGGCCGGGACGCTGCCGCCAAAGTCCTGGAACCCAAGGAAGAAATCGTAGGCCAGCGGGATCACGATGTAGTAGCAGAAGGCCGCGCCCATCAGGAACATCGCGGGCGACGACACCATGAACGGCAGGAAAGCCGAGCGCTCCGAGCGGTAAAGGCCGGGCGCCACGAACCGCCAGAGCTGGAAGCCGATCACCGGGAAGGCCAGCGCGAAACCGGCCAGCATGGCGATGCGGATCTGCACAAAGAACCCGTCCTGCAGGCGGATCATCTGCAGATTACAGCTCTGCATCCGCTCCGCCATCGCGTCGCAGACCGGCTGTTTAAGAAAATCGAAGATTTGGTCTGCAAAATAGAAGCAGATGAAGACCGCGATGATGAAGGCAATCGCCGAGCGGATCAGCCGCGTGCGCAACTCCGCCAGATGCTCGATCAGCGGCGCGGAGCTGTCCTCAAGTTCGTCTTCGGCCTGTGTCATAGGGTCAGCTCACGCCCGCATCGCCCGACGCGCCAGATTTGGGGGCCGGCTTGGGCTTTGTTTTTGCAGCGGTTTTCTTGGCGGCAGGCTTGGCAGGCGCCTTCTTTGCCGCAGGTTTCTTCGCCGCCGCTTTCTTCGCGGCGGGCTTCTTGGCTGCTGGCTTCTTGGGCGAAGGCGTTGCGGCAGCGTCCGCCCCGTTAACCGCGCCTTTACCAGGCTCCGGCTCGCCAGAAAGCTCCGCCGCCTCCGAGGCCGCAGCCGCAGCCTCCCGCGCCTTGCGCTCCTCGGCCGCCTTGGCGGTGGCGTCGTGGATCTTGCGCTTGGCTTCCGCCCGCTCTTCCGAGAGCTTCTGGGTTTCCGGCCCGAGCGGCTTTTTCTCCGCTTCCTTCTTGCCCGGCTCCCACTTGTCGAACCGGTCAGCGGCGTCACGCAACTTGTCGATCCCCATAGACTTGGGGTTCATCGTCTTGTTGAGGTCCGAGGCCACGTCTTTCATGCCGGTGCTGTCGGCGGCATCTTCCATGGCCCGCGAAAACTCGCGCGCCATCCGCTTCACCTTGGCCGTCATCTTTCCGAGCGACTGGAACATCACCGGAAGGTCCTTCGGACCGACCACGATCAGCGCCACAACGCCGATCAGCAGAAGCTCGCTCCAGCCCATTCGTCAGCCCCTAAGCGCCTGTCAGGCCTTGTCTTTCTCTTCCGGCGTCACGTCACGCGCGGCAGCAGCATCGGCCTCTTCCAGCTCTTTCGTGCCTTCCGAAACGCCCTTCTTGAAGGAGGTGATCCCCTTGCCCACTTCGCCCATCAGCGAAGAGATCTTGCCGCGCCCGAAGAGCACCAGCACCACGACGGCGATGAGAAGCCAGCCGACCGGGGGGATATTGGTGATGAACATCGCTTGCATGATTTGCCCGTCCTTTGATCCCTGAAGCCTTGCAACGGAGCCCACAGGGCCCGCGAAGTCGTCCCTATTTATGGAGTTTCCGGCCCGGGCGAAAGGGGCGTTTACATCACGATTGGGCAAATCCCGCGGTCAAACCGCCGCAGCGCCCCGTCAATCCGTGCGAAGAGGAAACAGAAAGCACCTGTCGCGCCGAATGGTGAGCCACAGCACAGTGCCCAGCTTGGGCAGGAACACCGAGGGAATCGTCGCCTTCAGCACCTCGCCGTCATGATCCATCTTCAGCTCCACAAGGCTCTCCCGCCCCATGAAGCGTGCCCGCTGCACAACGCCTCGCGCCGGCATCCCGTGGCTCTCCGTCGGGTTCGGCCCGCGCCCGCCCCGGTCAAAGTCGATCGTCAGGTGCTGCGGGCGAAAGACGATCTCCACCTCCCGTCCATCCGGCACGCCAGGCGCGAGGAAGGAGCCAAAGGGCGTTTCCGTCAAAGCCCCTTCAACTTTGCCGCGCAGAATATTGATATCGCTGAAAAACGCTGCCGCCTTCCGGTCCGCCGGGTTGTTGTAAACCGTGTAGGGCGCGCCCCTCTGCACAATCACGCCATCCCGCATCAGCAGGATCTCGTCGGCCATCCGCATCGCCTCGTCGGGCTCGTGGGTCACCAGCAGAACCGCCGTGCCCTCCTCCTTCAGCACGCTCAGCGTCTGGTCGCGAATGTCGTCTCTCAGCCGCATATCGAGGCCGGAGAAGGGCTCATCCATCAGCATCACGCGGGGCCGCGGGGCCAGGGCACGCGCCAGCGCCACCCGCTGTTGCTCCCCGCCCGAAAGTTCGTGCGGATAGGCCTCCGCATGGCGGCTGAGGCCGACGCGTTCGAGCAGCTCCGCCACCCGCGCCCGCGCACCCCCGCGCTTGAGGCCAAACGCCACGTTCTTCGCCACCGTCAGATGCGGAAACAGGGCAAAGTCCTGAAACATCAGGCCAATCTGTCGCTCTTCCGGCGGCACAAAGCTGCCTGCGTCTGAGAGCACCCTGCCCTCCGAAAGCACCCGCCCCGCATCGGGCCGGTCGACGCCTGCGATCATGCGCAACGTGGTGGATTTTCCGCAGCCGGAAGGGCCAAGCAGGCAGGTCACCTGCCCGGGCGCCACCTGAAGCGACAGGTCGCGCACCACCTCGCGCCCGCCCAGCCGGCGGGTGAGGTTTTGCACATCAAGCCTGTCGCTCTCCGCCACGCCAATGCCTTCCCGTTACCCGACCGAAAAAATCGGGTTTCGGGCGGTGGTAGCAGCCGTCCCGCCGCCCGGCAAGTCGGCCCGGTCAGGCCAGCGTGTAGTTGAGCGAACCGCCGTCCAGCAGGATGTTCTGGCCGATCATGTAGCCCGCGTGCTTGGAGCAGAGGAAGGCACAGGTCGCCCCGAACTCCTCAATCGTGCCATAGCGGTTGGCCGGAATGGTCGAGGCCCGCTTGGACCGCGCCTCTTCCATGCTGATGCCTTCCTTCTCGCAAACTCCTTTGTCGAGCGAATCCGCCCGGTCGGTCGCGTGAATGCCGGGCAGCAGGTTGTTGATATTGACGCCATATTCCGCCACCTGCCGCGCCGTACCCGCCACAAACCCGGTCAGCCCTGCACGCGCAGAATTCGAGAGACCGAGCACCGCAATCGGGCTTTTCACCGACTGGCTGGTGATGTTCACCACCTTGCCCCAGCGCCGCTCGATCATGCCCGGCAGGGCCGCCTGCATCAGTGCGATTGGCGTGAGCATGTTGGCATCCAGCGCGGCGATAAAGTCATCGCGGTCCCAGTCCTGCCACATGCCCGGGGGTGGGCCGCCCGCGTTGGTTACGAGGATCTCAACGGTGCCGGCCGCGCCCAGCAGCTTGGCCCGGCCCTCCTCGGTGGTCACGTCGCAGGCCACGGTCTCGACCTCAACGCCAAAATCCTTGCGGATCGCTTCTGCCGAGGCTTCCAGCGCCTCTTCGCCGCGGGCGTTCATCACCAGCGAACAGCCCGCCTCTGCCAGCGCCCGTGCGCAGCCCAGGCCGAGGCCCTTGGAAGACGCCGCCACCAGTGCGCGCTTGCCTGAAATTCCCAGATCCATCTTGGTTCTCCCTGATTGTATTGCCGCCGTGGTGCCTGCCCGCCCGTCGATTCGCCAGACTGGTCGGGGTGGCACCGCGCGTTATGTCCTTGTTAATTGTCAGCCTGCACAATTGCCACAAGCTCTGGGCAATCCGCCGCACCAGACCGCCGCGCCAAGCCCGCCTGCTTGACCTCGGCGCGACCTCAGGTAAGTGTTTTTGCAGGTGGTGGCATGACAGGTTGCGGAAGGAATTCCGCAAGACACGAAGAATTCGAGTGCTGATGACCACGCCACACGCCTCATCCGAAGACCGGCCGGACACCCCGGCAACCAGCAGCCCGCGCCGTGCGAGCTATGGCTGCCACGTGTTTGCTGGGGATGATCTGCACGTGACCTCTGGCGCCAACCTTGGCGACACGCTCGGCCCGATCGACGAGCTTTGCGAGGGCGATACCTACGGGCTGTCAGAGGAGGCGGAAGTTTCCAAGCTTGCACTGGTCACAGAAGAGGGCCGCCTGCTTGTCGCCAGCGATTCAGAGCTGGGCGAGCCGGGCAATGCTGTCACCCTCGCTGGGCGTTTGACCTTCATGGGCGGAGATGGCGGCGGGATGGACCTGTTGGTAATCGAGTTGCCCGGCCCCGACGGCAGCGGCCGCCACTTCCTGCCGCTTCAGCCTATGGAGCCCCGCGTCGACTACGCCCTCATCGGTGTGTCGGACGAGCCGGGCGAGGTGCAACTCTCCGATCTTACCTCCTTTGCTTTTGCCCGCGGCACGGCGATCACCCTCGCCTCTGGCGCGCAAAAGCCGGTGGAGGAGCTCGAAGCCGGTGACAGGGTGCTGACCCGCGACCACGGCGCACAGCCCGTGCGCTGGATCGGCATGCAAACGGTCCGGGCGGTCGGCGCCTATGCGCCCGTGGTGATCTCCAAAGACACGCTGGGAAATGCTGCCGATCTGATCCTGAGTCAGCACCAGCGTCTTTTCGTCTACCAGCGCGGCGCCGACAGGGTGACCGAAACCGCTGAGATGCTCGTAAAAGCCGCGCTGCTGGTCGATGACGACGCGGTCTTCATTCGCAAGGGCGGCTTTGTCGACTATTTCACGCTCGTCTTCGACCACCATGAGGTGATCTACGCCGAGTGTATCCCCGTGGAATCGCTGGAGCTTTCGCCGGATACCCGGCAAAGCCTGCCCGGTGAAATCGCCGCCGGGATTGAAGCCGAATTCGGCGACCTTGCTCATACTCCGGCTTTTGGCACCGAGGTCTCGGGCAAAGAACTCAGCGCCGACAAGCGGCGCAAGATCTTCAAAGGCAGCGCGGGGCGTTAATGCTTTCTTTACTTCCGCAGCGCCTCGATGAGCTCATCCTTGGTCATCTCGCTGCGCCCAGCCACATCAAGCTCCTGCGCCCGCTCATATAGCTCCTTGGCCGTCCACTCCTCGTAGGGCGGCGCCTTCCCACCCTTCTCGCTCGGGTCCATGTCGGGGTTCGCCTGCGCATTGGCGATCCGCGCCGACTTCTCCTTCGAGTAGCCCTTGTCGCGCAATGCCTCGTAGGTGTCGTGGTCTTTCACACTCGGGCCCGGGTCTTCTTTCTTCGCCATTTTGTGTCTCCTTCAACGGCACAACGCCCATGCCCGCTTGCCGTTCCCGCCGGGCATGGTAGAGAGCGCCATGCTCGATAATCGCCCCACCCTGCCCCCAGAAATCGCCCGCCGCCGGACCTTTGCGATCATCTCGCACCCCGACGCCGGCAAGACGACGCTGACCGAGAAGTTCCTGCTCTACGGCGGCGCGATTCAGATGGCTGGCCAAGTGCGGGCCAAGGGCGAGGCGCGCCGCACGCGCTCGGACTTCATGCAGATGGAGAAGGACCGGGGCATCTCCGTCTCCGCCTCCGCCATGTCGTTCGATTACGGCAAGTTCCGCTTCAACCTCGTCGACACGCCCGGCCACAGCGACTTCTCCGAAGACACCTACCGCACCCTGACGGCGGTGGATGCCGCGGTGATGGTGATCGACGGCGCCAAGGGCGTCGAGAGCCAGACACAAAAGCTGTTCGAGGTCTGCCGCCTACGCGACCTGCCGATCCTGACGTTCTGTAACAAGATGGACCGCGAGAGCCGCGACACCTTCGAGATCATCGACGAGATTCAGGAGATGCTGGCGATCGACGTGACCCCCGCAAGCTGGCCTATCGGCGTCGGCCGAGACTTCCTCGGTTGCTACGACATGATCCACAACCGCCTCGAGCTGATGGACCGGGCCGACCGCAACAAGGTGGCCGAAAGCATCAAGATCAACGGCCTCGACGACCCCAAACTTGCCGAGCACGTGCCCGCCGACCTGCTGGAAAAGCTGCTAGAAGAGGTCGAGATGGCCCGCGAATTGCTGCCTCCGCTCGACGCACAGGCGCTCTCCGAAGGCACGCTGACCCCCATCTGGTTCGGCTCCGCGATCAACAGCTTTGGCGTGAAAGAGCTGATGGACGGCATCGCGGAATACGGCCCCGAGCCGCAACCGCAGAGCGCCGAACCGCGCCAGATTTCGCCTGAGGAAACAAAGGTTTCCGGCTTTGTCTTCAAAGTTCAGGCGAACATGGACCCAAAGCACCGCGACCGCGTGGCCTTCCTCCGCCTTGCCTCCGGCCACTTCCAGCGCGGCATGAAGCTCACCCATGTGCGCACCAAGAAGCCGATGGCCGTGTCGTCCCCCGTGCTCTTTCTCGCCTCCGACCGCGAGCTGGCCGAAGAGGCCTGGGCTGGTGACATCATCGGCATCCCCAACCACGGCCAGCTCCGCATCGGCGACACGCTGACCGAGGGCGAAGCGCTGAAGGTCACCGGCATCCCCTCCTTCGCGCCGGAGCTCCTGCAAAACTGCCGCGCGGGCGACCCGCTTAAAGCCAAGCACCTCGACAAGGCGCTGATGCAATTCGCCGAGGAAGGCGCGGCCAAGGTATTCAAGCCCACCTTCGGCTCCGGATTCATCGTCGGCGTTGTGGGGCAGCTCCAATTCGAGGTTCTGGCCTCCCGGATCGAGCTGGAATACGGGCTGCCGGTGCGCTTCGAGGCGTCGCAATTCACCTCCGCCCGCTGGGTCTCCGGCCCGAAGGAGGCGGTGGAAAAATTCGCCGCGGCCAACAAGCAGCACATGGGCGAGGATAACGACGGAGACCTCGTTTATCTCACGCGTCTTCAATGGGATATTGACCGGGTCGAGCGCGATTACCCGGATGTCCGGCTCACCGCGACCAAGGAAATGATGGTGTAAGTCGGGCCACGGTCCGGCCCGCCTCAAGCCCCGGCGATCACCTCTTCCACCAACGCCTGCAGCTGACCAAAGTAGCCGCCGCTGCGGGCGGGCTGGGTCGGGTCGGAGGTAATCGTCACCACCACCTCGGCCTCCGGGCAGACCGCCAGAACCTGCCCGCCATAGCCCCTTGCGAGGGCGTAGGACATGCCGCCAGCTTCGCCAATGAACCAGCCGTAACCATAGCCCAGCCCGGACCACGGCGAGCGTGTGCGCGGCACAAAGCTCGCCTCGATCCATTCTGCACTCAAAACCCGCTCGCCCTGCCACAGACCACCCGCCCGGATCATCTCGCCAAACTGGGTGAGACCATCGGGCGAGACGGCCATTTCGTTGCCGCCGAGGTAGCGGCCCTGCGGGTCGCGCGTCCACGCCGGAATCTCGCCCAGAACCGCGCCGAGACGGTCACGCATGAGCGATAGCAGAGAAGCGCCACCCACCTCGGCCAGCACCGCCCCAAGCACATGTGTCGTGCCGGTAGAATAGAGCATCCGCCCACCCGGCACGGCGACCATTTCGCGCCCCAAGACATTGGCGACCCAGTTGCTACTCGAAACCCATGCACCGTAGTTGGCCCCAGAGGTCCGCTCCAGCCCCGCCCTGAGGGTGACGAGATCTTCCATAGTGATCCCGGCAACGCCGCTGTCAGCGCCCGAGGGGATCAGGTCCGGCGTCACCTCCCCTAACGTCGCGGCCACACCACTCAATTCACCGCGATCCACCGCGCAGCCGAGCAAGGCCGCAACGAGGGTCTTCGACACTGACTTCACGTTCACTGGGCGTGTCACCGCTGGTCCGGCCACAACCTCTTCCACCAACCGTTCTCCGCCGCGCTGCACGATGAGGCAGCGGAGTTGCTCATAACTCCGAGCCTTTTCCTCCAAGCTCTGGGCCATCAGCGGACGGGCGACGAGTAGGAGAGCGGGGGCGGCGAGCATGGTGCGGCGGGTGATCATGCGCCAAGATTTGCGGCGCAGAAGCCGCAGGCCAAGAAACCTTTTTGTGATCGCGTAGGCAAATGCCGCGCCACGCGTAAGATGCTGCAAGGAGTGACGAAACGCCCATGATCACACGCCGCTACACCCTCGCAGGCCTCGCCGCATTGGCCGCTACAAGCGCCCTGCCCGCCCGTGCCACGACCCTGCGCCGCGATCAGGCGTACGGGCCGCATGCCTTGCAGCGCTACGATGTCTACATGCCTGAGGGCGCTTCGGCGGCGCCTCTGGTGGTGTTCCTCCACGGCGGCGGCTGGGCCTTTGGCGACAAGGCCAATGAAAATGTCTGGAAGGCGAAGTCGGCGCATTGGAACGGGCGCGGCATCGGCTTTGTCTCGGTCAACACCCGGCTGCTGCCCGAGGCCGACCCGATGCAGCAGGCCGCCGATCTGGCTCGCGCGCTGGCCCATGTGCAGCAGAACGCGCGGGGCTGGGGCGCCGACCCAGCGAGGATTGCGCTGATGGGACATTCCGCAGGCGCGCATCTCGCTGCCCTGCTGGGTGCCGATCCAGGCCTTGCCCGCCGCTGGGGCGCTGACCCATGGCGGGCCACGGTGGCACTCGATTCCGCCGTCTACGACACCGAACGCTACATGGCCCGCAAACCCTCTCGCATCCACCGCCGCGCCTTCGGCACCAGCCGCGCCTTCTGGCAGGATGCCTCACCCATGGCCCGCCTCGGCCCCAGCGCTACGCCCTTCCTTCTCGTCGCCTCCTCCAAACGCCGCGCCTCGCTCTCGGCAGCCCGCAATTTTGCCCGCGTTGCCAAGGCTCGCAAAGTCGAGGCGGAGGTCTACGAGATCGACCATTCACACGCCGCAATCAACAGCGCCCTCGGCCTGCCCGGCCCCTATACGGACACGGTCGATGCCTTCCTTGCGCGCCAGGGCTTGGTTGATTGACCTTGCCGCCAAACTGGGTTAGGTGGCCAATGCTCTCACGATGCGCGTGCGGGCAGCGCGGGGCGCCTGATCATTGCGTCCCAATCCCGCGGGGTTCGACCCCGCAAGACACGGACGTACATGACAAAATTTAGCGATCTGAAGCTGGACCCGAAGGTCCTAAAAGCCGTCGAAGATGCCGGCTACGAAACCCCCACTCCCATTCAGGCCGGCGCGATCCCGCCCGCCCTCGAAGGCCGCGATGTTCTGGGCATTGCCCAGACCGGCACCGGCAAGACGGCGAGCTTCACGCTGCCGATGATCTCGCTCCTGAAGCGCGGCCGTGCCCGCGCCCGGATGCCCCGCTCTCTCGTGCTGGCGCCCACCCGCGAGCTCGCTGCCCAGGTGGCCGAGAACTTCGACATCTACGCCCAGCACACCAAGCTCACCAAGGCCCTGCTGATCGGTGGTGTGAGCTTCGGCGAGCAGGACAAGCTGATCGACCGCGGCGTAGACGTGCTCATCGCCACCCCCGGCCGCCTGCTCGACCATTTCGAGCGTGGCAAGCTTCTGCTGACCGGCGTGCAGATCATGGTCGTGGACGAGGCAGATCGGATGCTCGACATGGGCTTCATCCCCGACATCGAGCGCATTTTCCAGCTCACGCCCTTCACCCGGCAGACCCTGTTCTTCTCCGCCACCATGGCGCCCGAGATCGAGCGGATCACAAACACCTTCCTGTCGAACCCCGAGAAGATCGAGGTCGCCCGCGCCGCGACCACCGGCGAGAACATCAAGCAAGGCGTGCTGATGTTCAAACCCTCGCGCCGCGACCGCGCAGCGACCGAGAAGCGCAAGATCCTGCGCGGGTTGATCGACGCCGAGGGCGACGCCTGCACCAATGCGATCATCTTCTGCAACCGCAAGGTCGATGTCGATGTGGTCGCTAAGTCGCTGAAGAAGTACGGCTACAATGCCGAGCCAATCCACGGTGACCTTGACCAATCCCAACGGATGAAGACGCTCGCCGGCTTCCGCGATGGCAGCATCCGCTTCCTGATCGCTTCCGATGTCGCCGCACGTGGGCTCGACATTCCGACCGTCAGCCACGTGTTCAACTACGACGTGCCGAGCCACGCCGAAGACTACGTTCACCGCATTGGCCGCACGGGCCGTGCCGGCCGGTCGGGCGTGGCCTACATGATCTGCGCTCCGATCGACGAGAAGAACCTCGCCGACATCGAGCGTCTCGTTCAGTCCGAGATCCCGCGTCTGGACGCGCCCAAAGGCACTCCGGCCCCCGCGGCCGCTGAAGAGACCACCGAAGAGAAGCCCAAGCGCAGCCGCTCGCGCTCCCGTCGCAAGAAGGACGAGACGCCAGAGGAGAGCCCTGCCCCCGAGGTAGCCCCCGAAGCTGAAGCTGAACAGGGCGAAGAGCGTGAACCGCGCCGCCGCTCCCGCGGTGGCCGTGGGCGTGGCGGAGACCGAGGCGGCGACCGTGGCGGACAGACCCCGCAGGGTCTGGGCGACCATCTGCCGGACTTTATCGCCCGCAGCTTTGCCGACCGGTCCGAAACGCCGGACCCGAGCTGAACAAAAAGGGGCAGCGCCGCCATCGCCCCTGCCCCTGCTCGCCTAAAAGTCTCCGTTTGGTGTTCCTGTAACCCGGAGTTTAGTTTCGGGCCAGCAATCCACCAGTTTGAAGCTCAGCACGGCAATGCAACGGTTCCGGCTGTCAATGTCGGACACCCAGGCCGACTTCAGATACTACCGTCGCTCCGCCTAGCTCAAGCGGCTGATCACCACCACGACCTCTGGCTTCTTGCCGATTTCTTCGACGGAGGTCTGCCGGACGACACGCCGCAAACCTTCTTCAAGTTTGTCGTCGTCGGTCAGCACCTTGTCATCCGCCCGGCCAAGGAAGGCGTCGGCGGCAGATTCGATCAACTCCACCAGCGGCGCGCGCGAGCGGCCCTCTTCGGGCAGTCCAACAAGCTCGGCCCAAGGCTCGCCGAGAGGCTCATCGTTCTCGTCGAGGATCAACGTGAGGAAGACCTGGCCGTTCAGAGCAACGCGGATCCGGTCGCGCACAACGCCATCCAGAGCGCCGATCTTCACTGAACCGTCCAGATAGGTGCGCCCGGTTTCGATGTACTCCACGATTTCCGGCTGAGGACCGGTGAGGTCAACCATCGAGCCGTTTACGGCGACCACGGAGGGGATGCCCTTGGCCTCGCCCACCTTGGCGTGTTCACGCAGCATCCGGTGCTCACCATGCATCGGCACAAGCATCTTGGGGTGCATCAGGTCGTGCATTGCCTCAAGATCGGGCCGGTTCGCGTGGCCGGAGACGTGATAGAGATCACTGCGGTCGTCGATCACATCGACGCCCATCTCGGAAAACGCATTCACGATCCGCAGCACGCCACGCTCATTTCCAGGGATGGTCTTGGACGAGAACAGGAAGGTATCGCCCTGCTTCATCGTCAGGCCGAGGAACTTGCCGCGCGACAGCTGCGCCGAGGCCGCGCGGCGCTCACCCTGCGAGCCGGTGACGATCAGCATCAGGTTCTCGCGCGGAATGTCAGCGGCCTCTTCCGGCGTCACAGTATGCGGGAACTTCTCCAGCACGCCGGTATCGATGGCCACGGCGACCATGCGCTTCATCGCGCGCCCCAGCAGGCAGACAGAGCGGCCCGCTTTGGCCCCGGCTTCAGCCAGCGTCTTCACCCGCGCCACGTTGGAGGCAAAGGTGGTGGCCACGATCATGCCGTCGGATTTTTCGACAAGCTCGATGATTGCAGGCGGCAAAGTGGCCTCGGAGCGGCCCGGATGTGGGCTCATGATATTGGTGCTGTCGCAGGTCAGCGCCTGCACGCCCGGCTTGGCGATCTCGTTCCAGAGTTCCGGGTCGAAAGCCTCGCCTACCACCGGGTTGCCATCGAGCTTGAAGTCGCCGGTATGCACAACCCGCCCGGCAGGCGTGTCGATCACGAGGCCAGAGCTCTCAGGGATCGAATGCGAGACCGGCACGAAACCCACCTTGAACGGCCCGGCCTCAATGGTTTCGGGGTAAGGGCCGACCGCATTCACATGCTCTACGTCCTGCCCCTGCTCATCCATCTTGCGCACCGCCAGAGCGGCGGTGAAGCGGCGGCAATAGACAGGGGCGCGCAGATCGGCCCAGAAATGGCCGATACCGCCAACATGGTCTTCATGGCCGTGGGTAATGAAGATCGCGTCCAGCCGGTCGCGATTTGCCTTCAGCCAGGTCATGTCAGGGAAGATGAGGTCAACGCCGGGGGTGCCATCCATGTCGGGGAAGGTCACGCCGAGATCGACAAGGATCAGGCGCTCCTGCCCCGGCTTGCCATAGCCGTAGACATAGGCGTTCATGCCCACCTCGCCGGCCCCGCCGAGAGGCAGGTAGATCAACCGCTCTTCACTCATTCCGTCTGCCCCGCTTGGCTCATGTTATAGGCATGGATCACCGTCAGCCCATGCATTGTCAGATCGTCTTCAAATGCGTCGAACCGGGCATGTCCCATCTGGAACAGCGGCGCAAGCCCGCCGGTCGAAATCACCCGCATTTCCCTGCCATATTCGGCCTTTATCTGGTCACAGATGCCGTTGACGAGGCCCACGTAGCCCCAGAATACGCCCGATTGCATGCAGGCCACCGTGTTGGTGCCAATGACCTTGTCCGGCTTGGTCACATCCACATGGGGCAGCGCGGCGGCGGCCATGTGCAGCGCCTCGAGGCTGAGGTTGACGCCCGGAGCGATCACGCCCCCCACATAGGCGCCATCTTCGGCGACAACGTCAAAGGTGGTGGCAGTGCCGAAATCCACCACGATGAGATCGCCGCCGTGCCGGTCGAAAGCACCTGCGGTGTTCACCAGCCTGTCCGGGCCAACCGCAACGCCAGCATCCACCCGTGGCGCGGTGGGCAACTCGCAGCCCGGTTTGCCCACCACCATTGGGCGGCAATTGAAGTAACGATCTGAGAAGACCCGGAGATTGAAGACAACGCGCGGCACGGTCGACGAGATGATTACCGCGTCGATATTCACCTCCACGCACCGGTGCTCCATCAGCTGGCTGAACCAAACCCAGTATTGGTCCGCCGTGCGCTGGTGCTCGGTCGAAGTGCGCAGCGTGGCGAGCCACTTCTCGCCATCCCAGACCGAGAAAACCGTGTTGGTGTTGCCGCAGTCGATGCAAAGGAGCATGGGCGCGCCTCTCAGAAGAAGACCTCGGCAGCAGCGATGCCGCGCAGGCCGGTTTGAGTTTGAAGCTGAAGGTAGCCCATCTCGTCGATGGTTTTGAAGGTGCCGGTCAGTTCCTCGCCGGGGAGCCGCGCGGTAATCGTTTGGCCCAGCTTGGCGGCCCGGTCGAGCCACGCCCGGCGGATCGGGGCAAAGCCATGGGTGGTGAAGCTAGCCTCGTGGCGGTCATAGGCCGGTGCGAGCGCGTCGAGAAACTCCTCCGGCGTCACCCGAACACCTGCTTCCTGCGCCAGCGCCACAGGGCGCACGGCGCCGGGTTCGACCTCACCCACGTCTGGCGGCTCGATCAGGTTGACGCCAATGCCAATGAGCAGCCCGTCGAGCAAACCATCCGGTCGGGGACCGAGGCTTTCCAACAGGATGCCCGCCACCTTGCCGCCATTCAGCAACACGTCATTCGGCCACTTCAGTGAGAGCCCGTCAGGCCGCCCGGTGACGTCAACAAACGCATCGAAAAGGGCCAGTGCGGCTACGAAGCTGCGCTGTGCCGCCGCCTGCGCCGTGCCGGGGTTCGGGAGGGCCAACGTGGCTGTAAAGGCTCCGCGCGGGTTGGCCCATGGCCGGCCGCGTCGCCCATGGCCGCCGGTTTGGCGGTGCGCCAGCACCCATGTCGGTCGCGTGTAGCCCGCGAAGCCGTCGCGGGCCACCGTCATCGTGGAAGGGCAGCTGTCGAGAACGACTCGTCCTGCGTCAGTTGACAAGGGTGGCCGCCGCCGCCGCTGCGTAGCCGTCGACCCCGAAGAGGTTTACGATGCCGAGGATCATGATCGCCGCCGAAGCCACGAGGAAGCCAAAGGCGAGCGGGCTCATGTGCCCTTCTACCGGCTCCACGCTCTCGTCGCCGAAGTACATGAAGTAGACGATCCGCAGGTAGTAGAAGGCACCGATCACCGAAGCGATGGCGCCCAATACAGCGAGCCAGGTCATGTCTGCATCCACGGCAGCCATCAGCACAGCGAACTTGCCGAAAAAGCCAAGAAGCGGCGGCACGCCCGCGAGCGAGAACATGAGCACCAGCAGCGCCAGCGCCTTCACCGGCTCGCGGCTGCCCAGCTGACGCAGGCTGTCGATCGTGGTGATGTGCCGCCCATCGCGTTCCATCGAGAGGATGAAGGCGAAGGTGCCGATGTTCATGGTGACGTAAATCGCCATGTAGATCAGCATCGCCGTCACGCCCTGCTCGGTACCTGAAGCAAGGCCCACGAGCGCGTAGCCCATGTGAGCAATCGAGGAATAGGCCATCAGCCGCTTGATATCGCGCTGGCCCACGGCGGCAATTGCCCCGAGGAACATCGAGAGCACGGCCAGCAGCGCGAGGATCTGCCCCCAATCGCCGGTGGCATTGCCGAAGGCATCATGCAGCACGCGGGCGAAGAGGCCCATTGCCGCCACCTTGGGCGCGGTCGCGAAGAAGGCGGTGATCGGCGTGGGTGCGCCTTCGTACACATCCGGCGTCCACATGTGGAACGGCACCGCAGAAATCTTGAAGGCGAGGCCCGAGATGATGAAGACGAGGCCGATGAGCAGCCCGATCGGCATGGCCCCCTCGCCCGCCGCAGCGATGATGCCGGCAAATTGCGTCGTGCCAGCGTAGCCGTAGGTCAGCGAGGCGCCGTAGAGCAAAAGGCCCGAAGAAAGCGCGCCAAGCACAAAGTACTTCAGGCCCGCCTCGGTGGACTTCACCCCGTCACGCCGGATCGCCGCAACCACGTAGAGTGCCAGAGATTGCAGCTCCAGCCCCATATAGAGCGCCATCAAGTCGCCCGCCGATACCATCAGCATCATGCCGACGACGGCGAGCACCACGAGCACCGGGTATTCGAACTTGAGCAGCCCACGGCGGGCCATGAACTCCTGCCCCATCATAAGCACGCAGGCCGCGCTGATGAGGATCACCACCTTGGCAAAGCGCGAGAAGCCATCGTCAATGAAGAGGCCACCGAAGGCCGTTCGGTCATTGCCGCCGGACATGAGCACCCAGATGGCAACGGCAATCATCACCGCGCTGGCCGCCCATGTGATGGTGCCAGCCAGCCCATCCTTCTCGGTGTAGACGGCACCGATGAGCGCCACCATCGCGAAGAGCGAGAGGAAGATCTCGGGCAGCAGAATGGCTAGGTCGGTCGAAATCATCAGTGGTCTCCCGTTTCCGCCACTTGGGTCGCCGGGCTGAAGTCTGCCACGGCGGTTTCATACTTGCCGATGAGGGCTTCCACCGAAGGCCCGATGATATCGGTCACCAGAGCCGGATACACGCCGAGCAGCAGTGTCATCACCACCAGCGGCGCGAAGATCGCGCGCTCGCGGCGGCTCATGTCGGTGATGGTTTTCAGGCTCTCCTTGATCAGGTCGCCCAGCACGACCCGGCGGTAGAGCCAGAGCGCATAGGCCGCGCTGAGGATCACGCCGGAGGTGGCGAAGAGCGCGACCCAAGTGTTCACCTGAAAAATACCCATCAGCACGAGGAACTCGCCGATGAAACCCGAGGTGCCCGGCAGGCCGACGTTGGCCATGGTGAAGAAGCAGAAGATCAGCGCATAGGCTGGCATGCGGTTGATGAGGCCGCCGTAGGCGTCGATCTCGCGGGTGTGCATCCGGTCATAGATAACGCCGACAATGAGGAAGAGCGCGCCAGAGATGAAACCGTGGCTGATCATCTGGAAGATCGCGCCGTCGATGCCCTGCTGGTTGGCCGCGAAGATGCCCATGGTCACATAGCCCATGTGCGCGACAGAGCTGTAGGCGATCAGCTTCTTCATGTCTTCCTGCGCCAGGGCGACCAGCGAGGTGTAGACGATGGCGATGGCGCTCATCCAGAACACCAGAGGCGCCAGAATCTCCGACCCGACCGGGAACATCGGCAGGCTGAACCGCAGGAAGCCATAGCCACCCATTTTCAGCAGGATGGCGGCCAGCACCACGGAACCGGCCGTGGGCGCCTGCACGTGAGCATCCGGCAGCCAGGTGTGCACCGGCCACATCGGCATCTTCACCGCAAAGCTGGCGAAGAAGGCGAGAAACAGCAGAGTCTGCAATCCGCCGAGGATCTGGAAACCGAAGAGGCTGATCGTGCCGGTCGAAAAGTTGTGCTGGAGCAGCGCAGCGATATCAGTTGTGCCTGCATCGACATACATGGCGATCATCGCCACCAGCATCAGCACCGATCCGAGGAACGTGTAGAGGAAGAACTTGAACGCCGCGTAGATCCGGTTCGCTCCGCCCCAGATGCCGATGATGAGGAACATCGGAATTAGGCCCGCCTCGAAGAACAGGTAGAAGAGCACCAGATCGAGCGCGCAGAAGACGCCAAGCATCAGCGTTTCCAGCAGCAGGAAGGCGATGATGTATTCCTTCACACGCACCTTCACGTTCCAAGCCGACCAGATGGTGAGCGGCATCAGGAAGGTGGTGAGCATGACGAAGAGCACCGAGATGCCATCCACGCCCATCTTGTATTTCAGGCCCATCAACCATTCGCGCTCTTCCACGAACTGGAAGCCAGTATCGGAGGGGTCGAATTGCGCGATCAGGAAGAGCGATACGATGAAGGTTGCGCCGGTGGCGATCAGGGCCAGCCACTTGGCATTCTTCTGGGCTGCCGCATCCTCCCCGCGCAGGAAGAGCGCGAGGATCACCGCCGCGATGGCGGGGATGAAGGTGATGATAGAGAGCAGGTTGTCCATCAGTTCGCCCCTCCGGTGATAGACATCCAGGTGACAAGCACCACGATCCCGAGCACCATCGCCGCCGCATAGGCGAAGATGTAGCCGGACTGCGCCCGGCCCGCGAGCCGGGTGAAGAAGGGGATGATCCCCATCGCCAAGCCGTTGATCCCGCCGTCGATGGTCGCCGTATCGCCTTTCTTCCAGAGGGAGTTGCCAAGGCTCTTGGCGGACCGAACAAAGACCACGTCATAAATCTCGTCGAAGTACCATTTGTTCAGCAGGAACTGGTAGAGAATGGGCTGGTTCTCGGCCAGTTGCTTGGGCGTCTCTGGGCGGCGGATGTAGAACACCCATGCCAGGCCCAGTCCGAAGAGCATGGCGAGGAAGGGCGAGAGCTTGACCCACTTGGGCACGTTGTGCGCGTCGTCCAGCACGGTGTTTTCCGGCCCGAAGTAGAGCGCACCGTCGCCGGGGTTACCACCGAAGGCCGCGTGGTGCTCGCCGTCCATCGCATGATCGGTCACGACAACTTCCACGTCTTCGGGGCTGGTCGCCATCTCGGTGCCGTGCTCCTCGCCCGCGGCCTCTTCTTCGTGGTCCCCGTTCGCAGTTTCTTCACCGTGGTCTTCCTCCGCATGGGCCTCACCGGCCAGCGGAATGCCGTAGAACTTGGCCACCTGATCAGTATGCCCAAAGAAGCTGCTCATCCAGATCATGCCCGCAAACACCGCGCCGAGTGCCAGTACGCCGAGCGGGATGAGCATGGTCATCGGGCTCTCATGGGCGTGCTGATGGGTGTGCTTGTCACCTCGCGGTGCGCCGAAGAATGTCAGGAAAATGAGCCGCCAAGAGTAGAAGCTCGTCATGGCGGCGGCGATCACAAGCATCCAGAAGCCGAGTTGGCCGGCTGGGGTGCCTGCCGCGAAAGCGCTTTCGATGATTGCATCCTTGGAAAGGAACCCGGCGAAGCCGATGTAGGTGAGCGGAATGCCAACGCCGGTGATGGCCAGCGTGCCGATCATCATCGCCCAGAACGTCATCGGTAGCTTGTCTTTCAGGCCGCCATAGTTCCGCATGTCCTGCTCATGGTGCATCCCGTGGATCACCGATCCAGCTCCGAGGAAGAGCATCGCCTTGAAGAAGGCGTGGGTGAAGAGGTGGAACATCGCCGCCGAGTACATCCCCACACCGGCGGCCACGAACATGTAGCCGAGTTGCGAGCAGGTCGAATAGGCGATCACGCGTTTGATGTCGTTCTGCACGAGGCCGACCGTCGCCGCGAAGAAGGCGGTAAAGGCACCGATGTAGACGATGAAGGTGGCCGCCGTGGGCGCAAATTCATAAAGCGGCGACATCCGGCACACCAGGAACACCCCCGCCGTCACCATCGTTGCCGCGTGGATCAGGGCCGACACCGGGGTCGGGCCTTCCATCGCGTCCGGCAGCCAAGTGTGCAGGAAGAGCTGGGCCGATTTGCCCATCGCGCCCACGAACAGCAGGAAGCCCAGCAGGTTGGCAGCATTCCAGTCGGTCCAGAGGAAGGTGATGTTGGTCTCGGCCAGCTCAGGCGCCGAGGCGAAGATCACGTCGAAGTCAATGCTGTCAGTCAGGAAGAACAGGCCGAAGATGCCGAGCGCAAAGCCGAAGTCGCCAACCCGGTTGACCACGAAGGCCTTGATTGAAGCCGCACCAGCAGAGGGCTTGCGGATGTAAAAGCCGATAAGCAGGTAGGAGGCCACGCCCACGCCCTCCCAGCCGAAGAACATCTGCACGAGGTTGTCGGCGGTCACGAGGCTGAGCATCGCGAAGGTGAAGAACGACAGGTAGGCGAAGAAGCGCGGCCGGTAGCTTTCACCATCGCGGAAGTGCCCGTCATGGGCCATGTAGCCGAAGGAATAGAGGTGCACGAGGCTGGAGACCGTGGTGACCACGATCAGCATGATCGCAGTGAGTCGGTCGAGCCGGATCGCCCAATCGGTGCTGAGGCTACCGCTCTCGATCCAGCGCATGATGGTGATCTGCTCGGTCTGCCCATCGAAGCTGAAGAAGACGATCCAGCTCAGGATCGCCGAGAGAAACAGCAGCCCGGTGGCAATGACCATGCCCGCCTTTTCGCCAACGATCCGCCAGCCGAAGCCGCAGATGATGGCGCCGAGGAGTGGCGCGAAGAGGATGATGGTTTCCATGGCCCCTTACCCCTTCATATTGTTGACATCTTCCACCGCGATCGTGCCACGGTTGCGGAAGAAGCAGACAAGGATGGCGAGGCCGATGGCGGCCTCCGCAGCAGCGACCGTCAGCACGAAGAGGGTGAAGACCTGCCCCGTGAGGTCGCCCAGAAAGGCGGAGAAGGCGACGAGGTTGATGTTGACTGCCAGCAGCATCAGCTCGATCGACATCAGGATGATGATCACGTTCTTCCGGTTGAGGAAGATCCCGAAGATCCCGATGACGAAGAGCGCGGTGGCCGCCGTCAGGTAATGTTCAAGTCCGACCATCTGGTCCCTCGTTTCTTCTCTTTCAGACTTCCGGCGTGGCCAGCACGGCCCGTCGGTTACGCCAGCGCCGCCAGAGGCGCAATGCGCCGATACCCAGCACCGCTTTCAGCACCCAGAGCGCGGCCAGCCCGCCAAGCCCGATGCTGGCAAAGATCATCTCTGCAAGATCCACCATTCAAAGACCCTGCCCCGGCTTCACATCGACCACTTCCATCGCCTTGGCCGGATCACGGTACATCTGCGCGAGCACGTCCTGCCGCTTGACGTCGGTCCGGTGGCGCAGGGTCAGAACGATGGCCCCAATCATGGCGACCAGAAGGATCAGGCCAGCGACTTGGAAGAGCAGAAAGTACTGGTCATAGATGACCATGCCCAGCAGGCCGGTGTTCGGGTCGTTGGTGGGGGTGATCTCGCCGAGGCTGCCTGCCACGGCCACACCATCCGCGGCGCTCCAAGCGCCGTAGATCATTCCCAATTCCATCAGCAGCACCACGCCGATTACGGCGGCCAATGGCACGTATTTGGCCATCTCACCCCGCAGCTCGGCGAAGTCGACATCGAGCATCATCACGACGAAGAGGAAGAGCACCGCAACGGCGCCCACGTAGACGATGACCAGAAGCATCGCCACGAACTCGGCGCCCAGCAGCACGAACAGACCGGCCGCGGAGAGAAAAGAGAGGATCAGCCAGAGCACCGAATGCACCGGGTTGCGGCTGACCACCACGAAGAAACCCGCCACCACCACGATGAACGCGGCCACGTAAAAGGTGAAGTCGGCGACCGTCATGCGCCCTCTCCCTTGGATTTCTGAATTTCGGCCTGCGCCAGCTCCATCGCCTTGGTCATGGCCGGAACGCCGCCGAACATGCTCATCATGGCGATGACCTCGGCGACCTCCTGAGGGGTCGCCCCGGCCTCCAGCGCGTGGCGCACGGTCAGAGTGATCTGGTCTTCGGCCTGCGCGCCGAGAACCGTGAGGGCAGCCAGCGTCACCAGCAAACGGGTCCGTGCATCCAGCCCCTCGGGGTTGAACGTCTTGCCCATCCACATCTCCATCATGTCCTTGGGCATGGTGGGCATGAAATCCCCCATCCCGGGCATCTTGAAGGAGGCGAGGTCAGGGTTGATGGACTTGGCCATCTCCTGCCCCTGCTCCATGAGCTGCTGGAAGAGTTTTGTAAAATCAGCGGTCATCGGTAAGGCGCATCCAACTCGAGGTTGCGGGCGATCTCGGCTTCCCAACGCTCGCCATTCGCCAAAAGCTTCTCCTTGTCGTAGAAGAGCTCTTCGCGGGTCTCGGTGGCAAACTCGAAGTTGGGGCCTTCGACAATGGCATCCACCGGGCAGGCCTCTTGGCAGAAACCGCAGTAGATGCACTTGGTCATGTCGATGTCGTACCGTGTTGTCCGGCGGGAGCCGTCCTCGCGCGGTTCGGCATCAATCGTGATCGCTTGGGCCGGGCAGATCGCCTCGCAGAGCTTGCAGGCAATGCAGCGCTCTTCACCGTTCGGGTAACGCCGGAGCGCGTGCTCGCCGCGGAAGCGCGGGCTAAGCGGCCCCTTCTCATGCGGATAGTTCAGCGTGGCCTTTGGAGCGAAGAAGTATTTCAGGCCAAGTTTGAAGCCCGCAATCCAGTCGGACAGCAGGAAGTACTTGGTCGCGCGGTTCCAGTCGATCTGGGTCATATGGGTCTCGTCATCCCCGCAGGTTGAAATCGCTGCGCATCTTGGGCGCGTTCTTCATCTTCTCTTCCTGCTCCTTCATCTCGGCGAAGGGGTCGACCCCGCGCAGCGAGCAATGAAGGGCATGCAGGACGCCGGTGAAATCGTCGACGCTCACCAGCGCGGGCGTTTTGACCTTTTGGGCAAGGTGGCTGAACCACTCGTTCACCACCTGCCCGGTCTTGGCCAGCTGTTCACCTTCGAGCGGCGGCAGGTCGTACCCCAGACGTTCCTGCGCGAGCCAGTTGTTGACGACCATGCCAGTGCTTTCGGGCGTGATCTGATCCCACTTCGGTTTGCTCTCGCCGAAGCTGCCAAGCATCACGGTCCGAAAGTCGCCCGCTTCTTTGTAGATCGTCTGATGCGGGGCTTCTTCCATCCATGTGGCGATCACATCGGCAGGGGTCTGTTCACCTTCGCTCATGATTTATCCTCCCATCGCAAACCGCGCCCAGAAGGCACCGAAAACTTCGAACTTGGCGAGGAAGGCGATGACCACCACCCAAGCCAGCGAGAATGGCAGAAACACCTTCCAGCCGATCCGCATAAGCTGGTCATAGCGGTAGCGCGGCGTGATCGCCTTGATCATCGAGAAGATGAAGAAGAAGAAGCACATCTTCAGCACCATCCAGAGGATGCCGTCAGGCAGCCCCGGAATGGGCGAAAGCCAGCCACCGAAGAACAGCAGGGTCACCAAGGCGCACATCAGCACTACCGCCACCAACTCGCCGATCATGAAGAGCAGGAAGGGGGTGGAGGAATATTCAACCTGGTAGCCTGCCACCAACTCCGACTCCGCCTCAGGCAGGTCGAACGGCGGGCGGTTTGTTTCGGCCAGAGCCGAGATGAAGAACAGGAACACCATCGGGAAGTGCGGCAGCCAATACCAGCCGAGCGCACCCCAGCCGGTATCTTGCGCCGCCACGATAGCGCCGAAGTTCATCGAGCCGGTGGAGATGATCACGCCGATGATGATTAGTCCGATGGAGACCTCGTAAGAGATCATCTGCGCGGCAGACCGGAGCGAGCCGAGAAACGGATACTTCGAGTTCGAGGCCCAGCCGCCCATGATCACGCCGTAGACCTCGAGCGAGGAGACAGCGAACACATAGAGAATGGCAACGTTGATATCGGCCAGCACCCAGCCGTCGTTGAAGGGGATCACGGCCCAGGCAATGAGCGCCATCACGAGCGAAACCATCGGCGCGAGGAAGAACACCGCCTTGTCGGCCCCGGCGGGCACCACGATCTCTTTCACGATGTATTTGCCGAAATCTGCGAAGGACTGGAGCAGGCCGAACACGCCCACGATGTTGGGGCCCTTGCGCATTTGAACAGCCGCCCAGATCTTCCGGTCAGCGTACATCAGGAAGGCGAGCGCCACCATCAAAGGGATCACCAGCAGCAAGATCTGCCCTACGGTCAGAAGGAAGATGCCGAAGCCGGTGTTGGTGAAGAATTCTGCCATTCTGCCTTACGTCCTCAAACCGTGGGTATGCCCCGAGCCTTGCAATCTTCTACCGTCACTTCCGCGTCGATATTGGTCGGCCCGCTCGGGAGCGCTGGCGATATGGTGTAAACAGCATCCGCCCGCCAAAGGCCAGCCTCTTCGGCGACCCTGGTCCGGACATGCCGCACGAAACCATAGCCGCGGATCAGCGTGTATTGGGCGGCGGCGCAAAGCGCGTATTGCTCTACATCCACCTCGTCGCGGGCCCCTTCCATCTCCACCACAAAGCTGACGAGATCGCCATCGAGAAGGCGCGTATCGATACCCTTGTACCTCGGCTCGAAGGGCAGCGCGCGGCGGCTCACCACCTCTGGCAGCGCATCACCTTCGGGGTTGTCGAAGGCAATACCATGCCCCTCGGGCGCCCCGGCGGAGCACCCGGCAACGAGCAGCGCCGCTATGAAGGCAAGTGACGTGCGCAACCGGCTTACTCCGCCGCCAGCGGGGTTTCGCGCCGTGCCTTGGCGTTGGCGGAGAGCTCCGCCAGCACCTGGCTTGCGCGGGCAATCGGGTTCGTAAGGTAGTGATCTTTGATCGCGGGTACGAAGTCGGCCGACCCGAGCTTGCCGGTGGCTTCGGGTTGCCAGTCATTCTCCGGCACCTCGTCGACCCCCGCGAGATGCGGCACTTCGCCCACCAGCGCCTGACGGAGCTGTGCGAGGCTGTCCCAAGGCTGGGCCTCGCCCTCCATTTGCGCCGATGCTGCGCGAAGGATTGCCCAGTTTTCCTTGGCTTCACCCGGAGGGAAGCCCGCGCGGAAGGCCAGTTGCGGGCGGCCCTCGGTGTTGACGAAGAGACCGTTCTCCTCGGTCCATGCAGCGGCGGGCAGGATTACATCGGCGCGGTGAGCACCTCTGTCACCGTGGCTGCCCTGATAAATCACGAAGGGCCCGTCGCCGACCTCGACCTCATCGGCACCGAGGTTCCAGATCACCTCGGCCCCTTCGATGGCCTTTTCCATGCCGCCTTCGGTTACAGCGCCAACATCCATCGCCCCCACACGGGAAGCAGCGGTGTGAAGGATCATCAGCTTGGCCTTGCGCGCTGTGGCGATCTCCATCGCCGCAGCCAAAACAGCCGCACCATCCGCCTCACGGATCGCGCCCTGCCCCACAATCACGATGCCTCGCTCGTCATCGCCCACCGGCTCGCTCTTTGCCAGCTTGATGTGTTCGGTCAGTGCCGAACGGTCCGCGCCGAAGTTATGAGTGTCATAGGTCAGATCAGCCATCGGGCCGATCACGCCGACCTGCGCGCCCTTCAACCATGCCTGGCGAATGCGCGCGTTCAAAACCGGCGCTTCACTGCGCGGGTTGCAACTGATCAAAAGGATACCATTGGCCTCATCGATATCCTCAATGCGGGCCGTTCCAGAATAGCCGGAGCGGTTGCCCGCAGGCAGCTTGGCACCATCGGTACGGCACTCGACGTTGCCACCACGGCTCTCCACCAACTGTTTCAGCGCAAAGGCAGCCTCGACCGGGGCCAGATCCCCGACAAGGCCAGCGATCTTTTTGCCCTTGGTCGCCTCGGCAACCTTGGCCAAAGCCTCGCCCCATGTTGCGGGTCGAAGCTTGCCGTTTTCACGGATGTAGGGCTTGTCGAGCCGTTGGCGGCGCAGGCCATCCCAGACAAAGCGCGACTTGTCCGAAAGCCACTCCTCGTTCACCCCGTCATGGTTGCGGGGCAGGATGCGCATGACTTCGCGACCTTTCACATCTACGCGGATGTTGGAGCCGAGCGCGTCCATCACGTCGATAGTTTCTGTTTTGGTCAGTTCCCACGGGCGGGCGGTGAAGGCGTAGGGCTTGCTAACCAGTGCGCCCACTGGGCAGAGGTCAATGATGTTGCCCTGAAGCTCCGAGTCGAGCGTCTCACCAAGGTAGGAGGTGATCTCGGCATCCTCGCCGCGGCCGGTCTGGCCCATCTGGGTAATACCGGCCACCTCAGTGGTAAAGCGCACACAGCGGGTGCAACTGATGCAGCGGGTCATGTGAGTCTCGACCAGCGGACCAAGATCGAGATCGTCCACAGCGCGCTTGGGCTCACGGTAGCGGCTGAAGTCCACGCCGTAAGCCATGGCCTGATCCTGCAGGTCGCACTCGCCGCCCTGATCGCAGATCGGGCAATCCAGCGGGTGGTTGATGAGCAGGAACTCCATCACCCCTTCGCGGGCCTTTTTCACCATCGGGGAGTTGGTCTTCACCACCGGCGGTTGACCTTCAGGCCCCGGGCGCAGGTCTCTAACCTGCATGGCGCAGGAAGCGGCGGGCTTGGGCGGGCCTCCAACAACCTCCACAAGGCACATGCGGCAGTTGCCAGCAATACTCAGGCGCTCATGATAGCAGAAACGCGGCACCTCAATCCCGGCTTGCTCGCAAGCCTGAATGAGCGTCATTGCGCCCTCTACCTCAATCTCCTGATCGTCGATGATGATCTTGCGCAGGTCACTCATGCGGGGCCCTCTTGGCTGCCCCGAACGGGCGCCTGCTGTGGGCCCCTGCCCCGCCGCGCCGCATCCGGGTGGTGCTGCGCTCTTTTAGGCTTGCGGGAGGGTGAGTTTCAACCCTCACGCTCCCGAAAAATCCTTAACACTCGCCGCGCCTTATCGGCGCATTTGCGCGGTTGCGTATGCGCCGCCTACCGGGCCCGCATCAGGTTACCGGCCTGGGTGCCTGCAGCGATCTCCGCACGCCCGACTTTGCAGTAGCTCTCGGTGCTGCCGTTCGCGCCCTTGGAGGCCATGTAGGCGCGCGCTTTCTTGATCAGGCGCGCCTTTTGCGCCTTGTCGTCCACATAGGCGTCGATCTCTGCATCAGAGAAGCCCTCAGACCTGGCCTGCTTCTTGAGGCTGTTCAGAAAGCTGTAGCCGCGAATGGTCCGCGCGGAAATGTCAGGGCATTTCTCCGAAATCTCGAGCGCAATGCCCACCGAGATCAGCCCGGAGTTCACCGCCTTACTGTCGGCCAGCGATTTTGCCGATGCCGCGCCCGAGAATCCGAGCGCCAAGATCACCGCGATAACTGCCCCTGCCAGAGCCCTGCCTGCATTTGTCATTGATCGTCCACTTCGTCCGTTCTGGGTGCGCTCCGCACCTCGGTTCCGGGGTTTCACATGGTGCCGTGCCACTTGCTATGCAATAACGCAGCCCCTGAAATCCAATGACATCCGCTCTCAAACGATTGAATTTGTTTCGTTTCGCGCCGGCGCCGACCACGCACGATCTTCTACCCCGCGGGGCGTGGCGGATCCCCGATCATCGACTGGCGCGGCGGGTGGACCGGGTCCTTGTCGAACACCACAATCGAATCGTGAACGTGAATTCCGGAGATTTCGCCGCGCAGGCGCGGCCTGCTCAGCCTTTGCGCGTGATACCAGCGGTGCATGTCGTCGATGATCGGCCGTAACGTATTGAAGAAGTTGCGTGGCGCGCCCACGCCCCCGCCCCAATTGGGCCAGTAGGCCGTGTGCAGATCTTCGATCATGTAGGTGCCGCCGATGCTGAGCTTCGGGAACAGCTCGACCAGAGAGGCCTGGATATGCCGCATCTTGTGACTGCCATCATCCAGCACCACGTCGACCCCGCCCATCTCGCGCACCACTTCGGCCAAAAATGCCGGGTCGTCTTGCGAGCCGATCCGCACCTGCGCGGCCTTGCCATCGAGTGCGGCACAATTCGGGTCGATATCGACGCCGAAGATCACGGCATCCGGCCCAAAGAAACGACGCCACATTTGCAGGCTGCCGCCCTCCCAGACCCCGATTTCAAGGAACTTCACCGGTTTTCCGCGAAAACGCCCGAAGTAGCGATCATAGAGCGGGAGGTAGTGATGCCATTTGTGCACCCGCGGCCCTTCATTGCCGACATAGGCGTCCAGCATCGGCCCATCGTAGCCGTATGTTTCGCGGATATCGGTCGCGACCTCTTCAGGCCCGCCCTTGAAACGGAACTTGCCGATCATACACACCTCCACTCACCAAGGGCCGAACACCGGCCCCGACCAATGATCACTGCGGGCGCGGCCAAGGCATGAGGGCAACCACAAGCGCAAGGCCAGAAGAGATCAATCCGCAGAAAGGATAGGCCAGAAAAAGAAGCTCCGGCGGCAACCCGAACGAATAACCGACGCTCCGCAATGCATAGGGGACGACCATACCCACGAGAACCATCCCCAGGCTGACCCCGAGGGCAGCGCCCGTGCCGAACCCGGCCCTCAGGGCAACGAGGCCGATCGCACCGGCGAGGATCAGGCCTGAAAGGTACCCAATGACTTGCCCGGCGATGATGGCAGTTTCGGTCATTCCGCCGCGATAGCGCCGCGCTTGCCCGCGATACGATCCTCGATCACATCGCGGAAGTTGCGGATCAGGCCCTGAATCGGCCAGGCCGCCGCGTCGCCAAGAGCACAGATCGTGTGGCCCTCGACCTGCTTCGTCACGTCGAAGAGCATGTCGATCTCTTCCACGCTGGCCTCGCCCTTCACCAGACGGTCCATCACCCGCATCATCCAGCCGGTGCCTTCACGGCAGGGCGTGCACTGGCCGCAACTCTCATGCTTGTAGAATTTAGAGAGCCGCCAGATCGCCTTGATGATGTCGGTGCTCTTGTCCATCACAATCACCGCCGCGGTGCCGAGGCCGGAGCCCAGCTCGCCGCGCAGATAATCGAAGTCCATGATGGCGTCTTTCATCTTCTCGCCGCGCACGCAGGGCACGGAGGAACCGCCGGGGATGACCGCAAGCAGGTTATCCCAGCCGCCGCGAATTCCGCCGCAATGCTTCTCGATCAGCTCTTCGAAGGTGATCGACATTGCCTCCTCAACCACGCAGGGGTTGTTCACATGGCCCGAGACGGCAAACAGCTTGGTACCCGCGTTGTTCTGGCGACCGAAACCTGCAAACCACGCTCCGCCACGGCGCAGTATAGTCGGCACAACGGCGATGCTCTCCACATTGTTCACCGTGGTCGGGCAGCCATACAGGCCCGCGCCCGCCGGGAAGGGCGGTTTCATCCGCGGCATGCCCTTCTTGCCTTCGAGGCTTTCGAGCAGAGCGGTCTCTTCGCCGCAAATGTAGGCCCCTGCCCCGTGGTGCAGGAAAATGTCGAAGTCCCAGCCAGAGCCCGCGGCGTTCTTGCCCACCAGCCCGGCGTCGTAGGCTTCGTCGATGGCGGCCTGAAGCGCCTCGCGCTCGCGGATGTATTCGCCGCGGATATAAACGTAGCAAGTGTTCGCGTTCATCGCGAAACTGGCGATCAGGCAGCCCTCGATCAGCGTGTGCGGATCGTGGCGCATGATCTCGCGGTCCTTGCACGTGCCCGGCTCGGATTCGTCGGCGTTCACAACCAGATAAGCCGGGCGCCCGTCGCTCTCCTTAGGCATGAAGCTCCACTTCAACCCGGTGGGAAAGCCTGCGCCGCCGCGCCCTCGCAAGCCGGAAGCCTTCATTTCGTCGATGATCCAGTCGCGGCCCTTCTTGATCAGGTCGGCCGTTCCATCCCAATGACCCCGCTTCTGCGCCCCCTTCAGGGTGCGGTCATGCATCCCGTAGATGTTGGTGAAGATGCGGTCGCTGTCCTGCAACATGGGATGGCTCCAAATTCGGCTTCGCAACTCGGGAGATAGCGGACCCCCCGGCTCAATTCCAGTGTGTTCTCACACCAGCAGGTTTACATTCCGTGGCCCTGCACCTGCGGCTTCGGGGCCTAGCTCACTTTCTCCGCCGCCACATCGCGGCAAGATTTACCATCGCGAAGACAAAGCACGCCATGGCCACGAGATAAAAGAAGAGCTCGTAGCGTGCCTCAAGCCCCAGCTTGACCACCAGCCAAGGCGCTAGCACCGCCAAAACGCCCGCCGCCGCGATCAACAGTGCAATCCGCCGACCGGCACGAGCAAATTCCTTTTCCTCTTCAGGCGTCATGAGCGCGGCTCCGCAAGCGGCCTCAGTAGACATCGCCCTTTTTCACGCGATTTGAGAACTCCGTGTCGCCGCCTTCGGCCAGCGTCTGCGCCTGGCCGACCCACTGGTCACGCCGGGCACGGCCCTTGAAGCCCTCGAGGTTTTTATCGACCCACTCCAGCTCCTCATCCGTCCACTTGGCGATCTGGTCATAATGATAGAAGCCCATGGAATGGAGAAGTTTTTCGAGCTTCGGCCCGACGCCCTTGATGGCCTTCAAGTCATCGGCCTTGCCGCCACGGGCCTCTGTCAGAGTCTCCGGCTTGCTACCTGCCGCGGGCTCAGCGTCCTTCGCGCCTGCCTTCGGGCCGGGCTTCTCGGTCTTCGCTTCGCTGGCCTTGCCACCATCCTCGGTACGCTTGTCCGCCCCGGCGTCGCCACTGGGCGCCGTCGCCTGACCCTTGGCATCCTTGGCGTCCTTGCCGGCATCTTCCTCGCGCTCGGCATCACCTGCGCCATCGACCTTCTCATGGTCCGCTTCGGCCTGCTTGGCCTTGGCGGCAGGCTTTTTCTTGGCTTCAGCCGCCTGTTGAACGGCAGATTTCGGCGCTTCCGGCTTTTCAGGCTTGCCCGCCAGCCCGGCGGCTTCCGCGCGAGCCTTGGAGGTCGGTGTGGCGTTCTTGCCCGACCACGGAGTCAGAAGGGGCACCTCGCTGCCGTCGATCCGTTTGACCGTATCGCCGATATCAGTCGCAAGCTGAACGCTCGCGTTATACTTCGTCTTGCCGCTTTCGTGTTCGGTCAGCGAGGTCAGACCACTCAAGGGCTCAGCCCCATAGCGACCATTTTGCGGGCCGGGCACCGGCACCTTGCCGGCACGGAACTCGTCAATCATCTCGCCAAAACGCTCGGCGGTCAGATCCTCGTAGTAGTCCTTGCCGATCTGAGCCATCGGCGCATTGGCGCAGGAGCCGAGGCACTCGACCTCTTCCCAGCTCAGCTTGCCATCTTCCGAAATCTCATGCGGGTTCGCAGCGATCTTCTCGCGGCATACGCCGATCAGGTCTTCCGCGCCGCAGATCATGCAGCTGGTGGTGCCGCAAACCTGAATGTGCGCAACAGAACCAACGGGTTGCAGCTGGAACATGAAGTAGAAGCTCGCCACTTCAAGCACCCGGATGTCAGCCATGCCCAGCATATCGGCCACATGCTCGATCGCCGGGCGTGTGAGCCACCCCTCCTGCTCCTGCGCCCGCCAAAGCAGCGGGATCACAGCACTCGCCTGACGGCCCTCGGGATACTTGGTGATCTGCCCTTCGGCCCATGCCTGATTGGCGGTGGTGAAGGCGAAGCTCTCGGGCTGGTCATGATAGAGGCGGCGAAGCATGGCTTACTCCGTGGTCGGAAAGATCGGCATCTCGTTCAGCAACGCGAAGGAGAGCGTGAATGTGAAAAGCAGGAAGAGCGCGATGAAGGTCGCCCCGCCCGCCACGATGGCCACCGGATAGGCCATCAGCGCACTCGGAACCCGCCGTGCCACGAAGATCGTGACCGACAGCGATGCGATCAGCATCAGGAGGGAGACGAGCACAGGCGTCATCGGCTCAGCGATCCACCTCGCCGAACACGATATCCATCGTGCCGATGATGGCGGCAATATCGGCCAGTTGGTGACCTTTGGCGATGTGGTCCATCGACTGCAGGTGCAGATAGCCCGGCGCCCGCAGTTTGGCGCGGTAGGGTTTGTTGGTGCCATCGGCCTTGAGATACACACCGAACTCACCCTTAGGCGCCTCAACGGCGCAATAGACTTCGCCTTCGGGCACATGGAAACCCTCGGTGTAGAGCTTGAAGTGATGGATCAGCGCTTCCATCGACTGCTTCATCTCACCGCGTTTCGGCGGGGTGATCTTGCCGCGAGCCAGGATGTCGCCCTGCCCCTCCGGTGCGCGCAGCTTTTGGATGGCTTGCAGGATCATGCTGGTCGACTGGCGCATCTCCTCCATCCGCACGAGGTATCGGTCGTAGCAGTCGCCGTTCTTGCCGATCGGCACCTTGAAGTCGAACTCGTCGTAACACTCGTAGGGCTGGGCACGGCGGAGATCCCAGGCCATGCCTGAGCCGCGCACCATCACGCCCGAATAGCCCCAGTCCAGCGCCTCCTGCTGGCTGACCACACCGATATCAGCGTTGCGCTGTTTGAAGATGCGGTTCTCGGTCAGCAGCCCGTCGATGTCGTCGAGCCGGTTGGGGAATTTCTTCGCCCAGGCTTCGATATCGTCCAGCAACTCGGGTGGCAGATCCTGATGTACGCCGCCGGGCCGGAAGTAGGCCGCATGGAGCCGCGCGCCGCATGCCCGCTCGTAGAAAATCATCAGGTCTTCGCGTTCCTCGAAGCCCCAGAGCGGCGGGGTCAGTGCGCCCACGTCCATCGCCTGCGTGGTCACATTGAGCAGGTGGTTCAGCACCCGTCCGATTTCGGAAAAGAGCACGCGGATCAGCGAGGCCCGGCGCGGCACCGGGGTGCCCGTGAGCTTTTCGATCGCGAGGCACCAGGCATGCTCCTGGTTCATCGGAGCCACGTAATCCAGTCGGTCGAGATAGGGCAGGTTTTGGAGGTAGGTGCGGCTCTCCATCAGCTTCTCGGTGCCACGGTGCAGCAGGCCGATATGCGGATCGCATCGCTCCACGATTTCGCCGTCAAGCTCCAGAACCAGACGCAAAACACCGTGTGCCGCAGGGTGTTGTGGACCGAAGTTGATGTTGAAATTACGGATCTGCTGCTCACCTGTCAGCGCGTCATCAAAGCCCTTGCCGTCCATCGTCTCAGACCCTTTCCATGTTGCGTTGCCAAGCCTCGGGCAGCGCCCCCATCTCGTCGGCTACCGCCGCATATTGCGGCGCCAGCAATCTTTGCAGGGCGGCACGGCGGCTGTCGTCCAGCTCAAGCTCCGGCCCTGCGTTCACCTTTTCTTTCAGCTCTGCCTTCATACGGTCGATGCCAAGAAAATCGCAGAGCGCCCGGATCGAGCCGGGCTTGAAGAGATCTTCGTAGAAGCCGCACATAACGCGGCTCTTGGGCAGCGCCGCCATCTTTGCCAGAACCGAAGCATAGTCGCTCCGCTGCGCGATATCGGCATTTTCGCCCCGCAGCGCCTTGTCCAGCAACTGCAGCGCGTAGGCGTTCGCATCGTTGGTCCGGCCCCGCTCTGCCCGCTTGCCGGCCATGAAACGGCACTGGCTCCAGTAGCGCTCAACCGGGTCGCGCATGAGAAAGAGGAACCGGGTGTCTGGCACAAGGTCAGCCATCTCGCGCAGCCGCTTCTGCGGCAGCAGGCAGTAGGACGGCGTGATATCCGCCACCAGCTTTGCCTCTCCCGCGCCGTCATAGAGCAGGTCGATATAGGCGCGATGGTCGCGCTCGCCGATCACAAGGGCAGCGAGCCAACGTTCCGTCTGCTTGAGTCGGCGGCGCAGGCGCGGCAAACGGCCCTCCTCCTGCCCCGCTTCCACCCGTGCAATCCGGTCGCGCAATCGACCAATCTGAGCAACCACCTGATCCCTCTGCCACTCCGGCTTCAGGCCCTCGATGCTATCCCAGTAGTGCAACTCCTTGGCGACCGGCATGGCACATTGCGGATGCGCGTCGAGAAACCCGTAGAGCCAGCTTGTGCCGGTCTTGGGTGCCCCGATGGCATAGAGCAATGTCGCCTGCGTGCTCACCGATCAGGCCTTGGCTTCCATCGCGGGGCCATCGGCAACGCGGAACACCTTGGTGATGAGCCGCCAGCCCTGCGCCGTGCGCAGAAACCCGAGCTCATCGCAAAACACCCGCGGCGGCACCCGCACATCGACTTTGACCTGCGCCATATCTTCGCTCGCACTCGACACCCGCAAAATCCGGAAGTCGGGCGCACCGGGGAAGGCATCTCGCCCACCGACGCGCGCAACGAAGCCGGCCTTGTCGAGCGCATTTGTCTGACCATCGGCGCCGAGCCAATGCATCAGAAAACGATCATCGCAGAGCGCATCCAAAACGGCGCCATCCCCCTCGTGCAAGGCGCGGCAATAGCTCTCCACTGCTGCAGTCAACTCCGTGTCGACCTCTGCGTCGAGGTGCTTGTTCATTTCGCCTCTTCCGTCTTCTCATCGCCCGGCAGGATGTATTCAGCACCCTCCCAAGGGCTCATGAAGTCGAACTGGCGGTAATCCTGCGTAAGCTTCACAGGCTCGTAGACCACACGCTTTTCGACTTCGTCGTAGCGGACCTCGGTGTAACCCGTGGTCGGGAAGTCCTTGCGCAGCGGATACCCCCGGAAGCCGTAGTCCGTCAGGATGCGGCGCAGGTCCGGATGGCCGGAGAACATGATGCCGAACATGTCAAACACCTCGCGCTCAAACCAGTTGGCCGAGGGATGCTCGCCGACGATCGAGGGCACCATCTCGTCTTCGCGCACGGCTACCCGAAGGCGGATGCGTTGGTTTTGATACATGCTGAGGAAGTGGTAGACCACATCGAAGCGCTTATCCCGCTCGGGGTAATCGACGGCGGTGATGTCCACCAGTGTCGAGAACCGGCAGTTGGCATCGGTTTTCAGGAATTCCACAAAGCCCCGCAGGTTCGACGGCGCCACATCGACATTCAACTCACCAAAGGCCACATCCCAACTCACCACGCAGTCCGGGCGCCGCGCCTCAAGGTGCTGGCCGAGTTCGTTCAGAGCATCGCTCATAAGTCGTCCCTTCCTGGGTCAGCGTACCAAGGTGCCGGTGCGCCGGATGCGGCGCTGGAGTTGCAGCAGGCCATACATCAGCGCTTCCGCCGTGGGCGGGCAGCCCGGCACGTAGATATCGACCGGCACGATCCGGTCGCAGCCGCGCACCACCGAGTAGCTGTAGTGATAGTAGCCGCCGCCATTGGCGCAGGAGCCCATCGAGATCACGTAGCGCGGCTCGGCCATCTGATCGTAAACCTTGCGAAGCGCCGGGGCCATCTTGTTGGTCAGCGTGCCAGCCACGATCATCACGTCAGACTGGCGCGGGGAGGCACGCGGCGCGATCCCGAAGCGCTCGGCATCGTAGCGCGGCATCGAGGTGTGCATCATCTCTACAGCGCAGCAGGCAAGACCGAAGGTCATCCAGTGCAGCGAGCCGGTGCGCGCCCAGTTGATCAGGTCTTCCGTGGAGGTCAGCAGAAAGCCCTTGTCCTGCAGGTCGCGGTTAAGCGACTGCACGGCTACTTCCTTGTCCGCTCCGGCAGTAGAGGCACCATAAGGGGCAAGCTCACCCTGTACCTGCGGAGGCGCCAACGGGCTCTCAGGTTTGGTCGTCACTCCCATTCGAGCGCACCCTTCTTCCATTCATAGGCAAAGCCCACGGTGAGCACGGCGAGGAACACCATCATCGACCAGAAAGCCAGCATGCTCATGTCGGCAAAGGCCACGGCCCAAGGAAACAGGAAAGCGATCTCGAGGTCGAAGATGATGAAGAGGATGGAGACGAGGTAGAACCGCACGTCAAACTTCATCCGGGCATCATCGAAGGCGTTGAAGCCGCATTCGTAGGCGCTGACCTTTTCCGCATCGGGGTTGCGCACCGCCAGCACGGCAGCAGCGAGGATCAGCACCAGTCCAAGGCCGATTGCAATGGCCAGAAAGATGACAATGGGCAGGTATTCCCTGAGCAAAGCGTCCAAAGCCGGCTCCTTTCTCGCGTGCTGCACGGGCGGGGTCCGGCCCCAGGCGCACGCGCATCGTGGCTGCCTCAGGTCTTACTCCCGCCCCGGTGGAGGGTCAACCTGCACCCCCTTCAAATTCCCGGCTTTTCAGGCGGCTCTATTCCGCTGCGATGGCCGGGCCATCGACCCGGGTGCGAAAGCTCTCGACCACGTGCTCGGCAAGCGCCGCCGCGCAGCACCCGGGTTCCTCCTGCTCGATCATCCGAAGCTGGTAACGGCCGATTTCCTCGAAGCCTTGTTCGGGGCCCAATCGCTCCATCTCAGGCGTGAAATTGGCAACCGGCAGCGGGCTCACCGCGAGGTCTGCCTCGACAGCCGCCAAGAGCGCCTGTCCGCTCTCCGATACATAGGCAATGCGAGAGGTCTTGCCGGCGCGACCCAGCGATTTCAGCGCCTTCCGACGCCAGACGCAGCCTTCCTGCGCCAGCGCCAGTGGCACAGGGTCGGCCTTCCACGCTCGGCCACCGCGCTTACCGGCCCAGGCCAGTGCTTCTTCATAAACGACCCGACCCGGCCCACCCTCGATGGCACAGACCGTGTTCAGCGCCACGTCGAGGTCACCGGCCTTGGAGGCTTCAATGATCCGTGCTGAAGTGTCGAGCGTGACCCGCACATGCACACCCGGGTGGGTGGTAGCAAAGCGCTTCAGGATGATTGGCAGCGCATGGGCGCCCATATCGCCCGGTGCGCCCAGATGCACCTCGCCCTCCATCGGCGTGCCCGCAAAGCGCGCCAACGCCGCCTCGCTCACGCGCATGATCTCTTCGGCATAGGCCAGAAAGGCCTCGCCATCGCCCGTGAGTCGAACCTCTCGCGGCAGGCGCTCGAACAGACAGCGCCCCAACTGTTCTTCGAGCCGCTTCACCTGCATCGACACCGCGGACGGCGTCCGCAAAACAGCCTTGGCGGCCGCACTGAACGAGCCGGTGTCGTGGATCGCCAGAAAGGTGCGAATGAGGTCGGTGTCGATCATCTGCGGCGCGAGCATCGGTCCACCTTTCAATTTAACTGAATGATTGACTCAATACTATTCGTTTGATTGAACCACAGTCAAGGCGCACCTTTTAAGGCAATCGAAACGCCGAAGAGAGGAGCCAAGACATGGCCCATATTCAATACCACCCCGCCGAAGCCGCGCGCCTGCCGATCCTGCGGAGCGTTGTTACCCGATTTGGGCGTGCCATCGCGCAAAATTTCCGAACCCGCGCAGAGCGCCGCGCTCGTCAGCGGCGCGTCCGCCGGATCGAGCACCTCGACGACCGTATGCTGCGCGACATCGGCATCACCCGCGCTGACCTTGACTATGCGATCAGCCACCCAGAGGCGCCGGACGACAACCTCCGTCGCCGTGCCCTCACCAACCGGAACGTGGACCTTGAGCGCCCACGACTCCGGGCACATTGAAGCTGCGGTGGCCGCCCTGCTCTGGGCGGCCACGTCCTGCTCGGACCACCAAGAAACTCAGAGCGTTTCCGTTGCCTTCTGCAAATACGGGGGCTCATCCGGGTTCAGTCCCCTTGCGCGGGCAACGCGCTCGGCCATCGCATAGAACGCCACGATCAGCGCAAGCGGGTCCGTCAGGCCATGCCCGGTGCGCGGCACGTCCAGAACTTGCGCCGCCTGCACCTTGGACGTGGTCGCAAACACATCCGCGCCCTGCCTAACCAGTCGGTCCGCCATCTGGGCCACCCCGCCCTCGGCGGCATCGCCACAGGCCAGCGCGAGCACCGGAAAGCCGCGCCCCACGATGGAAACCGGGCCATGCAAAACCTCGGCAGAAGAATAGGCCTCTGCATGGGTCTGGCAGCATTCCTTAAATTTCAACGCCGCCTCCTGCGCGATCGCCCAGCCAGGCCCACGGCCAAGCACGTAGAGCGACCCGCCCTCATCCATTGCCCGCTCCGCAAGGCTCCAATCGGCCTGCACAGATCGCGCCAACGCCTCCGGCAGCGCGCGGATGGCCGCGAGCAGCGCGGCGTCCTGCGCCACCTCCGCCACCAGCCAAAGCGCCGCCAAGGCCGAGGTGACAAAGCTCTTGGTCGCCGCAACCGAGCGCTCCGGCCCGGCGCAGATATCAACCACCTGCTCGGCAGCTTCGGTGAGGGGGGAGCCTGGCGTATTGGTGAAGGCCACGGTCAGCGCCCCGCCTGCCCGTGCGGCTTGCGTCATTTGCACGATGTCCGGGCTCCCACCCGACTGAGAAATCGAGAGCGCAACCGCACCTTCCAAAGACAGCGACGCCCCGTAGACGGAAGCAACAGAGGGCCCGACTGAGGCAGAAACCCGCCCGAGCATCAGCTCGGCCGCGTATTTGAAGAAGGTGCAAGCATGGTCCGAAGAGCCCCTCGCGACGGTTACGAAGTACCGGGGATTGCGTGCTGCAATCGCTCGCGCGACCTCCGGAACCCGCCCTGCGGCCAGCAACCGGTCCACGGCCTCTGGGATCTCTTCGATCTCCTGCCGCATCAGGCTCTTATCTGTCATCACGCGCCTCCCTGTTAGCGCTACCTTGCCCCACCCCCGGCCCGTCCACAATGCTTGCCCTCGCCTGCCAGCCGCGCCAGTCTCCGGCAAAAGGGAGCCCCATATGAAACGCGTTCTGATCATCGGCCTTGGCAACATGGGCAAGAACCATGCATTGGCCCACCACGCCAACCCTGAGTGCGAGATCATCGGCCTCGTGAACCGTTCGCGGCCCGATCTGCCCGCATCTCTGGAAGGCTATCCGCTCTTCGCTACTGCCGAGGAAGGGTTGGCACTCAAACCCGATCTGGTGGTGATCGCGACCCACGCCGACAGTCACGCCTCCCTCGCCATCGCAGCTATGGAAGGCGGCGCGCATGTGTTCATCGAAAAGCCAATCGCCGCTACGGTTGAAGACGCCCGCCGCGTGGTGGACTGCGCCCGGACTACCGGGCGCAAACTCACCGTCGGCTACATCCTGCGCCACCACCCCTCATGGCAGAGGCTCATTGCCGAGGCCCGCGCGCTAGGCGGCCCCTATGTGTTCCGACTCAACCTCAACCAGCAATCCACCGGAGCTGCTTGGGAAGCGCATATGGCACTCATGCGCACCATGTCGCCCATCGTGGACTGCGGCGTGCATTACGTTGACGTTATGTGCCAGATCACCGATGCCCGGCCGGTTCGCGTGCATGGCATGGGGTTGCGGCTCTCGGATGAGATCGCCGAGGACATGTACAACTACGGCCAGTTTCAGGTCGTCTTCGATGACGGGTCCGTGGGATGGTACGAGGCCGGCTGGGGGCCGATGATTTCCGAAACTGCCTTTTTCGTGAAAGACATCGTCAGCCCGGCCGGTTCTGTCTCGATCATGGATGGCGACAAGGGTGGCAGCGCCGAAATCGAGGGGCACACCCGCGTGGGCGGTTTGCTGGTGCATCAGCCGAGTGGTGACAGGTTAATCGACCTGCCCGATGAACCCGACCATCAGGCCCTTTGCGACGCCGAGCAGGACTTCTTGCTGCGCGCGATTGCCGAAGACATCGACCTCACCCGCCATATGGAAGATGCCGTGCAGAGCCTTGCCATCTGCCTTGCCGCCGACGAGAGCATCCGGTCAGGACAGACCGTGGCCCTCTAGCCTGGCGGCAAACGGTCGAAGTCTGCAACGCCCTCCGGCACATGGTGCCACGCCTGACCTTCCTCGCAGAAGATCGCAATGCGCGGCCCACCGAATACCTCTGGCGCATCGAGGGTACCGACCTTCAGCACCACGCCCTCCAACCCACCCCGCTGGGTGAGAATGTGGGTGCCGCAGGTCGCGCAGAAGAACCGCTCCACCGCGCGTTGGCTGTCGGGATGCTGAAATCGAGCAGGCTCACCAACCTCCCAAGCAAAGCCACCTTGTGGGATCAGCATGAAGGTGTTCACGGCCCCACCCGAGATATGGGTGCAGGCCCGACAATGGCACTGGGCCATCAACTGCGGCTCGGCAGTCACCCGGTAGCGCAGGGCACCGCAAAAACAGCCGCCGGTCCACGCCAACTGATCGTCGCTCATCCTGCCCTCACATGAATGCGCAATCCGGTCCCCGATCCAGCGGCTCTTTGATCGACATGCCGGACGGGCGCCACTCAAAGATCGCCACTGCCTGCCCGCCATCGAATCCAATAAAGAGCGTGCCGGTCTCCGGCTGAAGCGCAACACCTTCCGCGTCGAACCCCCATTCCGATAGTGGCGTGACGGTGAGCACTTGCCCATCCGGTGCCAGTTCGAAGAGCGCGTTCAGCCCCTCGTTGTCATCCACCACGAGAATGTTGCCCGAGAACGGATCCCGCTCGACGCCCTGCGGCTCCACCATCGGTGGCTCGAAGCCGTCTCCCCAGAGTTCCATCAGAACAGCACCATCGGGTGCAACCCGCATCAGGCGCGAGGGGTCATCCTCCACCACCAGAAAACTGCCATCAGCATCGCGGTGCAGACCCTCCGTATCCACCAGCGTGGCCGAGAGGCTGAAATCTTCTTCGCGCGGTCGCCCGTCACGATCTACCCGCCGAAAGGTGCCCCAGCCATCCGCCAGCAACAGCCCCTCCGGCTCGACGGTAAGGCTGCGGACCGAGCGCATCCCGCTGTCGAACCGCATGATCTCGCGACCTGTCGTGCCGATCAGGATGACCTCTCTGCCTTCGGTCGCCACCCAAACCCCGCAAACCTCGGCATCATAGGCCAGCGAAACCCCGCGCAGCCCGCCGAGCGTTTCCCGATGCACCAGTTCCGCCGCAGCGGACGTAGCGGCGAAGCAGAACAGGATCAGGCTGAGAAAACGCATGTTTACCCCCGACGCCACCCTGCGGGGCGGCGCGGCAACCGGTCAAGTCACAGCTTTGGGGGGATGCTGGCGGAGAGACAGGGATTCGAACCCTGGAGACGGTTTCCCGCCTACACACTTTCCAGGCGTGCGCCTTCGACCACTCGGCCACCTCTCCGGCCCGCGCCTCTTAGCGCAGGTGGGGCGCGGCGTGCAAGAGGGGTTTGGCGCGAAGATGCGATCTGCGTTTTTCCGTGGCTTTCGCCCTGCGCGACCACGGTGAAACGCGTGTCAGGCGAGGCTCACCCCGTGTTCGAGACGCACGGCTTCGTTCCATTTGTCGACGCTTGGGCTGACATTGGTTCCAAAGGCACGGCCCTCGAACCGGTGATCCATTTCCTCGGGGTTGTCCTTGCCGTCAAGCTGATCAGCCCAATGCACCATCTCGTGCCATGCCGTGACCTGCAGAAAGAAGCGCATGTTTCGATCGGCCCGGTTACGCTCGGACCATTCGTACCAGCGCAGCATGTGCTTACTGAGGTCGATCACCTGCTTGAACTCGGCGGCGCTCGACATCGTGCCGGGAAAGCGCCCGGCACAGAAATCTTCCTGGCTCTTGCCGAACAGGTCGAGATCGGCAGCCTTGAACAGCGGCCAGCCATGTGGTGAGACGGCCTTGGCAAGCTGCTCCCTGCTGACCTCTGCTGTCGTGCGGAAGGCCAGCCGGACACGCCAGCGCCACCAGTCCATGATTGCGGGTATGTGGGCGATCAGAAACGCCGTGGCGAGCGGAAATTCTGTCCGCATCTCGGGTGCAAATCGCATTTTGCGTCGCCTTCCATCCGGGGCGACCCTTCCCGCTGATAGCCTGTCAGCCGCAGGGCTGTGGTGCAAGCCTTGGTCGCATTGCCGGACAGAGATCCTGGCCCGGACTAGAGCGTTGCGCGCGGGTAGCGGCTGTGCAGGGTTGCCTCCGCATTGGTGCGCCAATAGTCCCAGTCGCCAACCCGGGCGCCCCATACTTCCTTCTCGAACTCGTTGCCCTCTTCCGGTGCCTGATCCACCCCGTCGCGGTTGTCGCCCCAATGCACCATCTCATGCAGGGTGACCGCATGCAGGAAACGCTGAAAGAGCAGGTCACTTCGGTTCGCGTAGGAGAACTCGAAGTATCGAAGGTATTGGGAATTCAGGTAGATGTAATCCTTCTGGCTCGGGTCACTGTCGCCCCAGTGGTCGCCGTAGCTGCCATTGGGAAACTCGCCGCAATTGATGGTGGGCGGGTTGCCTTCGGTGATCGCATCCAACGCCTCCTGCTCGCTCAGCTGGCCCCATTTCTTGAAGGCGGGCCAAATCGAAGCCCAATGCGGCGTCGAGGGAAGCCGGCTTCTGAGAAAGACAGTGGTGAGCGGAAAATCCTTGCGGAATGCATGGGCAAAAATCATTGAACGGCTCCGGAATATCGGCTGTTTTGTGCTGTAAATGTCAAAAGGCTAGCACGCAGAATGGCGCGCGCAAAGCTGCAAGATCAGCCGTCGTTGGCCTCGACCGCAACAAGCAATCCGCTGGCATCGAACCGAGCCGTGCCCGAAAGGTCTGCGGGCGGAAAGGAAAAATCGACACGCAGACCGCCATCATCTCGCGGGATCACTCGGCTGAAATGAAATGCCAGTTCCGCCGTCTCGGCATCCACCGGGCCTGTTATGATCAGCTCAACGCCCCCGGCGCGCCCGTGACCCGAAACTGCCCCTACCTCAGGGTTCACAGCCACCCGCAGGCGCGACAAGCCCGAGACATGCCCAGCGATATCCGGGTGTGAGAGCAGACGCTCAATCATGTCTACTGTCGGCTGTATGTGTTCTGCCATGGCGTTGCCTCCCTTGGAGGGCTAACGCTCAACGCGGTCTGCGCGTTCCCAACGCGGACTGGCTCCCAGTTTTCAGACTTTACTTAGCAGGTGGACCGATACGGCCGAAGGGCTCATCCGAAGGTGATGTTCACCCGACGGTTCGCACGGCCCTTCTTCTCGAGCTTGCCCAGTTTCAGCGGCCCGATCTCGCCGGTCCTCGCAACGTGGGTGCCGCCGCAGGGTTGGAGATCTACCAGATCCTCCCCTGCACCGATCCGGACTAGCCGCACCTTCCCGCTTCCACGCGGCGGTGCAACAGACATGGTCTTCACCAGCCCCGGATTGGCATCGAGTTCTTCATCAGTGATCCACTCTTCCGTCACCGGCAAATCCCGCCCGACCAAATCGTTCAAAGCGGCCTCAACAGCATCTCGGTCCTCGATCGGCTCTTCCATCATGAAGTCGAGCCGCCCCTTCTCTGACCCGATGCTACCGCCCGTCACCGGAAACGACAGCACGACCGAAAGCAGATGGAGCGCGGTGTGAATACGCATGTGGGCATAGCGGCGCTCCCAGTCGAGCGATTGCCGCAGTACCTGCCCAACCTCCGGCAAGGTGCCCGGTGCCGCAGGCACCAGTACAACCTGATCGCCGTCGCCCTTGACCGATGTCGCAATCTCAAGCTGCCCGCCATCCCAGTGCAGCATCCCCGCATCTCCCGGCTGGCCACCGCCCGTCGGGTAGAAGATCGAGGCATCCAGCACGAGGCCGCCCTCGGAAGTCTGCGCCAGCACGGTGCCACGGGCATCGCGCATGTAGGGGTCGTCACGATACAGGGCCAAGGTCATCGGTCACCTCCTCCATCTCCGCCGCCCTCGAAGTCGTCCTGCGTCAGACCGGCCCGGGCCGCTGCTCGGGAGGGCGTTTCAGGTTCTTCCGGAGGCGACGTCTCCGTCCCCGGAATGACAGGCTCGGCCTCAACCACCGCACCACCTGCCCGCGCACCTCGGATGGCATCTCCAAGGGCCTCGGGGTTGCGCAGCCAAAGGTCGCGCTGCGCGAAGGGGATCTCGATCCCCTCCTCTTTGAACCGCTCGGCTATCCGGTGGCGGATCTCGGTCTGCACCACGATGATCGAAAAGACATCGCGCAGGATGACCCGGATCTCGAAGTCGAGGCTGTCGGCGCCGAAGCCAGTGAAAACCACCTGCGGCGGCGGGTTCAGAATGACGATGGGGTGCTCTTCGGCCACGCTTTGCAGCACCTCGGCCACCTTGCGGGTGTCCGAACCATAGGCCACCCCGACCGGAATGAGCAGGCGGCCCGACATGTTGGTTTTGGTGTAGTTTGTCACCTGCCCACTGATGAGATCGGCGTTGGGAACGATCACATCCGTCTTGTCGAATGTCTCGATCCGGGTAGAGCGCACCGAGATCTTCTTCACGATCCCCATAACCCCACCCGAGCTGATCCAGTCGCCCTCAGAGATCGGTCGCTCGATCAGCAGAATGATGCCTGAGACGAAGTTGCTGACAATGGTTTGCAGGCCAAAGCCGATCCCGACCGAAAGCGCACCGGCGACGATGGCGAGGCTCGACAGGTCGATGCCCGCCGCGGTGATCGCAATCACCGCAGCCAGAAAGATGCCGATGTAGCTGACACCCGAGAGGATTGCCGTCTGCCCACCGGTGTCGATGCGGGTCTTGGGCAAGACAGAGGTGCGCAGCGCGCCCTGCAGGAGCCGGGTGACCATGAAGCCCAGCACGAAGACCACGGCAAAGAGCAGGAAGTTCGACGGGCTGATCGTGCTTTCGCCAATGGAGAATCCGCCCATGAAATGCGACCACAACTCGGTGAGGTCTGCCGTCCGCGCGCCCCAGATAAGCGCAAGCAGCGGCAGGGCGAGCAGCATGATCAGGAAGGAGATCAGAACCGCCACGAGCCCGTCAGTGCCGTCTGCCTGCCGCCCGAAGAAGAGCGCGTAGAGGTGGCTGAAGAACCGCTGGAGCAGAGAGACGACGGCGAGCACCGCGAGGGTCGAGAGCGGTGCAGAGATCAGGAAGTCTCCCGCCTTCAGGTATCCCAGTGCCGCCATCACCGGCCCAGCGAGTGCCAAGAGCACGGCGGCCCGCCCGATTAGGTGGACCACGCGAGCACGGAACCCCTTTGACGTATGCTCATCGATCTCCTCGCCAGCGCCACCACGCGCGTGGACCACCAAGAGTTGACCGAGCCGGAACAGCGCCACGGCACCCAGCAATAGGACCGGGAAGTTGAGAAAGGCCGCTGCCTCTTCGGTGATCCCCGAGAAAGCCGTGAGAGAAAGCAGAAGAGCGCCCAGCGCGCCCGAAACGCCCGCCATCGTGGCCCAGAGCCGTCCGGAGGTGCGCTGCGCCGCATCATGCTCCAGCGGCGGCGGCAAAATTTCGATCTTCGGGAAGCTGTGAAAGCCCAGCCACCGCGCTCCGAAGATGAGGATGCCCATCACCGGAATGGTCTGCAGAACCTGATCGGTCAGCAGACCACCAATGCCGGTAATCGTCACACCGACCACGATGAGCACGAGGCCAATCTGCGGTAAAAGGAGCTGCCCCACCGAGACCAGCATGGCAAAGATCACCGTGCGCTGCTGCCGACCGGACCGGGTCAGCAGCCGTTCCGAGAGCCGCATGCTCCAGCCCCGCCCCCGGATCACCAGAATCAGACCAATGAGCGCCACGATTATCGCTGGCGCCGCGTTCTTGCTCAGCTTCGCCTGCTGTACCTGGTTCTCCCAGCTCGACCGCAAATTGGAGCGCAAGGTCTCACCCACGCCGCCAAGCTGTTCGAGAGGTTCGGCCCAATTGTTCGGGAAGAGCGGGCTCGGCCCGACATCGAGCAGCTCGCGGGTCTGACGATCGCGCAAAACGGCATCGACCTCGCCGATCAGCCCATCGGCACGGATGTAAGCCTCTTCCGCAGCCCGGATCGGCACCAGCAAGCGTGAGAGTTGGGAGGTCAGTTCATCACGCCGCTGTGCCAATTCAACGGCCTCTGTCTCCCCCTCGGCCGGTGCAGGGCCCAGCGCATCAATCTGTCGGCGCAAGATGTCGATCCGCCCCGAGTTGGTTGACTGCGCGTCCTGAAACTCGATGCGCCAATCGGCCAACCGTTCACGCAGCTGCTCAAGCGCGAGGGACGAGGCGCCATCACTGTCGAGCACATCTTCCGCCTGGCTAGCGACCTTCTCCCATGCCTCGTAGTCCGGGCCACCGGGCAGGCTCAGCGAGGCCGCTTCGAGCGCATCGGTCACAGCAGGCACCGTGGTGCCCTCATCCCCGGGGTTGGCATCGGAGACGGTAGCGCCCGGCTCCCCTGCCCCGTTCACCAGATCGTCGGCCAGTGATTGCGCCTGCCCGGCCACCGGCAGCGCGGCAGTGGCCAGAAAGCTCAGAAGGAGAAGCAGGCGCATCATGCGTCGAGCGTCACATCCGGCATGTCCGTCCGGGTGCCACGGGTCAGAAACTCGGGCACCGGCAGGTCTTTCTCGCGCAGGAACTCCGGGTTGAAGAGCTTTGTCGCATAGCGCGTGCCATAGTCGCACAACACGGTCACGATCCGGTGCCCCGGTCCCATCTCCTTGGCCATCCGTACCGCACCGGCGATGTTGATCGCACTGGAGCCACCAAGGCATAGGCCTTCCTCTTCAAGCAGGTCAAATACATACGGCAGAGCCTCAGCATCCGGGATCTGATAGGCCATGTCCGGGGTGAAGCCCTCGAGGTTGGCGGTGATCCGCCCCTGCCCGATGCCTTCGGTGATCGAGCCGCCCTCCGACTTGTGCTCACCGGTGGTGTAGTAGTTGAAGAGCGTCGCGCCCATCGGGTCCGCAAGGCCGACCTTCACGCCCTTCGGCTGAAGCACCTCTGCCACCCCGGCCAGCGTGCCACCGGAGCCAACGGCGCAGATGAACCCATCCACCTTGCCCTCGGTCTGCGCCCAGATTTCCGGCCCGGTGCCTTCAACATGGGCCTGCCGGTTGGCGACGTTGTCGAACTGGTTGGCCCAGATCGCCCCGTTGGGCTCACTCTGCGCAAGCCGTTCGGCAAGCCGCCCGGAATAGCGCACATAGTTGTTCGGGTTGCGATAGGGGTTGGCATCCACCTCGACCAGTTCTGCACCGGCGAGGCGGATCATGTCTTTCTTTTCCTGGCTTTGGGTCCGCGGGATCACAATCACCGTCTTGAACCCCATCGAACTACCCACAAGCGCGAGACCGATGCCCGTGTTGCCCGCCGTCCCCTCAACAATCGTCCCACCGGGCCGCAGCGTGCCCTTGGCCACCGCATCCTTGATGATGAAGAGCGCAGCGCGGTCCTTGATCGATTGGCCGGGGTTCAGGAACTCGCATTTCCCGAGAATCTCACAGCCGGTCGCTTCACTGACCTTGTTGAGCCGGATGAGCGGGGTGTTCCCCACAGCTGCGGCGAGATCGGGTTTGATATCCATGACGGCCGTCCTTCCTTCGGGCCCGGTTCGGGCGCTCATCCACTTGATAGGCCAGCGGCAGGCGAGGTCAACAGGGGTGGCAGCGTCGAAGGCGAAGGGCGGCGGAACGACGGCCCAATCACAAAGCACTCCGCCTGACAGGGTTCAGCGCGCCTTCTGCGGGCAGAACATTCTCCGCGTCTCTGCCCGCGCCTGCGAATTCTGTGTGATTTTCTAGCTCTGGCCGCGCAAACCGTCGCGCCGCGCAGCAAGGTGCAGGAGCGAGGCGACCGTGGTACCCACGTTGATCTCCCCACTCTCCAGCAACCCCATAGCGGCGTCAAAGCTGACGACATGAGCGCGAATGTCTTCCCCCTCGCCAGCCACACCCCCGAGCCCTGCCGCGTCATCGTGTAAGTCCGCCAGGCCGATGAAGCCGTACAGGTACTCGGTCTTGGCCCCGGGGCTGGGGTAGTAGCCACCTGTTGGAATGAGACGTTCCAGCACCAGCCCGGCCTCTTCCATCGCCTCGCGGTGTGCGCATTCCTCCGGGCTTTCACCCGGGTCGACGCGGCCAGCAATGGGCTCCAATACCCAAGGCTGGGCATCGCCGCGTGCCAGCGGGCCGGGGCGCATCTGCTCAACCAACATCACTCGGTCACGCTTCGGGTCATAGGGCAGCACGGTCGCCGCATCGGCAGACACAAACGCTGCCCGCTGGATCGGCCCACCATCGCCGCCATCGAAACGGATATGCGACAGCTCAAGTTCTTCCACCGCGAAGAACCCTGCATAGGGGCGACGCAGGGCATTTACCCTCACATCTCCCTCACGCGCCCTGCGGCGAAGCGTTGTCGGCGCTTCCTCCCGCGCATTCAGCTGCGCCTGCGCCCTCGTGCAGATGACCCCATAGCGCCGGCCGACCTCGGCTGTCGTCGCCCGGCCCATCCACCACATCACCTCTTCGGCTGCGAGGGTCGAAAGCTCGCCCCACTTCTCCACCCAAGCTGCAAGGCTCCAGTCCCCTGCACTGACGCCATCCTGGCTGAGAGGCACATAGACGGTCGCCTCAGCAGGGCCATCCTCCGTTTGGACCACAACAGGCTTGCGAAGATAGCCGTAGTTATCCAGGCCTTCGTAGAAATCGGCACGCGCGAGGGCTTCATCCGTGAGGCCCCGCAGCAAGAGCCCGTGCGCCTCGGCCTCCGCGTCGGCCCGCACCATCGGGTAAACTTCGCCCGGCACCGCCTCGACCCGCCATCCCGGCAGTCGCGCGGGGACCTGCTCGACCACGTCAAAGCCAGCGCCGAGCACCACCCGCAAGAGCGGCTGGTGCATCAGTGTTCCGTAAATGAAGATGTCGGCCATGCGCCCCTTCCATCCGGGCGCAAGTAGGAGATCAGGCGATCTTGCCTGCGTCCGCCGAGCGCTCCTCGGTCCACTCCGCGAACCATCCGCAGAGCATGCCACCGACGATCAGTACCACCGGCACCTGCGGCAGAAAATAGCTTCCCTCGGCGAGGGTAAAGGCCATTCTTGCGTCGGTCAGGATCAGCAGGGCGTAATCGAACATCAGCGCAAAGGCGCCATTGATCGCCTCGACCACGCCTTCATAGGTGCCCGGCCGCGTCGACTGGCGCAGCATTTCCCAGATCGACCAGAAGAGCAGGCACCAGAAGGCCAGCGCAAGCGATGTACGGACCCCTCCACCAGCGGCGGCGAACTTGCCACGACCGGCGAGGCGGCCCATGATCATCCAGCCGCAAAGCAGCCCGATCCCGGCATTTACGAAGGAGAGCAGGCCCATCTTGGTGCCCTCAGGCAACAGCGGCTTGAAGACCTCGGACGCAAAGAAGGCCAGCAAGGCAAAGACCAGCGCAGACATCAGTTTGGTTGCGGTAGGCATCGGCGTTCCATCACATGGCAAGGGCGCGTGACTGCCCCTCGAATGGGGCGATCACACCATGTGAAACCGGCGAAAATATGGCAAAACCTCGGGAAACCCGCGACAGAGCCCGTCTGCACCGCCGATTGTCGCCCTTTCAGAAATCGCGGTTCTCGTAGGCCTCCAACGCGGCTTTACGGCCCTCGTCCAGCCCGACAACTGGCTCATCGGGCCGGTCGCGCCCCGGCTCGAGCTTCCAGCTTTCGGGTACCGCCTCGTAATAGCTGGCGGCGTCCTCGCCGCTGCCGAGCCAATGCTCGCGGTACCCGCCCTTGGCATCGAACTTCTCCGCTTGGCTTGCCGGGTTGAACACCCGAAAATACGGCGCCGCATCGGGCCCGCAACCTGCCGTCCATTGCCACCCAAGGCTGTTCGAGGCCTCGTCCCAGTCAATCAGCGTATCGGCGAACCAATCACGGCCCACGCGCCAGTCGGTCATCATGTGTTTGGTCAAATAGCTCGCCACGATCATCCGGGCGCGGTTGTGCATTGTGCCGGTCACGTAGAGTTCACGCATCGCCGCATCGACGACCTCCACACCCGTGCGCCCCTGCTTCCAGGCTTGCACCTCAGCTGCGCGCTCATCATCCTTCCACGGAAAGCGGCTCCAGTCCTCGCGCCATTCCCGCTCGAACATATGGGAGAAATGATATCCCAACTGCCAACCGAACTCACGCCACGCCAACTCCTTGCGGAAGGTCTCGCTGCCCTCGCCCTCCGCCGCGTTCCAGCACTGCCGGGGCGAAATCTCGCCATAGGTCAAGTTTTCGCTCAGCCCGGATGTCCAACTCTCGGCAAGCATGTCGCGCCCCTTGGGGTAATTGTGCATCCGGTCCGAAACGAAATCCCGCAACCGCTTCTGGGCCGCCTTCTCGCCCACCACCGCATGCCGGGCCACCACTTCGGCGCCGCGCCGCATACCGGCACCCAGCGCCCAATCCCCCAGCGTCTCGCTCTCGGGCCAGTCCACCGGGACGGCGAGTTCGCGGGGGCGCGGGCACTCCTCACCGGGCGCCTCGCCCTTCATCGTCTTCCACATTGGCGAGAAGACCTTGTAAGGCGTCCCCTGCCCCGTCTTCACCTCCCAAGGCTCCCACAGCAGCTTTCCGGCAAAGCTCTTGGCTTCGACCCCATCCTCACGCAGCGCCGCCTTGACTTCGCTGTCCCGCTCGATGCTCACCGGGTCATACTCCCGGCTCCAGTAAACTGCCTCCGCCCCGGTCTCCGCCACCAGCGAGCGCAACACGTCCAATGCATCACCCGACCGGAGGATCAGCCTGTTGCCAAGTGCCTCCAGTTCCTTTGAATGCGCCTCCAGCGAGAGGCCGAGCCGCCAAGCCGGGGCAGCCCCCAAGGCATCTACCTTCCGCTCTCGGATGAACACCGGGATCACCGCGCCTTGCTCCCGCGCCGCCATCAAGGCAGGCAGGTCAGAGAGCCGCAGGTCGCGGCGGTGCCAGAGAATTGTGGTGCGGGTCATGAGGCCTCCGTTCAATCGTCACCGACGTAACGCACAGGCCACCGCAACGGGTCAAATATTCCTGAGCCGCCCCAACAGACGCCCGAATAATAAAACCCCGCCCGGCGCGCACCGGACGGGGCCAATTTTCGAACGCCGATCCCTTACTCGGCGGGTGCCTTCGGCGCATCGGGCCAAGCCGTCGGGTCGCTGTCGATATCCGGGAACTTCGCAGGGTCGAACACCGGCATCTTCACGCCCGCCTTCAACTGCCCGCGGAAGTCGTTGATCAACCGCACTGCCACCGGGAAGAGCATCGCCAGCGCCAGCAGGTTGACCACCGCGAGAATGCCCATCATCGGGTCGGAGAAGTTGAACACGAAGGTCGCGCCGGGCGCCACCGCGCCGAGGAAGACGATGCACACGATCGCCACCCGCAAAACCTGAATGGCCATCTTGCTGTCGGTCATGAAGGTCAGTGCGTTCTCGCCGAGGTAGTAGTTGTACATGATCGAAGAGAAGCTGAAGAGCAGGATCGCCACGGTCAGGTAATACTGCACCCAGCCGCCGACATGACCCACCATGCTCTGCTGGGTCAACGCCACGCCATCAATGCCTTCAGCGCCCGGCTGATAGACATCGCCCAGCAGGATCACGAAAGCCGTGCAGGAGCAGATGATGATGGTGTCGATGAAGACCGAGAAGCTCTGGGTGATGCCTTGGCTGACCGGGTGCTTCACATAGGCCGTCGCCGCCACGTTGGGCGCCGAGCCGAGCCCCGCCTCGTTCGAGAAGAGACCACGCCGCAACCCGTTTGCAATGGCAGCGCCCATGCCGCCTGCAACAGCTTCACGAAACCCGAAAGCATTGGCCACGATATCGGTGATCACGGCCGGGAGCGACCCGATGTTGATCACGATGATCACCAGCGCCATGCCGATGTACATGAAGGCCATGACCGGGATGATGATGTCTGCCGCCTTGGCGATGCGGTGGATACCGCCCCAGACGATCACCGCCGTCAGCACGGCCAGCACGGCGCCCGTTGCGAGGCGCGGGATGTTCATGCTGTCGAGCGCCGCGCCCGCCACCGTGTTGCCTTGGAAGGCGTTGAACCCGATGGAGAAGGAGGCGATCAGGCATACCGCATAGATCACCGCCAGCCAGCGATAGTTCATGCCCAGCCCGTGGATGATTGCCCGCGCCGGGCCGCCGCGATAGTCGCCGTTTTCCTCGGTGCGCTTGAACACCTGCGCGAGCGTGGCCTCGACCAGTGCCGAGCACATGCCCACCAGCGCAATCGCCCACATCCAGAAGACCGCGCCCGGCCCGCCTGCGGTGATTGCCACCGCAACGCCGGCAATATTGCCGCCGCCCACGCGCCCGCCGACCGAAACGAAGAGCGCCTCGCGGGCGCTGATCTTGGTGGGGTCGTTATCTTCATCGGTGCCGGTCAGCACCTTGAACATGCGGGTAAAGAAGCGGAACTGCACAAACCCGCTGGAAATGGTGAAGAAACAACCCAACACCACGAGGAAGGGCACAAGCGCCCAGCCCCAGGTCAGGTCATTGATGACATTGAAGATACTGTCCAGAAATCCCATCGTCCGCGTCTCCTTGTTGGCTCTGTTCGCGGTTGTTCATCCTTCAACTTGCCCCGCGGGGCCGCGAAGGTAACGGGAGCGTGACACATCTAGGCGGATTGGCGCATGAAAACCGCGCATTCGCCCGCTCAATGAGCAGTCGCTCGCTCATTAGATGCAAATTGCACACAACGAAGAAGCCGCCGTATGTGCAGATCTCACTCCGAATGGGCTAGTCAGCTGCAAACCCTGTTGTCGCGCGATAGGCCGCGATGTCTGCTTGAGCCTGATCATTCAGCACCTTGGTCCACTCCGAGAGCCATCTGAACTTCGGCCCCAGATCGCGGCTCATCATCAGGTTCACTTCTCCCGCGCAGGCCGCCTCAGGCCCGCCGTCGCGCTTGGCCGCGCGCAAGAACTTGTTGATCCCGCTCTGGGCGCGTGCCGGGCCGTTCTTCTGGAAGCACCCCGTGATGCGGATGATCTCGTTGTGGGTCGCCACACCGATCTTCCCCACGTTCTGCTCAACGCAGTACCGGTAGCGATGCCCCGAGTCTTCGGCCTCCTTGATCGCGTTCAGCTGCCTTTGCAGCGCGTTGGCATTCTCCGCCGGGTAATAGCTGCCGCCCCCGGCCTCCGCGATGGCCTGAAGCTGCGCCTCGGTCTCGGCATCCACCGCAAAGCCGATCGTGTTGACGGTCGTCTTCACACCGGCCTCGATCAGCGCTTTGGCCGCCGCAACCGGGTCGCCATCACAGGTCTCCTCGCCATCGGAAATCAGATAGACGACCGGCACAGGGCTTTCGCCCTCCTTGCCCTCGGGCATCGATGCAATAAGCTGCCCCGCCTCTTCCAGCGCTCCCGCAAGCGGCGTGTAGCCAACAGGTCGCAAGGCGTCGATGGTCTCTCCCAGCTTGCGCCGCGAGCTGTCAAAGCCGTGCACCATTTCCGTCGCCGCGCAGCTCTCGGCCTTGCCTTCCGGCTTGTTGGAGCCCTTGTGCCCGTAAACCATAAGGCCAATGTCCACATCCTTGTGCACATCCCCGAGGAAGGTCCTCGCCTCCCGCTTCGCCGCCTCCATCTTCGAGAGGCTGCCCGCCGATCCGGCCATCGACCCCGAGGCATCCAGAGCCAGAATAATATGGGTCGTCACGCTGCCTGCCTCAAAACTCGTGGGTGGCTCGCAGGCCTCCAGAGCAAAACTCACCTCCTTCGGCTCACACTGCTCAAGGCTGACAGGGAACTGATTGGCAAGGTCCGCATAGAGCGCCACGCAATCCACGCCGCTTTCCTGCCCCATGCCAGCGCTTCCGCTGGCCATAACAAGCCCGAAGGCACAAGCAACTCGTCTCATGGCACCCCCCACGTCTACCGCATTAAGGCAGCCTAACAGCCGCCCTCGCTTGCACAAAGGTGCCAAAAAAGAAACCCGCCCGGATCGCTCCGGGCGGGCACATTCTTGCTCAATCGCGGGTGTTAGGCCCGCTTTTCGGCCATCAGCCCTTTGAAGATGGCAAAGCACATCAGGAGCAGCACGATAGTGAAGGGCAAGCCCGTCGAGATCACCATGGCCTGCAAGGCCCCAAGCCCGCCGCCAAGCAGCAGCGCAATGGCCACCAGCCCTTCGAAGGTGCACCAGAACACCCGCTGGGGCACCGGCGCATCGACCTTGCCGCCCGCAGTGATCGTGTCGATCACCAGAGAGCCGGAGTCAGAACTGGTCACGAAAAACACGATCACCAGTACGATGCCGATGGTCGAGGTCACCGAGGTCCAGGGCAGGCCTTGAAGCATGGCAAAGAGCGAAAGCTCGGGCTTGTAGGCGTCGATCACCTGCGCCTTCACAAGGCTGGTCTCCGGGTTGGCAACCATATCGTTGATCGCTGCACCGCCGAACACCGCCATCCAGAACACGCAGACGAGGCTCGGGATAATGAGCACGCAGATAATGAACTCACGCACCGAACGGCCCCGCGACACGCGGGCGATGAACATGCCCACGAACGGTGACCAGCTGATCCACCAGGCCCAATAGAAGGCCGTCCAGCCCTGCATGTACCCAAGATCTTCGCGACCGTGCGGGTTGGAGAGCGGGATCACCTCCTGCAGGTAGGCCCCAAGCGTCGCGACGAAGTCGCTGAGGATCGCCACGGCGCCCGCGGCAAAGAACACGAAGGCCAGCAGCAGCACGGCGATCACCATGTTGACCTCCGAGAGCAGCTTCACGCCGCCCTCGAGCCCACGCAGCACGGACACCAGTGCGATGGCGGTGATCGCACAGATCAGGATGATCTGCACCGTCGTGTTGGCAGGAACGCCGTACACGAAGTTCAGGCCCGCATTCGCCTGCTGCGCCCCAAGACCCAGCGATGTGGCAAGGCCGAAGAGCGTGGCAAAGACCGCCGTGATATCGATCAGGTGGCCCCAGAAGCCCCAAACCCGCTCACCGAGGATCGGGTAGAAAGCCGAGCGGATCGAGAGCGGCAGGCCCTTGTTGTAGCTGAAGAGCGCAAGCGCCAGAGCCACGATCGCGTAAATCGCCCAAGGGTGCAGCGCCCAGTGGAAGGAGGTCGCCGCCAGCGCCATGCGCCGCGCCTCATCCACGTTTTCCATGATCAGGTTGCCATCGGCATCAAAAGGCCGCGCGGCGCCGAGCGGCGCGTCGCCCCAAGGGGTGCCGAAGTAATAGGCAGGCTCCAGAACGCCAAAGAACATCAGGCCGATGCCCATGCCAGCAGCGAAGAGCATCGCGAACCAGCCAGCGTAGCTATAGTCGGGCGTGGCTTCCGAACCGCCCAGCCGCACCGAGCCCCACGGGCTGACGATGAGCACGAGGCAGACGATGACGAATATGTTGGCCCCCCAGAGGAAGAACCAGTCGAAGGTCGAGGTCATCCAGGCGCGCAGCCCTAGGTCACAGAAAGCGCCAGCCTCGCAGCCCTCGACCTCTGCCGCGTTCACCCCGTTGAAGATGGCCGACGCAGTGCCCGGCGCAAGGAGCGCGAAGGCCACGAAGGCCACGATGATCACAGCCGAGATCCAGAAGACCGGGTTGTGAATATCAAATCCGTAGGGGCCGAACTTCCCCTCGATATTGTTTTCGCCGATCTCGTGATCGGTCTCGATCACGGCCGCGGTGCCTTCCGGCGCCGGTATGCCCTGATCGTCAGTGGTTGTGTCACTCATGGTATGTCCCCACGCTGTTTCCTTTGTCTCTGCTTCTCCAAAGCGCGGCGCATGCGAGAGACTGGCCCCGGGAACCGCCGTCAGGCTGGCTACCCGGGTTCGGCCACTCTGTGCCGCCCGAAAATTGAGCAGATGTGAGACAAGTGTAACGTGAGAATGCCGGAGACGACACCCGCCCCCGGCATTTCTTTCACGGATTCCGACATATGGCGGCCGGCGCGTGGCCGCAGCTTGCCTCAGGCGTTGACGTCAACCACCACTCGGCCGCGCACTTGCCCCTTGAGGATATCGGCACCCAGCCCCGGCAGATCGGCCAGCGTTGCAGGCTTGATCATCGCTTCTAGCTTGTCCATCGGCAGATCGGTGGCGACCCGCTTCCACGCTTCAAGGCGGTTTTCATAGGGCTGCATGACCGAGTCGATGCCCAGCAGGTTGACCCCGCGCAGCAGGAACGGCACGACAGTTGCCGGAAGGCCCGCACCACCGGCAAGGCCCACGGCGGCGACCGATGCGCCATACTTCATCTGCCCCAGCACACGGGCCAGCATCGCGCCGCCCACGGCATCGACACAGCCTGCCCACGTCTCGCTTTCGAGTGGGCGCTTCACAGTCTCGGCAATCTCATCCCGCGCAACGATCTGGGTCGCACCGAGATCGCGCAGGTAATCTGCCGACTCGGGCCGCCCGGTGACGCCCGCCACCTCGTAGCCGAGTTTCGCCAGAATCGCAGTGGCAACCGAGCCCACACCGCCCGAAGCGCCGGTGACCAGCACAGGCCCCTGCCCCGGCTTCAACCCATGCTTCTCCAGCGCCATCACGGCCAGCATCGCGGTAAACCCGGCGGTGCCCACGGCCATCGCCGCCCGCGTGCTGAGCCCATCAGGCAGTGGCACCAGCCAGTCAGCCTTCACCCGCGCCTTCTCGGCATAGCCGCCCCAATGCGCCTCACCCACACGCCAGCCCGTGAGCACAACCTTGTCGCCCGCCTTGTAACGCGGGTCATCGCTGGTCTCGACCGTACCGGCAAAGTCGATGCCAGGCACATGGGGGTAATTGCGCACCAGCCCGCCGCCCGGGCCAATGCAAAGCCCGTCCTTATAGTTCACCGTCGAATATTCGACCGCGACCGTCACCTCGCCATCAGGCAACCGGCTCTCCTCGATCTCCTGAACGCTGGCCGAGGTCTTACCCTCGTCATCCTTCTCAACGATCAATGCACGCATGTCTCTCTCCCTCAGGCTGCTGCCGCTTTCTCCGCCACCGCGCGCACCCGCGCCACCATGGCCCTCAACCCGTTCGACCGTTGCGAACTCAAATGCTCATCCAGCCCCAGCCGCTTCAGTTCTGCCGGGGCATCCACGGCCTGCACCTCGGCAACCGACGCCCCCGAGTAAAGCGCCTTCAGCACCGCGATCAGCCCGTTCACGATCATCGCATCGCTCTCGCCGGTAAAACTCAGCACCGCCCCCGGCCCTGCGCCCTCGACCTCCGGCACCAGCCAAACCTGGCTCGCGCAGCCCTCCACCTTGGTTGCCGGCACCTTCTGCGCCTCCGGCAAAGGCTCCATTCCCTTGCCCAACTCGATGACGTGCCGATACCGGTCTTCCCAGTCGTCCAGAAACTCGAAGGTCTCGACGATCTCCTCAAACGCGTCTCTCGCCATGGTGCGGGCTCCTTTCGAAGGCCAGAGCTAGGGCCTCAGTCGCCCGAGGTCCAGCCCTCCACCGGGCTTTTCAACGCCCCGCCTTTGCGCTAACCCTCAATGAAAGAAAAGCCGAGGGACGAGCATGATCAAACCGCTTCTGGCCACCATGGTGCTGGTGACAGCGCTGACAGGCTGTTCCCGCCTTGCGGAAAGCCGGATCAACCCGTTCAACTGGTTTGGCGGCTCACGCTCCGAGGCCCGTACCGCCCCGGCGGTAGAAACCGTCACCGTGCGCGACAGCCGCCAGCTTGTCGGTCAGGTCACCCGCCTTAGCGTAGAGCGCACGCCGGGCGGCGCGATCATCACCGCGGTCGGCCTTCCGCCGTCGCAGGGCTACTGGGACGCCGAACTTGTGCCCGCCACCCCCGACGGCCTGCCCCGGAACGGCGTGATGGTTTACGATTTCCGCATCGAACGCCCTCTCGAGTTTCAGATCGAAGGGCCGCCCCGCTCGCGCGAAGTCACCGTGGGCATCCACCTGTCCAACATTGAGCTGGCCTCCATCAGCCGAATTGTCGTGCGCGGTCAGGTCAACCAGCGGAGCGCCAGCCGCTAAGCTGACATAGGGCGGAGAACTTCGCCCTAATCAGGCGAGGGTCGCAGCCACCGCGAATCCTTCAACCGGCCGACGAAACTCGTTTCGGAGCACCTCCGTGACCATCATGTCTGGCGGGTTGAACCCAGTGCGCTCCAGCGCCTCGCAGATGAACTTCTCGCCATGCCGATAGCGCCCGCTCGGCGTGAGCTGCCAGCCCCCGGGCTTGTCCACCGCCGCCTCGCAGGTGAAAATCAGCCGGCCTCCCGGTTTCAGGCCCTTGGCGAGCGTCGCGAGCGGCCGGGCTATATCGCCGGTGTAAATGAACACATCCATCACGACGATCAGGTCGTAGAGGCCCGGCTCCGGCAGGCTCTCGCGGGCAAGGTCGCATGTGAAGAGCTTGACATAAGCCCCTGTCTTTGCGGCCTCTTCCAGAATGCCCGGGCTGATATCCACTCCGTCAAGCCGCGCGGCCACTGGCGTAAGGATCGGGGCTGAGAGGCCCGAGCCGCAACCTGCGTCAAGAACCGTCAGGCCCGCGCCGGGTGCGATCCCAACCGCCTCCAGCGCAGCAGCCAGCACCTCTGGTCCGCGATACTGCACTCCCGCCAAACTCTGATCAAAATGCTTCGCTGTGCGGTCAAAAAATCGGGCGATGTAGCCCGCGTCCGGCAATTCCGGCGGATCGTCCCCGGTGATCGCGGCGGCCATGAAGGCAAACTCGGCCGGGTCACCATGCAGCGGCTCGGCCTGCTCCACAGCGCGCCGCGCCGCCGCTGCCGCCCCGAAATGCGCCATCTGCGTCGCTGCCCTCAGGCGAATATCGGCATCTGCCGGGCGCGCCGCAAAAACCCGGCTCCACACCGCCTCGGCTTCCGCCTCATCCCCCTTCTGAAGCATCAGGTCCGCCAGCAAAAAGGCACTCTGCCGGTCGTCCGGCTGCATCTTCAACGCCCGTTCGAGCGCCCGCACCGCCGGGCCGGCCTTGCCCGCCTCGAAGTGCAACGCGCCAAGGCTGGCGAACCCCGCCGCCAAGGGCGCCTTGCCCTCACAGTGCTTTTTGACCGCCCGTAACGCTGCCTGCGATTGCCCCGCCTCCAGCAAAAGCCCGACAGCCTTGCTAAGCTCTGGCGCCGAGATTTCCCTGATCGCGAGTGCCTTTAAAGCATGGCTCTTCAAACCTGCCTCATCCCCTGCGCGGGCAGCCCGCACGGCCTCGGCCAAGGGGATGCGGGCGGGGGTGAGATCGTCGACCATGCGGCACGCTAGCGCGGATCGGATTGGGCGGCGAGGAGAAACATGTGGTAGGCCCGGCAGGACTTGAACCCGCAACCAAAGCGTTATGAGCGCTCTGCTCTAACCAATTGAGCTACAGGCCCGCCGTGGGACTGATTAGGCGCGCGGCCCGGCATGGTCAAGCGCGTCTGGCAATTGTTGCCTGCTTGGCTTAAAGCGCGGGCGACGGCACCGAGGAGAGCGCGGATGAGCGACGGCAAGAATGGTTTGACCTATGCACAGGCGGGCGTGGACATCGACGCGGGCAATGCGCTCGTGGAGGCAATCAAGCCCGCGGTGAAATCGACCGACCGGGCAGGCGTGATGGGCTCCATCGGTGGCTTCGGGGGGCTTTTCGACCTCAAGGCCGCTGGCTTCAGCGATCCGGTTCTGGTCGCCGCCACCGATGGCGTGGGCACCAAGCTGCGGATCGCAATTGATACCGGCGTGGTGAACGGCGTGGGCATCGACCTTGTCGCCATGTGCGTGAATGACCTCGTCTGCCAAGGGGCCGAGCCGCTCTTCTTCCTTGACTACTTTGCCACCGGCAAACTCGATGTCACCGCAGGCGCGGCCATCGTCGAGGGCATTGCCGCAGGCTGCAAGGCGGCTGGTGCGGCACTCATCGGCGGCGAGACGGCAGAGATGCCCGGCATGTACGAGGGAAAGGATTTCGACCTTGCCGGGTTCGCCGTGGGCGCGATGGAGCGCGGCGCCGCCCTGCCCGATGGCGTGTCCGAGGGCGATGTACTGCTGGGGCTGGCCTCGGACGGGGTTCATTCCAATGGCTACAGCCTCGTGCGTCGCGTGGTCGAGATGGCCGGGCTGAGCTGGGATGCCCCCTCGCCCTTCAGCAATGGCACGCTTGGCGAGGCCCTGCTTACCCCCACCCGCATCTACGTCCGTCAGGTGCTCGCCGCGATCCGCACAGGCGGTGTCCACGGTTTGGCCCATATCACTGGCGGCGGGCTGACCGAGAACCTGCCCCGCGTCTTCCCCGAAGGTCTTGGCGCCGAGGTGGACCTTGCTGCATGGAATCTGCCCCCGGTCTTCCGCTGGCTGGCCGAAACCGGCGGCCTGGAAGAGGCCGAACTGCTGAAGACCTTCAACGCAGGCATCGGCATGGTGCTCGTCGTCGCCGCCGATCAGGCAGAGGCACTCACCTCGCTCTTGGAAGACACCGGCGAGCAGGTCAGCGTGCTGGGCCGCGTGGTGGCGGGCGAAGGCGTGTCTTACACAGGCAAGCTGCTTTGACCAAAGCCTGCGCGATTTTGCTCTCGGGCGGCGGCTCGAACATGGTGAAGCTCGTCGAGAGCATGGCCGAGGCGGGCCACCCCGCCCGGCCCGTGCTTGTTATGTCGAACGATCCAGACGCAGGCGGGCTGGCCAAGGCACAGGCCCTCGGCGTGGCAACCGACGCGGTCAATCACCGCCCCTTCGGCAAGGATCGCCCAGCCTTCGAGGCCGAACTCACCAAACGCCTAGAGGCTGCCGGGGCGGAGCTTATTTGCCTCGCGGGCTTCATGCGGGTGCTGACCGAGGGCTTCGTCCGCCACTGGGAGGGGCGCATGCTCAACATCCACCCCTCACTGCTGCCAAAGTATCGTGGCCTGCATACCCACGCCCGCGCCCTCGAGGCCGGCGACGACGAGGCTGGCTGCACTGTGCACGAGGTCACGCCTGCGCTGGATGAAGGCCCGATTCTCGGTCAGGCCCGCGTGCCGATCCTGAGTGGCGACACGCCTGATGCGCTTGCCGCAAGGGTCCTTGCGCAGGAGCACCGGCTCTACCCGGCCTGCCTTCGCCGGTTCGCCGCTGGCGAGCGCGAGCCGATCTGGCTGTCGTGAATCGACGTCAAGGCAGGGTTTCCTTTCCCGGCGCTTCCGCCTAGAAAACGGGGAGCGGAAAGAACAGTGGCGCGAGACGCGCCCGCAACAAGAGAGCCCCGCAATCTATGCGCACTTTGACGACCACCGAGGAGCTGGCGGCCTATTGCCAGACAGCGGCCACGGCACCCTATATCACCGTCGACACCGAGTTCCTGCGGGAACGCACCTACTACTCCAAACTCTGCCTCGTGCAGCTTGCCCTCCCCGGCGACGGCGAGGCCGTGCTGGTGGACCCGATCCTCGGCGAAGACATGTCGCTCGAGCCGCTCTACGAGCTGTTCCGCAACCGCGATGTAGTCAAGGTCTTCCATGCCGCGCGGCAGGATCTGGAGATCTTCTTTGTGGAAGGCGGGGTCATCCCCGAGCCGCTCTTCGACACGCAGGTCGCCGCCATGGTCTGCGGCTTCGGCGAGCAGGTCGGCTACGAGACGCTGGTAAAGCGGATCGTTAAGGCTCAGGTCGACAAATCCAGCCGGTTCACCGACTGGTCGCGCCGCCCGCTGACCGATGCGCAAAAAGAATATGCTCTGGCCGACGTGACCCACCTGCGGGTCGTCTATGAGTATCTCGCAGCCGAGCTGGCCAAGACCGGGCGCGCGCCTTGGGTCGAGGAAGAACTTGGCGTTCTGCTCAGCCCCGAGACCTACGTGATCCATCCCGATGAGGCTTGGAAGCGGGTCAAAACCCGCACAAACTCCGGCCGTTTCCTCGCGATCGTCCGTGAACTCGCGCGTTTCCGAGAAGGCTATGCGCAGGCACGCAACGTGCCCCGCAACCGGGTATTCAAGGATGATGCACTGCTTGAGCTTGCCTCGACAAAGCCCTCAAATGAAAAAGAACTTTCCCGATCCCGCCTCCTCCTGCGCGAAGCGCGCCGGGGCGAGATTGCTGAAGGCATCCTGACAGCTGTCTCGGCCGGGCTTGAAGCAGATCCCGAGAGCTTTCCCAAGGTCGACAGGCGGCGTGAGAAGCTGCAGGTCAACCCCGCTCTGGCTGATCTTCTCCGCGTGCTGCTCAAAGCAAAGGGTGAGCGCTTCAACGTCGCCCAGCGGCTCATCGCTTCCGCCGCCGAGCTGGATGAGATCGCCGCCGGCGAGCGCGACATCCCGGCGATGAAAGGCTGGCGCCGAGAGGTCTTCGGTGAAGATGCCCTCAAGCTCTGCGAGGGACGGGTCGCACTGGCTCTCAAAGGCGAGAACGTTGAGATCGTCGCGCTCTGAACATCGGGCGTGGCCCATCCGGGCCGCGCTCCTTACCGCGCCAGCACCAACTCAGCTTTAAGCCCACCCAGCGCCTCGCTGTCGCCAAGGCGAAGTGTGCCGCCGTGGCTGCGCGCCACATCCAGCGCAATCGCAAGCCCAAGCCCGACACCGCCACCTGCATCCTGATTGCGGGCCGCATCAAGCCGGGCAAAGGCCTTCACTGCCTCCTCCCGCCGTGCTTCGGGGATGCCCGGGCCGTCATCTTCCACCGTAAAGCGCACCATGCGCTCGCCCAGATCGACACTCAGCTTCGCCGTCTGCCCGTAGCGCCGAGCGTTTGAGAGCAGGTTGGTCAGCGCCCGCTCGACTGAAAGCGATCGCACTGCGATCTCCTCCTCACCCTCTCCGCGCCGCTCAACCTCAACCTTGCCCCCCGCACGCCGTGCCTTCTCGGCCACCTGTTCCGCAAGCTCCACCGCATTCACCGGCTCCGCCGCCTCTCCGGCCTCGGAGCGGACGAAAGCAAGAAACCCATCCAGCATGGCCTCCATCTCCGCCACATCGCGCCCCAGGTCTTCCACGTCGGCGCCATCGGCCTCGGCCAGCGACAGGCCCAGCTTCATTCGCGTCAGTGGCGTCCGTAGGTCGTGGCTCACGCCACTGAGCAGCATGGTGCGCTGCGCCGTCTGCCTCTCGATCCGTGCCCGCATGTCCAGAAAGGCATGGCCCGCCGACCGCACTTCCACCGCGCCCGCTGGCTTGTAGGGCTCGATCCGGCCTCGGCCGAATGCCTCCGCCGCCGCCGCAAGCCGCGTGATCGGCCGGAGCTGGTTGCGCAGGTAGATGAACGCCACAAGCGCCATCACGACCCCGACGAACCCCATCAAAACCAAGAACTGGTGCGGGTTGGAGGCGCTGACCCTCCGCCTGTCAAAACTGATGCCAAGCGGCCCGTGCCTGGTGCTGACCTGCAGTAGCACCCGACGGGAACTCTCCGAAAGGTCCACCGCCTCCACGCCCTCAAGGCCACGGCGCAGCTCGGCAATCACCGTCGCACCAGACACATCGTAGAACGGCCGCCGAAACCCGTGCATCTCCTCCGCAGGCAGCGTCAATTCGAGCCGGAGCGCCGCCGCAAGCCCGGCAACCGATTGCAGGGCCGCCTCCGCATCTGGCGCCGCCTCGACTTCCTCAGTCAGGTGCCGCAATTCAAGCAGCAGCGAGTCGGTCATCTGCTGCGTCACATCCTCGAAGTGCCGCTGGATGAACACCACCGAAACCACGACCTGAAGCACAACGATGGGCAGAAGCAGGATCAGCGCGGCCCGGCCGTAGATCCCCTTTGGCATCGAGCGTTTCAACCACGAAAAATCCATGCCACAAGGTTACGGGCGGCAGGCAGGGAACGAAAGATGCAAAGCGAGACAGGCAAGCCCGTGGAGCTGGAGCCGGGCATCACCCGTGTGATCGCGCCCAACCCCTCCCCGATGACCCATTGGGGCACCAACAGCTACCTCGTCGGAGAAACGGCACTGGTACTGATCGACCCCGGGCCGAACCTGCCCGCCCACGCCAAGGCGCTGCTCGCCGCGCTGAAGCCCGGTCAGACGATCACCCACATTCTCTGTACCCATTCGCATCTCGACCACTCCCCGCTCGCTGCACGCATGGCCGCCGAAACCGGCGCGCCCATCTACGCCTTCGGCACCCACCTCGACGGTCGACGCCCGGTGATGCAAAGCTTGGCGGAAAGCGGCCTCGCAGGCGGTGGTGAAGGGATCGACGCCGATTTTACCGCTGATATCCGCCTAGCCCATGGTGACGTGCTGGAGGGGCCGGACTGGAGGCTCATCGCCCTTCACACACCCGGCCACATCGCCAACCACCTCAGTTTCGCGCTCGAGCGCCCCGAGGGCGAAACCGTCTTTACCGGCGACCACGTGATGGGCTGGGCAAGCTCGATCATCAGCCCCCCCGATGGCGACGTGACAGCCTTCATGGCCTCCCTTGCGCTGCTGGCCGAGCGCCCGTCCCGTGTCTACCACCCGGGCCACGGCGCCCCCGTCGCAGATCCCGCTGCGCGACTCAGCTGGCTGGCCGACCATCGCCGCGCCCGCGAATCCCAAGTGCTCCGAGCCCTCGCCGCCGGCCCTGGCACCCCCGCAGAGCTCACTGCACGGGTCTACACCGACGTCCCGCCCGCCCTCCTCCCCGCCGCCGAGCGCAACCTCCTCGCCCAGCTCATCGCCCTGACCGAACAGGGCCTTGCAACCGCCAGCCCCACCCTTTCGGCCAGCGCCATATACGCCCTCGCGTAACGCCGGAAATTTTTCCGCAAAACCCTCTGGACGCCCCCCCGACCCATTGCTAAAAGCCCGGCCAGTGTTCCGGCGTAGCTCAGCGGTAGAGCAGTTGACTGTTAATCAATTGGTCGTAGGTTCGATCCCTACCGCCGGAGCCAATTTCCCAAGTTTCTAAGGAAACTCCAGTATCTGCAGGCGTGCGACGTACGGCGAATTTGCCGCCTGCGTTTCCGTTGAGCGAAGTCTGCTTGTGGAGCGCGCACTTCAGTATGGCCGCTCCACCGATTGCCCTCCCAAAGGCCCATCGCCTATGCAGGCGGTCACGACTACTTCAGCCCAAATAGAAACAATCCCCGGTCACCCGTCTCATTGCTCCCGCGTCAGGGAATGTGGCAGAAAACTGTCTTAATTTTGTTGAAATATGGCGAAAATTCGCTCATTCTGAGGCACGTTTAGGCCTATTTCGAAAATTTTTTTCCACTGGGGGAGTTGCCATGTTTCCCAAGCCTCATGCCGTAGCGGCAGCGCTGCTCTGTCTCTCCGGTTCTTTCGCCACCGCTCCAGCAAGTTTTGCCGCCGAAGGCAAACGCTGCACGGGCTCCACGACCTACGCCTCGGTCGATGCCCTCTGCGGGTGCGCCGTTGTAACCCAGAGCTTCATCCGGCGCGTACAACGCAACCCGCAGTTCCCAGAGCTGTTGGGGGCCATTGAATCGCAATGTCCGAAACTCGCCATCGTGCTGACCGACCTGCCAACAGCGGCGATCGATCCGGAAAACGGCGATGGCAGTGATGGGCCGGGCGGGCCCGTAAGCACTGGCGGGGACGGTGGTGGCGATCCCGGGGATACCGGTGGCACCGATGCCGGCTCTGACGAGGGTGACACCGGCGACGGGGGGCCCGGACGCGACACCGGTGACGGTGGCGGTGACTCTGGCGGCAGCGCGGGCAATCCCGGGAACGACAAGGATGTCGGGAAGGCCGGTGAAACCCCCAGCAAAGGAGATTGGGGCGGCGGCAGCAACGGAAAATCCGATGGCGGCAAGGGTGGCGGCAAGGGTGGCGGCAAAGGGAAAGGTAAGGGCCACTGACCCCCCTCGGGCCGGGGCAGCACGCCCCGGTGGCGACCTCACCGCATCATGGTGAACGCCGCGTGAATTTCAGGGGGCCGGCCGTGAAAGCGGCACAGCCCCCATGGCGGGAAAACGAGCAAGGCACATAACCTATCGGCATTACTTGACTTGTTTCCGCGTGCCTCAAGGAGGATTTTCAATGACACGTTATCTGACCCGTACCTCGATTGTACTCACTGCAGCGCTCGGTCTCGGCCTCATCGCGCCGAGCCAGTCGGCTGCCCAGCAGCGTTGCTCTGCCTTTACCGCCAGCGGCATGAGTTCTGCCGCCGAGCTCTGTGGCTGTGAGGTGGTGACCCAAGGCTTCCTGCGCAGCGTCACCCGGAAGGACAACTTCCCCGGCCTGCTGACGACCGTGCAGCAGCAGTGCCCGAAGTTGGGCGTCCTGCTCACCGACCTGCCCACCGCGGCCCCGGCCCCGGCCATCTCCAACCCGCCCAGCGGCCGTGGCCCCGTGACAACCGTCTCTGAACCGGATCCCGAGGAAGAGCCGGAGCAGGAACCGGAAAAGTGCTACGATGACTACTACGACCAGGTTTAAGTCGAACCAAAGGACAAGGCGCTCTGAGAGCGCCTTCGCCTAGCGGCTGGTAAAACCAGAGACCCATCGGCGCGGATCGGCCGGGTCCTGCATCCGCAGGAACACGTATCCGGTCTGCTGCCAGCCGCGCAGGCGGTCGGTCTGGTTGTCGAGCACAACATCGCCGCCCGCGCTGCGGTAGATCAGCACCGCGTGAGACCGCCGCTGGCGGTCGAGCGCGGTCGCAATCAAAAGCCGCGCGGGCGCAACACCGCTGCGGATGAGTTCGCGTTTCTTGATGAGGGCAAAGTCCTCGCAGTCCCCGCCCCGCCGGGTGGGCAACGCCCAGTGCTCCTCGCGCGCATATTGGTTGCGGTCAGAGATTTCCCGGGTCGATGCGTTGACCGAGCGGTTGACGCGCTTGACGAGATCCATCTCGCGGGAGCGCTGCGCCCCTGCTCGGCCGTCGCAGGCCCAGCTGTATGTCGAACAGAGCGCCTGTGCCCCGCTAGGGGCTGGCGCCGCACGTGCCGCGACAAGAAAGCTGCCGCCCACAGTCGCCGCTGCCGGAAGTGCTGTTAGCGCCAGTGCCGCAGCAAACGCAGCTCTCACGCTCCAGGAAAGACCTGACTTCATCTGCCACCTCAATCGCTGTTGTGCCGTTAATTCGGCATCTCGGCTCTGCTCAGTCAGAGACGAGGTCGCAGCCCTCTGGCCACGCGGTCGTCCCTTTTATTGGTCTTGAATGACTAACCCGGGCTTAATGCGCAAGGTTCCCGCAAAAACTGCGGCAATATGGGCGCAATCGCGCCACACGCAGCTTCAGAGCCCCTCCGGCACCACTAAGGCGCCCACCGGCCCCGCCTGATGGAGTTGCGCGCCGGTGACGGCCTGAATGGCTTCAAACGTCACGCTTGGGAGTTTCTCCCGCAGCACGAAGCGGCCGTCGACCACGTCCACCACCGCCAGCGAGGTATAGACCCGCGCGACGCAGCCCACCCCCGTCAGCGGGTTGGCGCAGCGTTCCACCAGCTTCGGCGCCCCGGTCTTGGTCACATGCTCGGTCACCACCGCCACCCGCCTCGCGCCCGTCACCATGTCCATCGCGCCGCCTACCGCGGGCGTGCCCTTGTTGCCGATCCGCCAGTTGGCGAGGTCGCCGTTCTCGGCCACTTCATAGGCGCCCAGCACGGCCAAATCGATATGCCCGCCCCGCACCATGGCGAAGCTGTCAGCATGGTGAAAGATGCTTGCACCCGGGTTCAGCGTCACCGCCTTCTTGCCGGCATTGATCACATCCCAATCCTCCGCGCCCTCCTCCGGCGCAGGCCCCATCCCGAGGATGCCGTTCTCGCTGTGATAGGTCACATGGCGGCCGGGGGGCTGAAACTGTGCCACCATCTCCGGAAACCCGATGCCGAGGTTCACATATGCGCCGTCCGCGATGTCCTGCGCCGCCCGCCAGGCAATACCCGCGCTGCTGAGCTTCTCCATCAAAATGCCTCCCCCGCCCGCACCAGAACCTCCTCCTGCGCGGGCTCAGGCACCTCGACCAGGCGCGCCACGAAGATCCCCGGCGTCACCACCTGCTCCGGCGCAATCTCCCCCGGCTTCACCAGCCGCGACACCTGCGCAATCGTACAGCCCGCCGCCATCGCCATGATCGGCGCAAAGTTCCGCGCGGCCAGCCGATAGGTCAGGTTGCCATGGGCATCGCCCAGCTCGCCCTTCACCAGCGCCACATCCGCCTTCAGCCAGCGCTCGCGCAGATACATCCGCCCCTCGAACTCCTCCAGCGGCTTGCCCTCCGCCAACTCGGTGCCCACCCCCGTCGCGGTATAAAACGCCGGAATGCCCGCACCCCCTGCCCGGATCCGCTCGGCCAGCGTGCCCTGTGGCACCAGCTCCAGCTCGACCTCGCCTGCCTCATACCGCCGCTGAAACGCCTGCGGCTGCGACGAGCGCGGAAAAGAGCAGATCACCTTGGCGACCATCCCCGCATCGAGCATCGCCGCAATGCCCACCGAGCCGGTGCCCGCGTTGTTGTTCACCACCGTCAGCCCACCGGGATGCCCCGTCGCCCGATACCGCGCCACCAGCGCATGGATCAGCTCTACCGGAATCCCCGAGCCGCCGAAGCCCGCAATCATCACAACCGCCCCGTCGGCGATGTCGGCCACCACCGCCTCAAGGCTTGCCACAGACTTGTCCATGCCGTCCTCCCTCGCCCGGACCCTAGCGGGCAAGGCGGCTCAGAAATAGCCCTTCTTCGGCGGCGCTCCATGGGGCGCAGGCATCAAGAGCGGCCAAGGCGAGCCATCGCCGCCGCGCTCCTGCTTCACGCAGATCAACGCCGGCTCATCCCGCTCGATCGCTGCGCTCAAGGCCACCTCCAGTGCCTCCGGCGTATCGGCCCGCTCTGCATGCAGCCCAAAGCTCTTCGCCATCGCAACGAAGTCCGGGTTCCCCAGCTCGGCACCAATCCGGCGGCCCTCGTACTGCGTGTCCTGATCCCGCAGCACGTTGCCGAAAGCCCCGTTGTCGAAGACCACCACAACCACACCGATCCCATGCTGCGCCGCGGTGGCCATCTCCTGCGCGCCAAACAGAAAGCCGCCGTCCCCGGTCACCGCCACCACGGCCTTGTCCGGGTTGGCCACCTTCACCCCCAGCGCGGTATTGTAGCCAAACCCGAGGTTCTCCTGATAGGCGGAGGTCACATAGGTCCGCGGCTCATAGACCGGAAAGGCAAAGCGCGCCGTGAACCCCACCTGGCTGATCTCCTCCACAAAGAACCCGTCACGCGGCAGGGCGGCCCGGATCGCCTTGAGGAAGCCCACCTGAGGCTGGATCTCCTCAATCTTCTCCTCCGCCGCCGCCCGTGCCGCGCCAATCGCCTCGCTCCGGTCCGGCCCATGCGCCACGCGGCCCAAAAGCGCCGCACAGGCCTCAGCCGCATCGCCCAGCACAAAGGCGTCGGGCTTCAGCCGCACCGCCTCTGTCGGGTCGATGTCGACCCGCAGCACCTTCAGCCCCTCGGGCCGCCACTGCCAGCGCATGAAGGGCAACTCCAGCCGCGAGCCGATGCCGATCACAAGGTCGCAGTCACGATACAGATCATACCCCGCCACCATGTTCACGCTCAGCGGATCATCCTCGGGGATCACCCCCTTGCCGCTGCGATGCGCCACCACCGGCACGCCCAGCTTGCGGGCCAGCGCCAGAACCTCCGCGCCCGCCTCCATTGCGCCGAAACCGACAAAGATCATCGGGTTCTCGGCGGCGGCGATCATCTTGGCGGCCTGCCCCAACTGCCCCTCATCGAGCGGCGGCGGCAGCACCTCGTCGCGCTCGAAGCCCCCGCGCACCGTGCCCTTGCTCGCCATCACATCCCAGGGCGCCTCGATCGCCGCAGGCCCGCCCCGGCCCCGCGCCATCTCGCCAAACGCCCGGCCCAGCATCCGCCCGGTCTCGCTGGCATGTTCGATCCGCCCCGTCCAACGGGTGATGCTCCCCAGCGTCGCAAGCTGGTCGGGCAACTCATGCAGCTGCCCCCGGCCCTGACCAATGAGGTTGGAAAAGATATTGCCGGTCACGCACAGCACCGGCGTCCCCCCGGCATAGGCTGTGCTCACCGCAGCCCCCGCGTTCAGCACCCCCGGACCCGGCACAACGGTAAACACCCCCGGCTTGCCGGACGAGCGCGCATAGCCGTAAGCCATGTAGCCCGCCCCCTGCTCATGGCGCGTGTGGATAAACCGAATGCGCCCGGCCTCTCGCGCCAAAGCGTCGTTGAAGGCGTACATGTGCGCACCGGGTATGCCGAACACCACCTCGGTCCCGGCCTCCGCCAGCCCCGCAGCCAGCGCCTCGCCCGTTGTCAGCTGTGACGTGTTGCCGATCATGCCGCCCTCCCTAGCCAATTCGTTCACATGTTAAGCATATTCCGCCGATCCCCACAAGGACCGTCGCGGCCTTCCTGCCACACCCCTTTATTTCGAGGCAAATCCAATATCCCCGCCCCATTTTGGTCACATTTGCGGCACCCAATATCCAGACAGAGGAGGCAAACTCCCACATATGAGGCAGGAACCATCGCCGGGCAGCGCCCGTTGGGGTGGTGACACAGCAAAGGAAAAGGGCAATGGCACCGAAGAAATCCGCCAAGCCGGAGATGAAGACCGAAGAGCGCGCCGCCGACAAGCGCCAGCGCGAGAACAAGTCCGACATCTGGGATATTTCCCCCGATGCCGAGACAGACAAGCGGTACATCATCACCGACTGGGCCAGCATCTGACCCGCTGACACGACCTGTCAGCAGGGGCGGCTCTCGCCCCTGTTCCGCGCCGAAACCCGGCGCTAAGTTGCGGCCACCATGGCCGACTCCCCCTCCCCCATTTCCTCGATCCGCAATCTCGGCCCCGCAATGGAGGCCTCCTGCGCCCGTGCAGGCATCCACTCGGCCGAAGAACTCGCGGCCTTGGGAACCGATGAAACCTATCGACGACTGCTGAAAAACGGCGCCCGCCCCCATTTCATTGCGTATTACGTGATCGAGATGGGCCTGCAGGGCCGCCCGTGGAACGACTGCAAAGGCAAGGAAAAGGAGCGCCTCCGTGCCCGCTTCGATGCCATCGTTGCAGACGCGCATGACCCCGGGCTTTCCGAACTTGAGCGCATGCTAGACCAAATCGGCGTGCGCCCGCGCTGAGCCGCCCCGATGTGAATACCCTTCACATTGGACCCACGCGTCCCCATATAATCTATATGACCACGCCAATGCCTCTCTCCGGCCCGGCCATCGACGCCGAAATCGCCGCGCTTCACCGCCTTGCCCGACGCATGGACGCGCTCGTGCGCGTGCCCGGCACCCAGATTGACGTGGGCCTCGACACGCTCCTCGGCCTGATCCCCGTGTTCGGCGACACCCTCGCCGCCGCACCCTCCGCCTATATCATATGGAAGGCCCACCGCCTCGGCGCCACACCCGGCGCCCTGGCCTACATGGGATTCAACATGGCGCTCGACTGGTCAATCGGCTCGATCCCGGTGCTGGGCGACGTCTTCGACGCTGCCTACAACGCCAACATCCGAAACGTGTGCCTGCTGGAGAAGAACCTCGCAAAACAGGCGACACTCGCCCGCAATGTGACCGTTCCCAGTTAACGCTCAAAGCAAAAAGGGCGCCCCGAAGAGCGCCCCTTGGCCGGCGAACATCCGTCCGCCATATCCCTTCGGCTTTAGCCGACCAGCTCAAGCCCGCTGAAGAAGAAGGCGATCTCCTGAGCGGCGGTCTCGGGGGCGTCCGAGCCATGCACGGAGTTCTCGCCAACCGACTCGGCAAACTCGGCACGGATGGTGCCCGGGGCCGCATCGGCAGGGTTGGTCGCGCCCATCACTTCGCGGTTTTTCAGGATGGCGCCCTCGCCTTCCAGCACCTGCACCACGACCGGCTCGGAGGCCATGAACTCGCAGAGCTCACCGTAGAACGGGCGCTCGGCGTGCACTTCGTAGAACTTGCCGGCCTGCTCCATCGAGAGCTTGATCCGCTTCTGGGCGACGATCCGCAGACCGGCCTCTTCGAACTTGGCGTTGATCTTGCCGGTCAGGTTGCGGCGGGTGGCATCGGGCTTGATGATGGAAAGCGTGCGTTCGGTGGCCATCTGGCATCTCCTTTATGTGCCGGGCGCTGGCCCGGTCCGAATTTCGCGGCTGCGGTAACACGCGGCATCTGGTTTTGAAAGCCCCCGAATGCGCCCTAGCTACGCCGCATGAGCACCCCGCCCCTCCTGATCTTCGGCGCTGGCAGCATTGGCACCGCACTTGCAGAGGCCGCCCTCGCCGCGCCCGAAGCCCCACCCGTGCATGTCGTCACCCGTGGCACCGCGTCAGAAGGCACGACCGCCCATCATCTCGATCCGGGCGACGAAACGGCCCTTGCGCAACTGGCCGCGGCCCTGCCCGAGATTTCCGGCCTGCTCATCACCCTCGGCACGCTGCACACCGATAGCTACGCGCCGGAGAAGAGCCTCAAAGCCCTCGACCCTTCTGCAATGGCCGAGGTTTACCGCGTCAACGCAATCCTGCCCGCGACGATCTTCAAACACTTCCTGCCGCGCCTGCCCCGCAAGGCCCCCGCCTTCGCCGCCGCGCTCTCCGCCCGCGTCGGCTCGATCTCCGACAACAACCTCGGCGGCTGGGTCAGCTATCGCGCGTCCAAGGCCGCGCTGAACCAGGTCATCCGCACCTTCTCCATCGAACTCGCCCGCACCCACCCGCAGGCGCGCCTCATCGGCCTCCACCCCGGCACCGTTGCAACCGCTCTGTCGCAGCCCTACCGGGGCAATGCCCCCAAGGTCTTAACACCGTCGGAGAGTGCCGCCCACCTCTGGCGCACCATCGCGGCCACCACCCCGGACGACAGCGGCAAGCTCTTTGCATGGGACGGTACGGAGATCACGCCTTGATCCATGGCGCCCGGCACCCTATCAAGCATCGCCTTGAAAATACCGGGAAATATGATGAAAGCACTGATCGCCGCCACCGCCGCCCTGCTCACGCTCTCTGCCTGCATGAGCGGCGCGCCTGTCACCCAAGCGCCCGTCACTGCCCGCGCCAAACACGCCAGCATCAATGACCGGATCCTCGGCTTCTCCGAGCCGGTCCTGCGCAGCTATGTGGGCAAGGGCTCCAAGCGCAAGGAGGTCGTCGGCGCCCGCTGCACCCTCGACAGCGCCGAGTTCACCATGCCGCCGCTGACCACGCCGGTCACCCTGCGTCTGCCCGAGTTGAAAGGGAAGCCGACCCCCTTGCGCATCTCGTGCCAGAGCGCCTCTGGTGAGGGTGATGCGGTGATCCAGCCGCAGATTCAGGGCACCGTTGTCGCAGGCGCATCGCCGGTGGGCATCGTTGCCGCCATTGCCACCTCCGCGATCGTCGCCTCGCGCGATAAGTGGGGCTGGGGCAACAACGGCGCCGCACTCGACGTGACGCTCGAGTAACCTGCCTTTCGATGCCTATGGAACTGCCGCGCGGGCTCTGCTAGGCCCGCGCCATGCTGCGCATTTCCGACATATCCTTCGCCATGGAAGGCCGCCCGCTCTTCGAGCACGCCTCCGCGACCATCCCCGAGGGCCACAAGGTCGGCCTCGTCGGGCGCAACGGCACGGGCAAAACCACCCTCTTCCGCCTGATCCGCGGCGAACTCGCACTTGAGGGTGGCGACATCTCCTACCCCACCCGCGCCCGCATCGGCGGCGTGGCACAGGAAGCGCCGGCAACCAACGACTCGCTTCTCACCACCGTTCTGGCCGCCGACACAGAGCGCGCCGCTCTGCTGGCCGAGGCCGAAACTGCCACGGACCCTCACCGCATCGCCGAGGTGCAAACCCGGCTCGCAGATATCGATGCATGGTCTGCCGAAGCCCGCGCCGCCTCCATCCTCTCAGGGCTTGGCTTTTCGCACGAAGACCAGCAGCGCCCCTGCGCCGATTTCTCCGGCGGCTGGCGGATGCGTGTGGCCCTGGCCGCGGTGCTCTTTTCGCAGCCTGATCTGCTGCTGCTCGACGAGCCTACCAACTACCTCGACCTCGAAGGCGCGCTCTGGCTAGAGAGCTATCTTGCTCGCTACCCACACACCGTCATTGTAATTTCGCATGACAGGGGCCTGCTGAACCGGGCCGTCGGGGGAATCCTGCACCTCGAAGACCGCAAGCTGACCTTCTACCAAGGCAATTACGACAGCTTCGCCGAGACCCGCGCCGCCCGCCTCGCGGTGGCCGAGGCCGAAAACCGCAAGCAAGAGGCCCGCCGCGCGCACCTGCAAAGTTTCGTGGACCGCTTCCGCGCAAAGGCCTCCAAAGCCGTACAGGCGCAAAGCCGCCTCAAGATGCTCGCCCGCCTCAAGCCCATCAGCACGCCGCAGGAAGCCGCGCTCAAGGTCTTCACCTTCCCCGAGCCCGAAGAGCTCTCGCCCCCCATCATCAACATGGAGGGCGCCGCCGTGGGCTATGACGGCACGCCTGTCCTGCAACGCCTGAGCCTTCGCATCGACCAGGATGACCGCATCGCCCTTCTCGGCCGCAACGGTCAGGGCAAGTCCACCCTCTCCAAGCTGCTCGCCGGCAAGCTCGAAGCCCTCTCGGGGCGGATGATCTCGGCCCGCAAGCTGCGCATCGGCTACTTCGCCCAGCACCAGCTCGACGAGCTGCGCCCCGAGGAGACCCCGCTCGAGCACCTGCGCCGGATGAAGCCCGATGAGCTGCCCGGCAAGCACCGCGCCCGGCTCGCAGGCTTCGGCGTCATGGCGGCGCAGGCAGAGACCCCCGTGGGCAAACTCTCCGGCGGCCAGAAGGCGCGGCTCTCCCTGCTCATCGCCACGCTCGAAGCCCCCCACATGCTCATCCTCGATGAGCCCACCAACCACCTCGACATGGAAAGCCGCGAGGCTCTGGTGGAGGCCCTCACCGCCTACACCGGCGCCGTGGTGCTCGTGAGCCACGACATGCACCTGCTGAGCCACGTGGCCGATCGGCTCTGGCTGGTCGATGGCGGCACCGTCAAACCCTTTGACGAAGATCTCGAGGCCTATCGCCGTCTGCTCCTCGCCACGCCCGAGAAGCCCGGCAAGGAGAAGGAAAAGCCCAAACCCGCCAAACGGGTGAGCCAAGCCGATATCCAAGCCCTCCGGTCGGAGCTGAAGAAGGCCGAAGCCCGCGTCGCCAAGCTGGAAGAGATGCGCGACAAACTCGCCACCAAGCTGGCCGACCCCGATCTTTACGAAGACGCCCGCAAGGGCGAGCTGGCCACCTGGAACGCCAAATACGCCGAGGTCATGGAAGGGCTGGAGCGCGCCGAGGCGATCTGGATGAGCGTCGGCGAAAAGCTCGAAAACGCGCAAGACGCCGCTTGAGGCGCTGCCTCAACTCTGCCCTGCAAGCCACTATGAATACAAGAAAAGCCCCGCGCCTTGCAGCGCGGAGCCTGAATTTTCCGTAGGCTGGAAAAGCCCGCCTCTCAGAGGCCGAGCGCTTCCTTGACCTTATCGAGCGCGCCGGTCAGCGCCTCGGGGTTGTCCTTGGCGGCTTCGACGGCCTTCATAAGGGCGGTCTTCTGGAAGTCGCCAAGATCGGATCCTTCGATCATCTCGGTCACCTTCTCCAGGTCGAAGCCTTCGGCGGTGAGCGCGGTCAGGTCCATGCCCTCGGCAGCCTCGCCCGCGGCATCAGCCGTGGCTTCGGCGGCGGCGGTGGCGCCTTCGGCAGCTTCCGTGGTCGTGTCGGCAGCAGCATCGGTCGCGCCGTCCACAGCCTCGGCGGCCTCACCCATGGCCTCAGAGGCGGCTTCCATCGACTCAGACGCCGCTTCCATCGCCTCGGCGGCAGCCTCGGTCGCGCCCTCTTCGGCAGCGTCCACGGCATCGGCAGCCTGTTCCATCGCGGCTTCGGCTGCATCGCCCGCAGCCTCCACGGCAGTCGCGGTCTCGTCCACCACTTCCTCGGCGGTCTCGGCCGCTGCATCCGCAGCGCCTTCCACCGCTTCCATCGCGTCGCCAGCCGCCTCTTCGGCAGCCTCGGTCACCGCATCGGCGGCCTCGGTGGTTTCCTCGACCACCTCTTCCACAGCCTCCTCGATGGCGCTCTCGCCCTCGGCAGCCGCCTCTTCGGTGGTCTCTTCAACGGCTTCCTCGGTGGACTCGGCAGCCTCTTCAGCCGTCTCCACTGCCTCTTCGGTTGCTTCAGTGGCCTCAGCCGCGGCCTCGGTGGCCTCGGGCGCCGGTTCATCGCCGCTCTGGGTGGCGTAAATGTAGCCGCCGATGGCGAGTGCGGCCACAACGACGCCGCCGATCATCTTGTTATCCATAGGGTAATTCCTTGTCCCACACTTGCCTTTCAAAAGGCCCGCCCCATCATATGACATCCCCTGCCGGAATGAAAAGCGCGTTTGCGGCAGTGCGGCATAACCCGCGCCGCTCCGCCGAAACCCGCGCAGATGCGTTTCGCTGTGCCCTTGCCCCGCAATCCGCTTGAACCGCGCCCATGCGCCGTCTATTTTGCCGCCCATTCAACCCAAGGCTTCCACAGGAGATATCCCATAGCCCGCAGACCCCACAACGCCCCGCCGGTGCGTGACACAGGCCCCCGCGTGAACGATCGCATCACGGCCTCCGAAATCCGGCTCATCGGACACGAAGGACAGAACGTGGGCGTTGTTACGCCCCAGCGCGCGATGGAGCTCGCCGAACAGGTCGGCCTCGACCTCGTCGAGATCTCGCCCAACGCGACCCCGCCCGTTTGCAAGATCATGGATTTCGGCAAGTACAAGTACGAGACCCAGAAGAAGGAAGCCGAGGCGCGGAAGAAGCAGAAGATCATCGAGATCAAGGAAATCAAGTTCCGCCCCAACACCGACACGCATGACTACGACGTCAAAATGCGCAACGTGTTCAAGTTCCTCGAGAACGGCGACAAGGTGAAGATCACCCTGCGCTTCCGGGGCCGGGAGATGGCGCACCAAGATGTGGGCCGGGCTCTGCTCGAACGGGTCGCGGATGACATCAAGGAAATCGGCAAGATCGAGTCGATGCCCAAGATGGAAGGCCGCCAGATGGTGATGATGATCAACCCGCTGCCCAAATAGGGCAGACCCTCAGAGATACGATCAGGGCGGCCCGGTGCCGCCCTTTTTCATGCGCGGTCTATCCGCTGTGCACATTCTTACTGCGTCCTACCGCCCCTCCCGAGGCTGCGGCCTGATCGGGATCTCCTTCAGCAAACCCCCGACACCCATCTCGGCAAACTCCTCCGGCCCCGGCGGCAAGCCGCAGGCCACCCGCTCCAGCACCCAATCCGCCCCGTTGAGCGCAGGCGAGCGGGCGCAACCCGGCAGGCCGATCACCGGCATTTCGCCGAGAGCTCCGAGAAACAGCAGGTTCCCCGGGTCCACCGGCATCCCGAAGCGCTCCACCCTGCCCACGGCCTCGCGTAGCGCCTGCGGGGCCACATCGTGCGCGTCCGATGTCGCAGACCCGGTAAGGATCAAGGCAAGGTCCGCGTCCGCCGCTCGCAGCGCCGCAGCCACCGCGCCGGTCTCATGCGGCACCACCTCCACGGCGGCCACCGCGATTCCCAGCGCCTTCAGCCGCCCTTCCACCGCCGCGCGGCCCTTCTCGGTGATCGAAGGCTTCTGCCCCGGCACCTCCGTCAGCACCACCACGGCCCGCTCCAGCACCACCGGGGCGAGCCGCATCGCGCCCTCAGCCGCAGCCACCGCCGCCTCCAGCGCCGCCCCTGCCACCGCGTAGGGGATAACCTTGACCGTCCCCGCCAGCAGCCCCGGCGTGACCCGCGTGTAGGGCGCAAGCGTCGCCAGCGTCAGCCCCGGGTCCACCGCGTTGATGGCGCGCACCTTCGCGGCATCCACCACCAACACCCCCGGCCCTTTCGCCTTGAAGTTCACCCGCCCGGTATGTGCCGCCGTCAGCTTCAGCCCGCTGCCCTTTACAGCCCGCGCCAGCGCCTCCGCCGCCTCATCCTCGGCCACATCGCCCGGCTCCAGCCGCGCCACGATCACCTCGGCCAGCCCTTCAGCCGCCAGCGCCGCGACGGCCTCCGCGCCCAGCACGGCGCCCTTCTTCAGCATTCGTCCGCCCGCGCGCACCGAATGCGCCAGCACCGCACCCTCGGCCTCGGCTACAGGAACTGGCCCGAACTTCACTTGCGGCCCCGCAGCACCTCGGTCACCTGCGCCAGCACCGAAACGGCAATCTCCGCCGGGCTCTTCGCGCCGATATTCAGGCCCACCGGCGCATGAATGCGCGCAATGTCGGCCTCGGATGCTCCCGCCGCCTTCAACCGATCCACCCGTTTGCCGTGGGTCCGGGTCGAGCCAAGGCACCCGAGGTAAAAGCAATCGGAGGCCAGCGCCGCCGCGATCGCAGGGTCGTCGATCTTGGTATCATGGGTCAGCGTTACCACCGCGGTTCGGGCATCGAGCCCCCAGGCGGCCAGCGCCTCATCGGGCCAGTCATGGCTGATCGTGGTCTCCGGGAAGCGCTCGGGAGTGGCAAAGGCTTCGCGCGGGTCCACGATAAAAGGGTCATAGCCCGCCATGCGCGCCATCGGCACGAGGAACTGGGCAATATGCACCGCGCCCACCACCGCCATCCGCAGCGGCGGGTTGTGAATGCCCACAAAGGTCTTGCCGTCTTCCTCGAACCCGGAGCGGTCCGCCCGGAACCGCTCTTCCAGGCCCTCCGGCCCCTGCACACGCGCGCCCCAACTTTCGGTATCCACCACGTAGGCAACCGGCCTACGTGCCTCGATAGCGCCAACCACCTCGGCCAGAGCCGCCTCGCTCATGCCCGCGCCCACAGGCTGCACCATCACTCGGATCGTGCCCCCGCAGGCGAGCCCTACGTGGAACGCCTCGTCATCGCTCACGCCATAGGTCAGCAGCTTGCTCTGCCCCGTCTCCAAGGCCTCAAACGCCTCGGCCACCACAGCGCCCTCAACGCAACCACCCGAGACTGACCCCTCAAGCTCCCCGGCCCCGGAAATCGCCAGATGCGCCCCCACAGGCCGCGGCGCAGAGCCCCATGTCTCGACGACCGTGGCCAGCACCGCACCCTTGCCGGCCTGATGCCAAGCCAGTGCCACGCCAGGGATATTGTCGGAAATCTCAGCCATCATGCGGCCCTCCTCGCCGGCAGAACCTAGCACGCCTATAGCAAATGTCTCGCCCACCTTGGTCGCATCCCCGCCCCCGACAAAACAAAGAGACGGACCCCGCAGGGCCCGCCTCTCCACTCGTTAACCGAAGGGTCACGAAATAAGGGGGTTACGACCCGCTCGCGATCAGCGGGGTGATCCGGCGCACCGCAGCACGGCGGTTGGCGCGTTCGTCATCCAACGTCTTCACCTTCAGGTCGCTTTCACCGTAGCCTTGCACCACGAGGTTCTCCGGCGGCACGTCGAAGTACTCGGTCAGTGCCAACGCCACGCTCTCAGCCCGGCGGTCAGACAGGGCAAGGTTGAAGGCCGCATTGCCCACCGCATCGGTGTGCCCTTCCACGAGGAACACCTCACCGGGGTTTTCTTCCACATAGGCGGCGATGAGGTTGCCGAGCTCGCTCAGCTCCTCTGCCTCCTGCGGGTCGATCACGGCAGACCCGGTGCGGAAGTTGATCGCATCAAGGTCAATCGCCGGGGCCAGCTTGCGCACCCGCTCGATGTTGCGCACTTGGTAGAGCGCAAAGCGGCGGTCCGCAGCGCTCTTGGTCGAAAGCACGGCCCGAAGGGTCTCTGCATCGGTGCCCGCGTCCACTTCGGCCTCGGCCACCGGATCGGGCAGCGCGGCCACGTCGACGGGTTCGACATCGGCGGTATCGTCGATCAGCACCGTGCGGTTTCCTTCGGCATCCACCCGGATGCGGCGCAGAACGCGCAACTCGGGGTCGCGGATGGTGATGATCTGCACGCCGTTCTCACGCGTCACGATCGTGCGGGTCGAGCCGTCTTGGAAGGTCTCGCGACGCACCGTCGAGCCCGGACGTTCGATCAGCTCGTTATCGTCGCGGATCACACGGTAGCGGCCATCTTCCAGTACAACCACACGGTCGTCCGACTTGGTCACGACCTGCGCATCGCCATTGCCTTCAAGAGCCTTGCCGACAACCACGGCGCCCAGCCCCACGAGAAGAGCCTTCTCGAGGTCGCTCAGCCCGCCATCGTCGTCATTGCTGGCGCTGGCAGAAGCGGAGGTATCGGCCTTCGCGCCCGTCACCTTGTCGAGGAACTCTTCCGAGCTGGAGCGTGCGCTCTCTTCGGTCACCGTGGTCTCTTCCACATCGGCAGCTTCGGCAGTCTCATCCGTCGCGGCAGAGGCTTCTGGCGCCTCGGTCTCAGCCGCAGCAGCCTGCTCTTCAGGGTCGGCTTCTTCGGCGGATTGGGCTTCAATCGCCTTCGCGATCTCGGCCACAACGTCCGGCACAGCCGGGTTGGCTTCAGCATCGGCCTCGGCTTCCGCCTCCGCTTCGGCAGTCATCTCTGCCTCCGGCGCAGTCTCGGCTTCGGCTTCTGCTGCGTCTTCCTCTGCCTCTTCGGGCGTGGCAACGTCATTGCCCGTCACCTCGTTGAGGGCTTCCTGAAGCGCGCTACCGCTGTCTTCACCTTCTGCGGTCGCCTCCGCTTCCATCTCGGCTTCAACCTCGGCCTCTGCTTCCGCCTCTGCGGTCACTTCGGCTTCCGGCTCAACTTCGGCCTCAGCGGTCGCTTCAACTTCCGGCTCGACTTCGGCTTCGGCTTCGGCTTCGGCGGTCGCTTCCGTTTCAGCTTCCGCCTCCACTTCCGGCTCAGCCTCAGCCGTCACTTCAGCTTCGACCTCGGCCTCCGGATCGGCAGCCACTTCTGCTTCGGCGGGCTCTTCGGCGGTATTGTCACCGGTCACGGCATCAAGCGCCTTCTCAAGCACGCCTTTCTCTTCGGTTTCCACCTCTGCCGCAGCAGCAGCTTCACCGCCCAGTTCTTCGGTGGTCGGCTCGGCCTCTACGGCCATCACCACCTCGGCTTCCGTCACGCCCATCGCTTCCAGCTCGGCAACGGTCATGCAGAGCTCGGGGGCGGCGGGGTCGAAATTGCTCACGATTACGGCATCGCTCGATGCGCCACCGTCGAGCGCTGCCTGCTGCTCGTCGGTGAGGGTCAGGCCAAGCTCGTCGGCCACCTCGGCAGAGATGCCGATGGTGCCTGCCTCGCAGCGGTCAACAACCTGCTGCGCCGGCGCAACGGCCGGAATAGAAAGGGAAATTGCGGCGACGAGGGCCGTTGTGTTGCGGAACTTCGCAGACATGTCGACTGCTCCTCCAATGGGGTTATCGTTGGGGCCACAACGCGGCCCCTGCCCCAAGGGTTCCGCCTAGCCGTGCTGCAGCATCTGCATCAGCCGCGCTTTTTCACCGCCGCCATCCTCGCGCGAAAGCGCCTTTGCCAGCGCCTCCAACGAGGCGATGTTGTGGCCAGCACGAAAGCTGCTGACATGCGGCAGCATCGCCGCGATCCCCGCAGCTTTCGGGGCAAAGCCATCCCAGCGCAGCAAGGGGTTCACCCAAATGAGCCGTCGGGCGGAAAGGCCAAGCCGCTCCATCTCGCGGGCCAGATCCTCCGGCGCGCCCCGGTCGAGCCCGTCGGTGATCAACAGCACCACCGCGCCCCGACTGAGCACCCTGCGCGACCAGTCGCGGTTGAATTCATGCAGGCAGGCGCCGATCCGGGTGCCGCCCTCCCAATCCTGCGCCTCGGCCCCTGCAGCGGCGAGCGCGGCATCCACATCGCGCGTCGCCAGATGCCGGGTGATGTTCGTCAGCCGGGTGCCAAAGGTGAACCCATGCACCCGCGCCCACCCCGCACCCTTCGCGTTGGCCGCAGCGTGAAGAAAATGCAAAACGAGCCGGCTGTATTGGCTCATGGAACCTGAGATATCGCAAAGCGCCACGAGATCCGGCCAGCGCTGCGCCCGGTTCTTCGTGGCAAACTCATGCACCTCGCCGCCCCGCCGGAGTGCAGCCCGCATGGTCGCCCGCCAGTCCGCGACACGCCCCTGCGCATCCGCCCGCGTTCGGCGGCTCACCAACGGGCGCACGGGCAGTTCGATCCGGGCAATCACCCGCTTGGCCTCGGCCACCTCCGCCGTGCTCATCTGTTCGAAGTCCAGCGTCTTCAGCCGCTCCTCGCCAGAGGCCGTGGCCGAGGCATCGATCTCGATCTGATGTTCTTCGTCGCTCTCAGGGCTCTCGGGCGCCTCGCGCTCCACCCCGTCCAGCAGCGCCTCCGCCGCGCGCTTCTCGGCGGCCTGCGCTGCCTTCTCCTCCTGCACCCCACGCACTGAGGGGAGCATCAGGCTCATCATGTGCTCCATGTAACGCGGATCGCGCCAGTAGAGCCGGAAGATCTGCGCAAAAACCGCGCGCTGCTCAGGCCGGCTGACAAAGCAGGCCTGAAGCGCGTGGTAAAAATCCGCACGGCTGGTGAACCCCGCCGCCTCGACGGCCCGCACCGCATCAATCACCCTGCCGGGCCCAATCGGCAACCCGGCCTTGCGAAGCGCCCGCGCAAACCAGGTGATATTCTCCACCAGGCGCGGGTGCTCGGGGATATCAAGCGGCGCGAGCCCTTCCACCGTTTACCAGCTCAGTGCCTGGGCGTAATTCATCCAGACATAGTAGTTTACGCGCATCAGCGAGCGGTTGTTCTCGGGGATCGCCTCGATCCGGGGCTGGCGCAGGTATTCCTCCTTCACCCGCACCGGGTCATTGCCGTATCCGGCCACGCCCAGCGCCAAAAAGCGGCGCCAGCGCGGCTCCAGCCCAAGGTCCACCGTGCGCGGCTCCTCGACGCCGATCACAAGCAGCACACCGGTGATGGCCCCCGGCACAAGGCACTGGTCGCGGGATTCGGTCGGCGGATTGCGCAGCGTCTCCAGCACCCGGTCGCGGTGATACTCGTACCACTGCTGCCGCGCCTGATGCATGACGGCCCGGTTTACCTGCCCCTGCATGAAGCTGGCAAACATATCGACAGCCCCGCCGACCCCCTTGCCCAGCGCGTCGTTTTCCAAACCCATCTCACAATCCTTTCAATGACTTCCCTGCCTCGATACAGGCGGCAGATGACAAAGAAGTTTCACACTGCTCAGGCAGGAGCAAGCTCTGCCCGCACCTCGTCGAGGATACGCGAGGCCTCGCCGCCCTGGAGGCGTGCGATATCGTCCTGATACTTCAGGATCGCGCCGATGGTGTCGGCAATGGTCTCGGGGCTGATCGTCAAAACATCCAGCGCCAGCAGGCATTTCGCCCAGTCGATTGTCTCGGCCACGCCCGGTTTCTTGAACAGATCTTCCGTCCGAAGTTTCTGCACGAAGGCCACGATCTCGCGGCTCAAGGCCTCTGCCGCCTGCGGCGCTCGCGCATGCAGGATCTCCAGCTCGCGGTCAAAGCTGGGGTAGTCGACCCAATGGTAAAGGCACCGGCGCTTCAGCGCGTCATGCACCTCTCGCGTTCGGTTGGAGGTCAGGATCACGATGGGCGGCTCCGGCGCGGCAATGGTCCCCAACTCGGGGATCGTCACCTGAAAATCGCTGAGCGCCTCCAAAAGGAACGCCTCGAACGGCTCATCAGTCCGGTCCAGCTCGTCGATCAGCAGCACCGGCGCCCCGCCCGGCTGGGGGCGCATCGCCTCCAGCAGGGGCCGCGCGATCAGGTAGTCCTCGGTGAAAAGCTCACTCTTCAGCGCATCCCGATCCGCCCCGCCACTGGCCTCCGCCGTGCGGATGGCGATCATTTGCTCCGCGAAGTTCCACTCATAGACTGCGCTCGAGGCATCCAGCCCCTCGTAGCATTGCAGCCGGATCAACCGGCGGCCGAGCGCGGCGGCAATCGCCTTGGCGATCTCGGTCTTGCCAACGCCCGCCTCGCCTTCAAGGAACAGCGGCCGCCCCAGTTTGAGGCTCAAAAACACCACCGTCGCCAGCGCCCGCCCGCAGACATAGTCCTGCGCCGCCAGTGCCTGCTGCACCTCGTCGATCGAATTGAGTGATGTCATCCGGCCCGGTCCTCCTCTGCCGGACCATGCTGCATGGCCCATGCCCAGTTGCAAGGGCGACCAAAGCACCACGGTGTCGCGGCCTGGCTTGATCCCCACAACAGAAAGGGCGCGCCCGGCAGAGCGCGCCCCTTGTTCTCAATGGCCTGACGGCTCAGTGCGCCACGGCACTCCCGCCTTCGCCACCTTTGGCGGCGGCAGCTGCGGCGGCGGCGGCCTCCTCGGCGGCTTCATCCCATTCAATCGCTTCGGGCTCACGCACTAGAGCGTGCTTCAGCACGTCGCGCACGTGGGTCACGGGGATGATCTCCAGCCCCTCCTTCACGTTGTCGGGGATGTCGCGCAGGTCCTTCTCGTTCTCTTCCGGAATGAGCACCGTCTTGATGCCGCCCCGGAGCGCTGCAAGGAGCTTCTCCTTCAGCCCGCCGATGGCGGTGGCATTGCCCCGCAGGGTGACCTCGCCGGTCATGGCGATATCCCTGCGCACCGGAATCTGGGTCAGCACCGAGACGATGGCGGTCACCATCGCGAGGCCGGCGGAAGGCCCGTCCTTCGGGGTCGCCCCGTCCGGCACGTGCACGTGAATGTCCCACCGCTCGAACTGCGGCGGCTTCACCCCGATCTGCGGGCTGATCGAGCGCACGTAGCTCGATGCGGCCTCGATCGACTCCTTCATCACGTCGCCCAGCTTGCCGGTGGTCTTCATCCGGCCCTTGCCGGGCAGCTTGAGGGCTTCGATCGAGAGCAGGTCACCCCCCACCGAGGTCCAGGCAAGACCCGTAACCACGCCAATCTGGTCTTCCATCTCTGCAAGACCGTACCGGTGCCGTTTGACGCCGAGATAATCCTCGAGGTCCTTGATGCCGATCTCCACCTTCTCGTCCTTCTTCCGAACGATCCGGGTCACGGCCTTGCGCGCCAGCTTCGCCAGCTCGCGCTCGAGGTTCCGCACGCCCGCCTCGCGGGTGTAGCGGCGGATGATCTCGGTCAGCGCCTCATCGTCGAGCGAGAACTCGGCCTTCTTCAGCCCGTGGTTCTTCTTCTGCTTCTCGATCAGGTGCTGCTTGGCGATCTCGCGTTTCTCGTCTTCGGTGTAGCCGGCAAGGCTGATGATCTCCATCCGGTCCAGCAGCGGCCCCGGCATGTTGTAGGAGTTCGCCGTGGTCAGGAACATCACGTTGCTGAGGTCGTATTCCACCTCGAGATAGTGGTCCACGAAGGTGCCGTTCTGCTCAGGGTCGAGCACTTCGAGCATCGCCGACGCCGGATCACCGCGGAAGTCCTGCCCCATCTTGTCGATTTCATCGAGCAGGATGAGCGGGTTGGTGGTCTTAGCCTTCTTCAGCGCCTGAATGATCTTGCCGGGCATTGAGCCGATGTAGGTCCGGCGGTGGCCGCGGATCTCGGACTCGTCGCGAACGCCACCCAGCGAGATGCGGATAAACTCACGCCCCGTGGCCTTTGCCACAGACTTGCCGAGCGACGTTTTACCCACGCCGGGAGGGCCGACGAGGCAGAGGATCGGCCCCTTCAGCTTCTTCGAGCGCTGCTGAACGGCAAGGTATTCGACGATACGCTCCTTCACCTTCTCCAGCCCGTAGTGATCCTCGTCGAGGATCTTCTCGGCGCGGCCAAGGTCTTTCTTCACGCGGCTCTTCACACCCCACGGAATGCTCAGCATCCAGTCGAGGTAGTTGCGCACCACGGTTGCCTCGGCGCTCATCGGGCTCATGTTCTTGAGCTTCTTGATCTCGGCGTCGGCCTTTTCGCGGGCTTCCTTGCTGAGCTTGGTCTCGGCGACCTTCGCCTCCAGCTCGGCCACCTCGTTCTGGCCTTCCTCGCCGTCGCCCAGCTCCTTCTGAATGGCCTTCATCTGCTCATTCAGATAGTACTCGCGCTGGGTGCGCTCCATCTGGCTCTTCACCCGGGTCTTGATCTTCTTCTCGACCTGCAGAACGCTCATCTCGCCCTGCATCAGGCCATACACCTTCTCCAGACGCTCGGCCACGTTGAGGGTCTCCAGCAGCTCCTGCTTCTGGTCCACCTCCACGCCCAGATGGCCGCTCACGAGGTCGGCGAGCTTGTCGGCTGCCTCTGCCTCGGCCACGGCAGCCAGCGCCTCCTCGGGGATGTTCTTCTTCACCTTCGCATAGCGCTCGAACTCCTCGGCCACGGAGCCGGTGAGCGCGCGCACGGTCTCTTCATCGCCCGGCATCTCGGTAAGCAGGGCGGCGGAAGCCTCGAAGTATTCGTCGTTTTCCAGATATTCCTCGATCCGCACCCGCTTGCGGCCCTCGACCAGCACCTTCACGGTGCCATCGGGCAGCTTCAGCAGTTGCAGAACGTTCGCCAGCACCCCGGCCTTGTAGATGCCATCGGTGGTGGGTTCGTCCACGCTGGGGTCGATCTGGGAGGCCAGCAGGATCTGCTTGTCATCCCCCATCACCTCTTCCAGCGCCCGCACCGACTTTTCCCGCCCCACGAAGAGCGGGACGATCATGTGCGGAAACACCACGATGTCGCGCAGCGGCAGCACAGGGTAGGATTGGCTCAATTGCTCGTGCATGTCAGTTCCTTGTTATTGGCAAGGAGGCACCGGCCCCAGCCTGTTTTCAGGCGTATCGCGGCAGCCACGGCCCCCTCCGGTATGCTCCATCAATTGGGGCCTTCTGCCCGCAATTCAAGCGCACCCGTTCCAGCCCCTCCATCCTGCCCCCCACGGCCAGCAGGCACAAGCGCGGATCGTCCCGAATTTTACCCGTAGAATCGGCCCGAATTGCCTGTTTTCAGCACATATATCGCCCAATCCCTTGGAATGACCGGATTTGTCATTGATCGAAGGGGCGGGCCTTCACATACTGTGCCCATATTGATCAAAAATTTGTTCGAGCCTTTGCCATGATGAACATGCCCGCGGCCCGCGTGACCGACATCCATTCCTGCGCGATGTGCCCTTCCGGCCCCATTCTGCCCCCCGCCGGGCTCACCGTTCTTGTCGGCAACCTGCCCCAGGCCCGCATGACCGACATTTGCGTGTGCATCCCTCCGCCCCCCTTTGGCCCCGGCGACGTGATCCTCACGGGCTCGCCCACCGTTCTGGTGCAGGGCCTGCCCGCCTCCCGCATGACCGACCTGACCGTGAAGGGCGGCGTCATCACCACCGGCCTGCCCACCGTGCTCATCGGCATGGTCGGCATCTCCATCCCCGACCTCGCCGCCGGCTTCGGTGCCTTCATGCTCCAGCTGGTCATCGACTTCGCCCATACGGTGTGGGACGGCGTGACCCAAGGCTTCGACGCGGGCCTGATCAACAACGACTGGTGCAAGTTCCTCGCTATCAAATGGACGCCGGGCGCCAAGAGCGAAGGCTGGCTCGGCTCCTTCACCGGCAAGGTCGAGTTCCGTCTCTTCGAGCTGAACGGCGTCGGCACAATCAACCTGCCTGTCATCGGCCAGGTCGGCGGCGCCGGGCAGCTGCAGTACTGGGCGGTCGATCTCGGCCTCTCCGGCGGGCTCGTCCACGGCGTCGACGCTCATGGCCAGGCCAAGTTCGTCGGCCTCGGCGGCAAAGGCTCGGTCTTTGCCGGTGATCCCAACAACCCTTACGTCGAGATCGGCGCAGGCGGCGCGATTGCCCAAGCCGAGGCCGCAGGCGACGTTGCGGTCGGCGAAGGCGGCGATGTCACCGGTCTGCAACTGCGCGGCAAAGCCTCTGCCGAGGGCGCGGCCGCAGAGGTCTTCGGCGAGTTGAACTCCCCGCCCGATCAGTACGGCAACACAAGCAGCCTGCGCGGCAAAGCCGGCGGTGGTGCCTTCTCCGGCGGCGGCGAACTCGGCGGCTGGGGCGTGCAAGACAAGACCACCGGGCGCAACCACATGGGCGGTGTCGGCGAGGTCCATGCTGGCGCGGGTGTCGAAGGCGGGCTCGATTTCAGCTACGGGCCACCCTACACCAGCCGCGAAGGCCGCAAACTCTGATCGGAGCCGCCCCTGTGTCGCAAGCCCCCTCCCCCAAGCTCCTCGAGGCCCCGACCTTCTCGGCCGAGCAGCTCTCGGACACGCTCGGGGCAGCCCGCAGCCACTCCAACGCCGGGCCGCTCTTCGATTTCACGCTCAAGCTGCCCCGTGGCTGGTGGGTGTCATTCTACCCCGATGCCGTGCCGCAGGCCGGGGCGCAGCCCGAGTTGCTGTTCCACGCCAGCCCAGAGCACACACGTGATGTCGAGATTCGCATCTGGGCCACGGTGCTGACGCGTGAGATCAACCCGGTCGACTGGCTCGACCAATGGCTCGACTTCACCGAACACGGCATCATCGACGCCAAGAACTTCGATACCGACTATGGCGTGCTCGCCGATGTGCTCACCCACCGGCTCGACAAATCCGTTCCCGGCACCCGCCGCTCGTTGACCATCAAGGACGGCAACCGCCTCTTCCTGATCGAGGCCAAGGCCCGGCGCGACGATGAAAACCTCATCACGCTGATGCAAAACGCCTTCCTCGTCGCCGCCTCCAGCTTCGAGCTGGCCCACCCCACCCGCGACCGCTTCGCCGAACCCTTCGACGATGTCACCACAGAGGGCGCCCTGCCCCTCACCCTGCTCGCCCCCGAGAGCTGGCAGATGTCCCCGCAGCAAAAGGCCCCGCCCGATGGCGCAGCAATCACGTGGGACAACAACGGCTTCGGTACCCTCATGCTCTCCACCATGCCGGGCTGCGACAACTCCGAAATGCTTGAGGAGGTGCTGCTCGGCACGCTGGAGGCCAACGGAGTCAAGATCCCCGAGCCGGACGAGAGCACCCTCCTCGTGCCCAGCGCTTTCATGAACATCCTCGCCCGCTCCGACCGCGCCCTGCGCGGTGGCGAGGTCGAGATGATCGTGATGACAGCCCGCGCCGAAACGCCCGAGGTCTCCGCCTGCCTCGCGCTCCTCAGCCCCTCCGAGCAGAGCAACCGCGACGCGATGGCCGTCAACCGCCGCGCCTTTCAGGTCATGCTGCAGAGCCTGCGCCCCGCCGGGTAAGCCTCCGCCCCAGTCCGCCCTATTCCTGCCGTCCAATGACCCGTGTGCGATGCGATTGTTTCCGCCTACGCGCCCTTTCACCACCAAATCCCACAGCTCCCGCCGTGTCTTCGCCGCAATTCCCGGCGAGTCTCGGGGCAACGAAATACGTGCGGGTTATATCAATGCTCTCTGTCCTCTCGGCCCAACGCCGCCGGATCGCCTATTTTGCAGCCACGATGGCCATCGGCCTGCTGCTGATCGGCCTGCTCCCCGGGTTGCGCTGGTACACCAAGGCCGTCTCCTTCCTCTTCGCCCCCTTCGTTATGGCGGGCATCGCCGCCGCCGTGCTGGCCTACGTCCCCGCCAAGCGCGGCTGGCTCGAATGCATCGGCACCGGCGTCCTGCTGGGCGGTATCCTCGGCGCCCTCACCCGGTATGACGGGCTGATCGGCCTGCCGCTCGCCATCCTCATTTCCGCCGGTCTGGTCATGGCCCTGCACGAAGCTTGGGCCGACAAGATCCCACTCAAGCTCAACTTCGCCACCGCCGCCTCCGGCCATGTCCGCGCCGACGGCGCCGAGATCTGGTCTGCCCTCGTGCCCGGCGCTGGCGACCGGCTGGTGTCGGAGCGCCTGATCGACCTCGAAGCCTGCCCCGACGACCCCGAGCGCAACACCTTCTACTGCGCCCTCATGGCCTGCGGCGAGTTGGCCGAAGAGGCCACGCTGACCCTACTGGAGCGCGATAGCTCCGGCGTGGCCCGCATTCACATCGAAGGCGAGGATGCGGCGCACGTCATGTCCTCCGGCATCCTGACCGTGAAGATCACCGAGATGGACCCCGACAGCACCCATGTCGACCTGCATGAAACCCGCGAGGGCATGCTCGCCGGCGAGGTGATCGAACGCTGGTTCGATGATGTGCTGGGCGGCGAGTTGCGCCACCTTCAGGCGCATTTCCTCGCCCTCAACCCGCCCGAACCCGCCGAGCGCGAGGCCGAAGCCGCCACCGCCCTCCCCGCCCCGGGGCAGCAGGCCGCCAGCCTTGAAGAGCTTCAGCCCGACGCCCGCAGCGCAGCCGCCTCCGGTGCCGCCGCCCAGTTGCGCGGCACGCCGCGCAACATGAAGAACCTCGCCAAGCTGCCCGAAGATCACCTCACACTGGAGGCGGTGAGAAAGGCTGTCGGCGAGTGAACGAGGCTGCCCCCGTCGCCGCCCCGGCGCCGGCGGGGCACCCCCATGGCCTGCTCAACCGGCTTGCCGCACGTCTGATCCGCCTGCGCCACAGCCGGGGCCGCCTGTTCTACGCCATCTTCCTCGCCCTGCTCACGGGGCTGGTGCTGAGCGACCCCTTCCATGTGATGCTCGGCATCCTCGCCTTCGTGGCCGATGGCTTCTCGGCACGGTCGTCGATGATTCAGCCCGCGCTCGTCTGGCTCATCTTCAGCCTGATCGCCAGCCTCGCCTATGCCGCCATCTGGGCGGTGACGATGCTTTTCGTCCTGCCCTTCCGCGCTTTGCCCGAGTGGATCGCCACGCTCGTCTTCATCGGCGCGGTGCTCAAAACCCACGCGCCCGGCATCATGGAGGCCATGCCAAACTGGGCCTTCTACCTCCTGATGGGCAGCTGGGCGCTGAACTTCGCACTGATAAAGTCCGGCCTCGCCTTCCGGCCCCTGCCCGGGCTGACCAGGCACCACCGCGCCCGGTTCTCCCTGCCGCTTCCACCCGATGAGGCATACCGCCGCCTACGCGCGCGCCCGGATCGCCCCCATTGGGACAAGGGTTGGGCCGAGATTGCCGATATCACCCCCGGCGACGACAGCCTGCTGAAGGTCGAGGTGCGCCGCCGCAAAGCCAGCTACCCACTCTGGCTACGCTACACCGCCGAAATCCCCGGCAGGCAGTTCACCTTAATGTCCGCGCTGACCCGCTCAGATCTCGACAGCGCGCGCAGCACGCATGGCGAAACCGTCACGCTCACGCCCAAGGGCCAGAACGGTACGCTGGTCGAGGTCCACACCCGTGAGCCGCACACGCTCTCCACCCTCTGCGCCGACCCGATGGAAGACCGCAGCACCGACTATTGGGCCCACGCAGCCGCGCAAATCTCCGGCCAGCCCGATGGCACCTTCACCGCCGCCTGTTTCCGCCCGGCCAAAGCCTGAAACCACGCGCCCGAGAAGCCGCCTAAAATACCCGCTCCGCACCGGCCCCGGCCTTGCGGCAAGCCACAGATTTGTCTAAAATTATTCAAAATAGAGTGACTCTCTCGGTGGGGCAGGCAGGCAGTGGAATACGGTATCAGCACTATTCTTGTGCTCACCCTTCTGGGGCTCGTCTTCTCCATTGCCGTCATCGATGACACAGATGACGACCGCCCCCACGATCAAGAAAGCCTCTGACGTTGCCATGAACGCCCCGCGTCGCGGCACTTCCCCCGACGCCCTCTCGTCGCGCATCCGCAAGAGCCTCAAGCCGCAGGGCTGCGCGCTCACTGTCATCCTGCCGTTCTACGACGAAACCGCCTTCCTCGCCGCCGCCCTACGCTCCATCCGGGCCCAACGGATCGAAGGGGTCGAGGTGATCGTAGTCAATGACAACCCCGAGCGCTACAGCCGCGACGAGGTGGCCGCACTCGCCGCCACAGGCTGGCCCGCACCAGATGGCAAAGGCCCCGTCACCGTGCTCTGCCACGAGTCCAACCGCGGCCTCTCTGCTGCCCGCAACACCGGCCTCGCCGCCGCCAACGGCGATGTCATCGCCTTCCTCGATTCCGACGACTACTACGTGACAGACGGGCTCTCCGCCCAGTTTGACCTCGCCCGCCGCACCGGCGCCGACATCACCCACGCCCCCTGCTACCTCTCCGACCCCGGCAGCCCAGGTCTGTCGGTCCTGCACCGCGACGAGGCACTCCACATGGAGCCGCGCGTGACAGACGGATTGCGCGATGCCGAGGAGGCGCAATTCATCGTCTCGTCGTGGTCCTCGCTCTATGCCCGCCGATTTCTGGAAGACAACGCACTGCGCTTCGACGAAGCCCAGCCCCGGTTTGAAGACCGGCTCTTCGTGCTCCAAACCACCACCCGCGCCCGCAAGATCGCCTATCTCGGCCAGCCCACGCGAGTCTGGCGGCGGCGGGCCGGCTCGATCTCCGTCACCAAGGTCACACCCGAAACCCTCCGCCTTCAGGTGCAACTGCTGGAAAAATGCCTCGCCGTCATCCGCGCCGAGGTGGCCGCCGGGCATCTCCCGCCCCGGTTCGAAAAGCGCGAACTCTTCAACTGCGTCTCCCGCCTGATCTGGGATATGGAGCTGATCCCGATGCTGGCCGCCGCTCCGGAAAACGCGCACACCGCCGACCTTGGCCCCCGCGTGCAGGCGCTGCTGGGCGAGGACAGCTTCGCCAACAGCTTCTTCGACGATCCGATGGTCGTCAAAACCTCCCGCGTGGGCATGAAAACCCGGCGCGGGCGGATCACCCGGCTGGATTTCTTCGAGCTGCACCGGATGATGCGCGAGGGCGACTGGCCCGGTGCCGCCGCCCTTCTGGCCGCCCGTGCGCCTACACCCGCAGAGCCCGCCATGCCCTGCCCGCCCCTGCCGGGCCGCTTGGTGCTGCACCTCGGGCTCCACAAGACCGGCACCACCTTTCTCCAGCATGCCCTTTTGAGTCGCCGCGAGGCTCTGGCGGAGGCGGGCGTGCTCCTGCCCGAAACCGGCCTCGCCGAGCCAGACGCCGCACGCCCCCGCCCCGGCGGCTTTCCCGGACATCAGGGCCTGCTGGCCGCCCACCGCGCTGGCGACGACAACACATGGAAGGCGCTCTACCGCGAGATCATCGGCGCGGGCTGTGCCACGACGCTGATCTCCTGCGAGAACATGCTCCTGCCCACCGATGCCGCCCGCGCCGAGGTGATCCCGGCGCTGATGGCCCGGCTTTCGGGCTTCAAACAGGTTGAGTTGGTCGGTTTCGGTCGCCGCGCGGATGCCTATGCCGAGGCGCTCTACAAGGAATGGGTCACCGACGGTGGCCGCGGCGGGGCGCGCACGATTGCCGAGTTCCTCGTCGACCACGCCAACACCCTCACCGACTGGCCCGCGCTCTTTGCGCCCTGGGAGGCCGCCGCGGGGGTGCAAGTCAAGCTGGCCGACTTCGACCTACTAAAAACCGAAGGCCGGCTCTGGAGCGGCTTCTGCGACCTCGCCGGCCTGCCGGGCGGCCTGCCCGCCCCATCCGGCCTGCCGCGCTACCCCTCGCCCGACCGCGAGAGCACCGAACTCATCCGCCTCGTGAACCTGCTGACCCCGGACCGCGACACCCGCCGCGAGATCATCCGCGGTTACTTCGCCCTCAACCCCGCCCCGCGTGACCGCGCAAGCCTCCTGCCCCCAGCCGACCGCATTGCGCTGCTGGAGCAATTCCTCGCCACCAGCGCGCCATGGGCCGCAGAGCGCGGCTATCACGCCGACATTGCCGAATTGATCGCCGCACTTGAGGGTGATGGCTGGCACCCGCCCAAACCCATCGACCCGGCACGCCTCGCAGACCTGCTCCACGCCGGCACCGCCAGCCCCGGTCTGATGACCGGCGGCACCGCCTCCGCCCCCGGCACCCTCCCTGCCCCACCCAGCCCCGCGCCGCGCGACCCAAAGCTCGTCATCCGCCTCCGCCCCTGGGCCCGACGCCTGCTGTCACGCTGGCTCTGACCTCCAGGTTTTCTCTGGCCTCATCGCCCCGGCCACCGGCTACTTGCCCGACCTCCCCCACCCGCGCAGCGAAACGCCGTTCCGCACCCCCTTTCCTCCGCCGCCCAATCCGTTACCTTGCGCCCCGAACCACCGGGAGGAGACGCAGATGTCCGACAAAGCCACATTCACCTGGGAAGATCCCTTCCACCTCGATGACCAGCTGGGCGAGGACGAGCGCATGCTCTCCCGCGCCGCTGCCGAGTTTGCCCAGGCCGAGCTGGCCCCCCGGATCGTCGAGGCCTACCGCGAGGCCACCGTCGCACCTGAGCTCTTCCCGCTTATGGGCGCCGCCGGCCTTCTCGGCGTGACCATCCCCGAGGAATACGGCGGCCTCGGCGCCTCCTACACCTCCTACGGCCTCATCGCCCGCGAGGTGGAGCGCGTCGACTCGGGCTACCGCTCCATGATGTCGGTACAGAGCTCCCTCGTGATCCACCCGATCAACGCCTATGGCTCCGACGAGCAGCGCCGCAAGTATCTGCCCGGCCTCTGCTCGGGTGAGCTGATCGGCTGCTTCGGCCTGACCGAGCCTGATGCCGGCTCCGACCCCGGCGGCATGAAGACCCGCGCCGAGAAAACCGCCACCGGCTACAAGCTCACCGGCTCCAAGATGTGGATCTCCAACGCCCCCATCGCAGATGTCTTCGTGGTCTGGGCCAAGTCCGAAGAGCATGGCGGCAAGATCAAGGGCTTCGTGCTGGAGAAAGGCATGAAAGGCCTCTCCGCGCCCAAGATCGGCGGCAAGCTCAGCCTGCGCGCCTCCGTCACCGGCGAAATCGTGATGGACGGCGTCGAAGTCGGTGAAGATGCGCTGTTGCCGGGCGCTGAGGGCCTCTCCGGCCCCTTCGGCTGCCTCAACCGCGCCCGCTTCGGCATCGCCTGGGGCGCTATGGGCGCCGCAGAATTCTGCTGGCACGCCGCACGGCAATACGGCCTCGACCGCAAGCAGTTCGGCAAACCGCTGGCGGGCACCCAGCTCTTCCAGCTCAAGCTCGCCAATATGCAAACCGAGATCGCCCTCGGCCTGCAAGGCGCCCTCCGCGCCGCCCAACTCTTCGACGGCCCCGGCTGCCCGCCCGAGCTGATCAGCCTGATGAAGCGCAACAACTGCGGCAAGGCCCTCGAGATCGCCCACATCGCGCGTGACATGCACGGCGGCAACGGCATCTCCGAAGAGTTCCAGGTTATGCGCCACGCCGCCAACCTCGAGACGGTCAACACCTACGAGGGCACGCACGACATCCACGCATTGATCCTCGGGCGTGCACAAACCGGCCTTCAGGCCTTCTTCTAGCGCTCATTCGGAAACAGCGCTTGCGGGCGATGGATTCCGATCCGCTTAGGTTTTATGGTTATCCCCGGGAAGCGCACGTGGGGTGCGCCGGGGCTGCCATGACCCAGACGGAAGAATCCACTCGCCGCGCCCGCTGGCGCGTGACGCTCGACGCACATGGCGCCGAGCAAGGGGCGCATCTGCGCCTCGGCGAAGACCACGGCGCGCTCTTCACCGAAGATGGCGAGACCCTGCTCGTCACCTTCGAGATGGCCGAAACGATCCGCGACAACGGTCAAGGCGCTCTGCCCTACGGCCTCCAGATCGCCGGGCGAGAAGGCTGCTCGCAACTCTGCCTCTATTCCGAGACCGATGGCTTCTTCCGCGTGCCGGAGGTGTTCGACTATTTCGACGGGCTTGTCGACGAGGGCTTCTTCGACGAGTTCGACCGGGTCGTGTTCTACGGCTGCGGCCCTTGCGGCTACGCGGCAGCGGCCTTCTCGGTCTGCGCGCCCTTCTCCACCGCCGTCCTTCTGGCCCCACTGGCCACGCTACACCCGCCCCTCACCCGGTGGGACAACCGCTACCCCGCGATGCGGCGCACCGATTTCATCCGCCGCTACGGCTACGCCCCTGCTATGCTGGAGGCCGCCGAAGCCGCCTTCATCGTCTACAACCCCGCCAACACCAAGGACGCCGTCCACGCCTCGCTCTTCCGCTCGCCCAATGTCACCCCTCTGCCCACGCGCTGGCTGGGCAACCGGTTGGACGCCGACCTCGAAGACATGGGCGTGCTGGAGCCGATGCTCCGCGCCGCCACCCGTGGCAAGCTGACGCCAGAGGGCTTTGCTCGGCTCTACCGATCACGTCATCGGTTCGGCCCTTGGCTGCGCCGCTTCGTCGGCGAGCTTGCCGCCACCGACCGGCCATGGCTCACCGGGCTGGCCGCGCGGGCCGCGCTGGCCCGCTTCGACTGGCCGCGCTTCCGCGATGCTTTCGCCGCCTCCAGCGAGGCGCTGGCCAAGTCCGGGCGCAGCCTGCCCCCGCCCGGCCCCGAGCCAGACCCGGGCAGCCCGCAAAAACAGAAAGAGGCCGCCGAATAAACGGCAGCCTCCTTGCGTCCGTCCCTCCCGGAACAGGCGGGCGTTGCACGCGGGCTCTCAACCCGCAGGCAGCACTTACACGTAGTAGATGTCGCGGAACACGTGGCGCACGATGTCTTCGCGCTTCAGGCCACGGGCGTCGAGTTGCTCGTCGCTCATCTCGCTCAGGCGTTTCACCGCCTTCATCCGCGGGTTGGCCTCGGCCATCGCCACGAGGGCGGTCAGAACACGGTCAAGCCCGGCACCCACACGGGCCATGAAACCGGGGCGGGCGAATTGAATGTCAGTTGCTTGCGTTGCCATCTGGAAACCTCCTGGAACTGCTTTGTCTCTGTGGTTTCCTCCCTTGCCTTCAACATAGGCTGCCAAGTGACTGATCCACCACAGACAATCCCGCATGCCCGGGTTGCGCCTGCTGCAACGCAGAAAATTTGAGGAGAGAAATGCCGCAGGCGCGAAGGCCCAGGCAGTTTACTGCGGCGGCGCCTTGAAGAGTTCGACGATCCGGTAGATGTCCGGCGCCCCGCCCAGCTCGCCCGCGCCAAGAAACAGCGAGATACCGAACTCCGGCAGGTAGTCGAGATACTCCACCTCCGAGGCCTCGCCGTCATAGGTATAGGTCATCCGCACAGGGATCGCCTGCACAGCACAGTCGCCATAGAGCACCTGCCGCATCAAGCTGGTCTCGATCAGCACGGTGATCGCCGTCTCCGCGCCTGTCGAATCCACTTCGGTGCCAGCAAGTTCCATTCGCCGCCCTTCAGCCACCGGAAAGGCCTGCTCCGTGCCCTTGAACCGGGTATCGACCACGGTGCTCTCGACCGGCGCGCCGTTTTCAATGTCATGGCTCTCTTCCACCAGCAGCCCACCGGTGGACCGGACGAAGAAGCCGGTGTTATCGTCAAACAGCGTGGTTTCCATCACCTCCCCCGGCGCCGCGCCGGGGCGGAAGGTGGTGACCCCGCCACTGTCATCCCGCAGGGAAATGCCGTTCACGAGGTCTCCGGGCTGCGGGCATTCAGCCGACACGGGCGCCGCCAACCCGGCGCACACTCCACCCGCCGCAAGCAATAATCTGACCGAAATCGCCATCGCAATCGCTCCCCAAGCGCTTTGGCCGCTGCCAAGTGTCACACAATCCCTATGCTCCCTTGCGGAAATGCCGAAGGTACAGGCATATGGCAAGAGTTTCGTGGTATGGTGGGGCATGTCGAACGATCAAGGCAATTCAGACCGCGGCAGCAAGCCGCCCGGGGCCGATGGGCCCTCTGTGGTTTTCCTGCGATTTCCGGATCTTTCGCAGCTTCCGCCGGACGAATGGTTCGAGGATGAAGAGGGCGAAGAGGCCGTGAAGCTGGAAGAGGCCCGCCGCCAGCGCAGGCTCAGCGCACGGAGTTGACCGCGCCGCGCCGCCGCTTCGCGTGATGGCTCTGGCCCTACTCCGCCATCCGGTGTTTCAACCCAGCGCCCAACCGCGCCCGCGCCATGCGGCGCCTGCCGCCATGCAGGGTGCGAATGCGTTGAAGCCGCCGCAGATTGCGCGCGGTGGTGTAGCGCAGTGGGTGCATCATCGCCCGCCAGATCTCATCGGGCCGCCGCCCGCTGAGCGCCAGCATCGCCCCGGCAATCGCCGCTGCCGAGAACGCCGTGCTCTTTTCCAGAAACATCCGGTGCACCTCGTCCCGCCCCCGCGGCTCGAGCCCCGAAAAGCCCATCAACCGGTGCGAGATGACAGATTGGCTCTCCGCCACCAGCCACGCGGCCTGAAGGCCGGTTGACCAGACCTCTAACGCCAGCCGCTCGGGCCGTACGGTCGAAAGGCTAGGCCACGACGGGTCAGCCTGTGTGGGGATGTAGGGGGCCAGTGGGTTGCTCCTTGAAAGGGGAGGCCCAGATGCGGGCCTCCGCCATTATGGCTGCGGTCATTGCGGGTCGCGATTCGACCCGATCCGCATCAGCGCGGCTCGAAATCGGGCGCGAGAGTGATCTTGCCCTTGCCGCCCGGACGCCGCGCAGAGCTTTCGGCCTTCGGGGCCTCTGCCGCGGGCTTGGGCGCTTCGGCTTTCGCCTCTTCCGCCTTAGGAGCCTCAGCCTTCGCTTCGGGAGCTTCGGCCTTGGGCGCGGGCGCAGGCGCTTCAGCCTTCACGTCGGTCTTCGGCGCTTCATGCTTGGCCTCGGACTTCGGGGCTTCCGCCTTCGTTTCCGGCGCAGCCTTCGGTGCTTCCGCCTTGACCTCTGCCACAGGCTTCGCGGCCTCGGGTTTCGCGTCCGCCGCAGGCTTCGGCGCCTCCGCCTTCACCTCAGTCGCGGGCTTGGGCGCTGCCGCCTTCTTCGCGACTGCAGGCTTTGGCGCCGCTTTCTTCGCCGCCGTACGGCGCTTCGGCGCGGCTTTGGCAGCAGGCTTGGCGGGCGCAGCCTTCGGAGTTTCCGGCGCTTTCACCGGGGCTTCCGTCTTGGTCTCCACCTTCGCCGTAGCTTTGCTGGCGGGTGCGGCCTTGGCAGCAGGCTTCTTCGCCGCAGGCTTAGGCGCTGCCTTTGTGGCAGCCGGTTTCGGCGCGGCAGTCTTGGCTGCAGGCTTCTTCGCAGCCGGTTTCTTGGCAACAGCCTTCTTGGCCGCGGGCTTCTTCGCCACCGGTTTCTTCGCAGCAGGTTTGGCCGGGGCCTCTTCCGCCTTGGGCGCGAGCGGCACAACCTCGGCTGCCGCCTTCTCGGGCGCCTTTGCCTTGGCCGGTGCTTTCGCCGGGGCCTTACTCGGCTTCGGCTTGGTCACGATCCGCTCGCCGGTGCCAGGCCAGAACTCCATCATGCCAAAGCCCGCGCGGGCCATGTTTACCTGGGTTTCGATCATCGAACTCCAGAGCACAACGCCATTGCGCCACATGTCGATCGCCGTGAATGCTTGCCGCATTGGATATCCTCTTTCTGCACTGCCCCCCGGAGGATCGCCCCAGGGGCCTTCAACCTGTCAAACCTCGCCAGCCCGCCCCCGATCCGGACCGCGCGCAGATGCACGCACAGCCCGGCAGGCACAAAGGCCACCTTCCCGCTCAACCTATACAATTGCTGCACCCGCGAAAAGACCCCATCTCGCCGCAGGTAATCACTTTTTGCCTTTTTTCATTGATCTGAACGCAGTTGCACAGCAAGCAGGCAACGCAAAAATGCCGCAATGCAGCAGGCCCAGCGCACCCTCCACCCGCCATCCCCGTGAAATCGCTGCACAATCACCGCTGCCCCGGCGTCAGCTCCGTCCACGCCCACGCCAATCACGCCATTCTGCCCCACTGGCGCCCGTCCGCCTGCCGCGCTATGCCTGCGCCATGACCCAGCGCCTCACCATCCGCCGCCCCGATGACTGGCACCTGCACCTGCGCGATGGCGCGATGCTCAAGGCCGTCCTGCCCGAGACCGTCGCCCACTTCGCCCGGGCCATCATCATGCCCAACCTCGTGCCGCCCGTGGTGACCATGTCCCATGCCATGGCCTACCGCGAGCGCATCCTCGCCGCCTCCCCCGGCGTCGGCCTCTTCGAGCCACTGATGACCCTCTATCTGACCGAAGAAACCGACCCCGAAGATGTCGCCGCGGCCCACGCCTCCGGCCTCGTGAAGGCGGTCAAGCTCTACCCGGCGGGCGCCACCACCAACTCCGCCTCCGGCGTGCGCGACATGGCTAAGGTCCGCCCGGTGCTGGAGAAGATGGCCGAGATCGGCATGCCGCTTTGCGTCCACGGCGAGGTCACGACCCACGATGTCGATATCTTCGACCGTGAGGCCAGCTTCATCGAAACCGTGCTCGACCCGCTGCGCCGAGCCACGCCCGGTCTGCGCGTGGTGATGGAGCACATCACCACCGCCGAGGCCGTGGAATACCTGCGCGAGGGCGGCGACGATCTCGGCGCCACGATCACCACCCATCACCTGATAATCAACCGCAACCACATGCTGGTCGGCGGCATTCGCCCGCACTACTACTGCCTGCCCGTGGTCAAACGCGAGCGCCACCGCGAGGCTTTGGCCACCCTCGCCACCTCCGGCTTCTCCCGCTGCTTCCTCGGCACCGACAGCGCGCCTCACCTCGCCAGCGACAAGCAAAGCCCCTGCGGCTGCGCCGGCGTATTCTCCGCGCCCGTCACCATGAGCTGCCTCGCCGCCGTGTTTGAAGACGCAGGCGCGCTCGACAAGCTCGAAGGCTATGCCTCGCTCAACGGCCCGGCCTTCTACCGCCTGCCCCCCAACGAGGCGACGATCACCCTGAGCCGTCAGGACGAGCCCCTCACCTTCCCGCCGCAGATCGAAACCGAGAACGGCCCCGTCGTGGTGTTCGACCCCGGCCGCCCGCTGCACTGGCACGTCGAGGACGAGCTCTGACCGCACGCGCCAAAGCGGCCGCCCCGCACCTTGCGATGCCGGACGATTGAGTATTTACAGCAAGAAAATGACAGGAGCCGCGCCATGATCCCCACCTCGCACCCCGATGACGCCACGATTGCCCGTATCTCGGCGGGGATGCTGCTGGAGATCGAGGCCGTCCACTTTAACCAGCGCGAGCCCTTCACCTATTCCTCCGGCCTCAAGGGCCCGACCTATATCGACTGCCGCAAGCTCATCAGCTTCCCGCGCATCCGCTCCACCCTGATGGATTTTCTCGTGGTGAAGGTCATGCGCGACGCGGGTTTCGAGGCCTTCGACAACATCGCAGGCGGCGAGACCGCAGGCATCCCCTTCGCCGCCTTCGTGGCCGACCGCATGGCGCTGCCCATGAGCTACGTCCGCAAGAAGCCCAAGGGCTATGGCCGCAACGCCCGGATCGAGGGCGCGATGGCCGAGGGTGATCGGGTGCTACTCGTGGAAGACCTCACCACAGACGGCGGCTCGAAAATCTCCTTCGTCGATGCCATCCGTGAAACCGGCGCAAGTTGCGCCCACACGGCGGTCATCTTCTACTACGGCATCTTCCCCGAAACCGAGAAAACCCTCGGCGACCACGGCGTGACCCTGCACCACCTCTGCACCTGGTGGGATGTTCTGGCCGTCGCCCGCGAACGCGGCAGTTTCGATGCCGAAACACTCGACGGGGTCGAGGCTTTCCTGAACGATCCGGCCAAGTGGCGGGAACAACACGGGAATTAATTTCAGGGGATAAAACCTGAGAAAACCCCGAGTCGCCCGGTTTGGGGCACCGCCGATTTTGATGCCGCCCTCGCGTGAGACCGCAAGATGTGGTAAAACCAACCCCGGAGCCAGACCGCCCCACAGGGTTTGAAGCCTCTTATCCACAGAGATTTCCAGATACCCCTCGGGCGCGGAATCACAGTATCACCTTCCTCCACAGGGGGACCGAGCAGCATGAACGAGATCACCGCTTTCCGGCCGGAAGGGTCGGAGGCGCAGGATACTGCGCCGCATAACATCGAGGCCGAGCAGCAGCTGCTCGGAGCCATCCTCACCAACAACGACATCTTCGACCGTGTCGCTATGGTGGTTGGCTCCGAGCACTTCTACGACCCGCTTCACGCCCGCATCTACGAGGTCGCCGCCGCGCGGATCGCCAAGAACCTCGCGGCCACGCCGGTCTCGCTCAAGAGCTATCTCGAGGACGAGCCGGGCCTGAAAGATGTGGGCGGCGCCGCCTATCTCGCCAAGCTGGCCGGTGTCGCCGTCGCCAGCTTCGCCGCCAAGGATTATGCGCAGATCGTCTATGACCTCGCGATCCGCCGCGAGTTGATGGGGCTGGGCCGCGACATCGCCGCCAAGGCCTCCGATGTAAACGTCGCCTCGGAGCCGAAAGACCAAATCGTCGAGGCCGAGCAGGCGCTCTACAAACTCTCCGAGCAGGGCCGCACCGAGAGCGGCTTCCAGAGCTTCCTCAAGGCTGTGACCGACGCGGTGAATGTCGCCAACGCCGCCTACCAGCGCGAGGGCGGCCTCGCCGGCATTTCCACCGGGCTGGCCGACATGGACCGCAAGCTTGGCGGCCTGCACCCTTCCGACCTGCTCATCCTCGCCGGGCGCCCCTCGATGGGTAAGACCTCGCTCGCGACCAACATCGCCTTCAACATCGCCAAGGCCTACAAGCGCGGCCAGCTGACCGATGGCAACGAGGGCGCCGTGGATGGCGGCGTTGTGGGCTTCTTCTCGCTCGAGATGAGCGCCGAGCAGCTCGCCAGCCGCATTCTCTCCGAGGCCGCCGAGATCAGCTCTCACAAGATCCGTCAGGGCGACATGGACGAAACCGAGTTCCGCCGTTTCGTCGAGGCGGCCAAAGCGCTCGAGGCCTGCCCGCTCTTCATCGACGATACGCCTGCCCTGCCAATCTCTCAGGTCGCCGCCCGCGCCCGGCGGCTGAAGCGCACACAAGGGCTCGACGTCATCATCGTCGACTACCTCCAGCTCCTGCGCGGCACCGCCGAAAACCGGGTGCAGGAGATCGCCGAAATCTCGATGGGCCTGAAGGCCATCGCCAAGGAGCTGAACATCCCGGTCATCGCCCTCTCCCAGCTCTCCCGTCAGGTTGAAAGCCGGGACGACAAGCGCCCGCAGCTGTCCGACCTGCGGGAATCGGGCTCGATCGAGCAGGACGCCGACGTGGTGATGTTCGTGTTCCGTGAGGAGTATTACGCCGAGCGCGAGAAGCCCTCCGACGACCAGCTCGACAAGATGGCCGAATGGCAAGAGCGCATGGCGCGCCTCCACGGCAAGGCCGAGGTGATCATCGGCAAGCAGCGTCACGGCCCCATCGGCACCGTGGAGCTGAGCTTCGAGAGCGAGTTCACCCGCTTCGGCAACCTCGTTCAGCCCTGGCAGCAGGGCGGCGGACAGGTGGATCAATTCTAGGCAGGCAAGAACCACCCGCCCCGTCTCGTGCGGGGCGGGATAATCCCCCGCCGCCTTGACCCGCAGGCACCCGCCACGCGACAACCCCGCTCATGGAAATCGAGTTCGTCAACCACGCCTCCGTCCGCATCGCCCACGCGGGCACCGCACTGCTGACCGACCCGTGGTACTCCGGCCCCGCCTTCCACAAGGGCTGGTCTCTGCTGCACGAAACGCCCGCCGCCGAGGTCGAGGCCCTGCTCGCTCGCACCACCCACATCTGGATCAGTCACGAGCACCCCGATCACTTCTCCCCCGCCTTCTTCGCCGCCCATGGCGACACGATCAAGGCCCGGGGCATCAAGCTGCTGTTCCAGAAAATCGCCGATCAGCGCGTCGCGGGCTTTCTGCGCACCAAGGGTTTCGAGCTGACAGAAATGCCCTTCGGCACGCCCCTCACCGCAGGCAGCCTCACCCTCACCTGCCTGAAGGATGAGTTCTACGATTCCGCCCTCTCCATCCGCGCCGGTGACACCCACATCCTCAACCTCAACGATTGCGCCATCGCCACCCGGGCCCGCGCCGAAGAGGTCCGCGATGCGGTCGGCCCCTGCGACATCCTACTCACCCAGTTCTCCTACGCCGCATGGAAAGGCGGGCCGGAGAACCGCGCATGGCGCGAAGAGGCTGCCCGAGAGAAGCTCGAGAACATTCGTGTCCAGGCCGAGGTGCTCACACCCTCCACCGTCATCCCCTTCGCCAGCTTCGTGGCCTTCGCCAACACCCGAAACGCCTACCTCAACGACGCCGCCAACCGCTCCTCCACAGTGGCGCAAGCCTTCGCCGACGCCCCCTTCGCGCTGCAGGTCATGCAACCCGGCGACACTTTCACCGCGCCCGATCGTGAGGCCTCGCAAGCCGCAGTGGCCTTCTGGGAGGCCAAGGCAGAGGCGCCTCTCAATCTGATGGAGTACGAAAGCCGCAGCCCCGGCACCCTGCGCGAAGCCTTCGAGGCCTGGGCCGAGCGGGTCCACCGCAACAACGCCACATGGGCCATACGGCTGGCCCAGCTCGCCAGCCCGATCCGCGTGTTCCAACCCGTCACCGTCCACTGCGACGACATCGGCGAGACCTTCTCAATCGACATCGCCCGCCGCCGCTTTACCCGTACCGAGGCCCCCGACGACCTCACCATGCACTCAGAGTCGCTCTGGTTTCTCTTCTCCAACTCCTTCGGCTTCGACACGCTCACCGTGAACGGTTGCCTTGAAGAAAGCCGCCCCGGCGGCTTCTCCCGCGCCGCCCGCAGCCTCGCCATCGAGAACCTGAACAACCTCGGCATCCGCTTCGGCCCCGGCCTCATCTTCGAGCGGCAAGTCATCGGCGTGTTTCTTGAGCGCCTGCGCGGCGTCTCTGCCCGGATGCGCGGCAAGGGCTGAGTGCCCCCCACCCCGCCCCGATCACAACCGCGCGACCCTCTTCCCCAGAATCACCACCTCCCGCATGATCCCCCTCATGCGCAACGCTCTCCTCGCCCTCGCCCTCTCCGCCCTGCCCGCTCAGGCCCAGCAGATCGAGGTCGATGTCGAGCTCGCGCTTATGGTCGATGTCTCCCGCTCGATGACCCCGAACGAGGTCGAGATCCAGCGGCGCGGCTATGCAGAGGCAATCCTCTCCAACGAGGTCATGACCGCCGTGCAATCGGGCCTGCTCGGCTCCATCGCGGTGACCTACGTGGAGTGGGCCGGCAACTACACCCAGCGCGAGATCGTCCCTTGGACCGTGATCCAGACGCAGGAAGATGCCCGCGCCTTCGCCGAGGCCCTCAGCCAGACCTTCGCCGGCGGCATGCGCCGCACCTCCATCTCTGGCGCCATCGAGTACGGCATGGACTCCATCGAGAAAAACGCCTTCACCGGCCTGCGCCGGGTGATTGACGTGTCCGGCGACGGGCCGAACAATCAGGGCAGCCTCGTCGAACGCGCCCGCAATGCTGCTGTCGAAAAAGGCATCGTGATCAACGGCTTGCCCCTCATGACCAACGAGGGCCTCTCCGGCAACTGGGATATCGGCGGGCTGGACCTCTACTACCGCGACTGCGTCATCGGCGGCCCCGGTGCCTTCGTCATCCCCGTGCTGGAGTGGAACGAGTTCGCTTCCGCCGTCCGCCGCAAGCTGGTGCTCGAAATCGCCGGCCTGCCCCCGCCCGCCCAAATCATCCGCGCTCAAGCCAAGTTCGATTGCCTAATCGGTGAGAAGATGTGGGAGGAGCGCCGCCGGTATTGGGACGAGCCCTAGCTCAGGCTCTGCTTCCCCTCGCCGCACCGCAGCGCGCATTCACGCTTGACGCCGCCCGCCGCCAAACGCACAACCCCAACCCATGGGAACCGGGCAGTTAACGATTGATCTAGACGCCATCGCCGCCAACTGGACGGCGCTTGATGCGGCCTCCGGCGGCAGCACCGAAACCGGTGCCGTGGTCAAGGCAAACGGCTACGGCCTCGGCGCAGGTCGCGTGGCCCGCGCACTGGCCCACGCAGGCGCACGCCGCTTCTTCGTCGCCCACGCCGAAGAGGGCGGCGCCATCCGCAACGCCCTCGGGCGCGGGCCTGAAATCTACGTGTTTTCCGGGCACATGCGCGGCGACACCGACATGCTGAACGATCTCGACCTGATCCCCATGATCAACTCGATCGACCAGCTCACCCGCCATTTCGAGGCCCTGCCCGACGCCCCCTTCGGCATCCAGCTCGACACCGGCATGAACCGGCTCGGCATGGAGCCGGGCGAATGGGCCGCGGTGCGCGATGTCGCCGTGCCACGCAAGCCGCGGCTGATCATGTCGCACCTCGCTTCTGCTGACGAGCCGTCCAGTCCGCAGAACAAGGCGCAAGTCGCTCTCTTCCGCGAGCTGACCGCAGGCTGCGGCATCCCCCGCAGCCTTGCCGCCACCGGCGGCATCCTCTTGGGGCCGGAGTATCACTTCGAGCTGACCCGCCCCGGCATCGGTCTCTACGGCGGCCGCCCCTTCACCGACGCCCGCCCGGTGGTGCAGCTCGATCTGCCCGTGGTGCAAACCGGCGTCGTGCTGAAGGGCGAGGCGGTCGGCTATAACGCCACATGGGAGGCCGAGGCCGACACGCCCACCGCCACCGTGCTGGGCGGCTATGCCGATGGCATCCTGCGGGCGCTCACCAATACCGGAAGCCTCTGGTCGGACGGCATCGAATGCCCGATCCTCGGCCGCGTCTCGATGGATGCGATCACCGTCGACATTTCCGGCCTCGAGCGTGAGCCGCGCGAGCTGTCCCTGCTCTGCCCCGAGCAGGGCGTCGATGCGGTCGCCGATGCGGGCAAGACCATTGGCTACGAAATCCTTACCTCCCTCGGCCCCCGCTACGCCCGCCGCTACTCCGGCCGCGCAGGCTGAGCCGAGGCCCGTGGCCACGCTCCTCCACCCCCTCGCGCTCATCGGCCGCAACACCCTTGCGCTGCTGGCCGCCATCGGCCGGGTCGCGCTGTTTCTCTTCTCCACCCTCAGCCACATGGCCCGCCCGCCCTTCTACCTCAAGGAACTGTGGCAAGCCATTCTGAACGTGGGATATTTCTCCCTGCCCGTGGTCGGCCTCACCGCCATTTTCACCGGCGGCGCGCTGGCCTTACAAATCTACTCCGGCGGCTCCCGCTTCAACGCCGAGGCGGTGGTGCCCCAGATCGTCGCCATCGGCATGGTGCGCGAGCTCGGCCCCGTGCTCGTCGGCCTGATGATCGCCGCCCGCGTCACCTCCTCCGTCGCCGCCGAGATCGCCACCATGAAGGTCACAGAGCAGATCGACGCGCTCGTCACCCTCTCGACCCACCCGATGAAATACCTCACTGTCCCCCGCGTCCTCGCCGCACTCATCACCGTGCCCGCACTGGTGGCCGTGGGCGATGTGATCGGCGTCATGGGCGGCTTCCTCGTGGCCACCGAGCGCCTCGGCTTCAACGCCGCCACCTACCTGCAAAACACATGGAACTTCCTCGAGACGCTCGACATCGTCTCCAGCCTCGTCAAAGGCGCCGCCTTCGGCTTCATCGCCGCGCTGATGGGCTGCTACTACGGCATGAACTCCGGCCGCGGCGCGCAGGGCGTGGGCCAAGCCACCAAATCCTCCGTTGTCGCCGCCGCCGTGCTGATCCTCGCCGCCAACTTCCTGCTCACCCAAGCGTTCTTCTCCGTATGATCGAACTGCAAAACGTCCATAAGTCCTTCGGTCCAAAGGATGTTCTGCGCGGCGTCGATCTGTCGGTCGGCAAAGGCCGGAGCATGGTCATCATCGGCGGCTCCGGCACCGGCAAGTCCGTCACCATCAAGTGCATCCTCGGCCTCGTTGCCCCCGATCAGGGCAGCATCACCGTCGATGGCGCCCCCGTCGCCGCAGTCAAGTCCGCCAAGGCCCGCGAGGCCTTCCTCGCCCGCTTCGGCATGCTCTTCCAAGGCGGCGCGCTCTTCGACTCGCTCCCCGTCTGGCAAAACGTCGCCTTCCGCCTCCTGCGCGGCCAGCTCAAGCGCCCCAAGGCCGAGGCCCGCGACATCGCCATCGAAAAGCTCCGCCGCGTCGGCCTCGGTGCCGAAACAGCCGATCTCTTCCCCGCCGAGCTTTCGGGCGGCATGCAAAAGCGCGTCGGCCTCGCCCGCGCCATCGCCGCCGAACCGGAGATCATCTTTTTCGACGAGCCGACAACCGGCCTCGACCCGATCATGGCGGGTGTCATCAACGAACTGATCCGCGAGATCGTGGTCGAAATGGGCGCCACAGCCGTCACCATCACCCATGATATGACCTCTGTGCGCGCCATCGCCGACGATGTCGCCATGCTCCACGCCGGCAAGATCCGCTGGACCGGCCCGGTCGCCGAAATGGACGCCGCATCAGACCCTTACCTGACGCAGTTCATCACCGGCAGCGCCATCGGCCCGATCGAGACACTGCGGTAACACCCGTAGCACGGGCGCACGCCCGGCTTCACATCGCGCACCAGGGGTCCTATGTGAAGGGTGTCCTGAACCGCCCAAAGGCCCGCCCTTGCCGCTCGCCCTCAAGCTCGCGAACCTCTCGCTCCTCCTGCTCTTCCCGGTCGCATGGTTCGCACCGCTGCTGCGCGCAGGCCTCTTGCCGCTCTTCGGCCTCTCGGAAATCTCGGTGATCTCCGGCCTTCAGGAACTCTGGGGCAAAGACGTGTTCCTCGCCCTCCTCGTCACCGGTTTCGCCCTCTTCGCGCCCTACCTAAAGACCATCGGCCTCGCGCTGCTGCACTTCGGGCTGATGCACCGCAAGGTGCTGCCCGCACTGCACCTGCTGGGCAAGCTGGCGATGGCCGATATCTTCCTGATCGCGCTCTACATCGTGGTCGCCAAAGGCATCGGCGTCGGCAAGGTCGAAACCGCATGGGGCCTCTACCTCTTTACCGCCTGTATCCTCGCCTCAATCGGCATCTCATGGGCCACCGAACGCAGCCGCAAACGTGCCGCCCTGCCTGCCCCGGGCAGCCCGCAGGCAGCCGCGCTGCACCCCACACCGGAGCCCGTGCCGCTACGCCCCACCACCGAGTGAGGCCGCTAGCGCCGCCCGCGTCTCCTCGCAGGGCTCCACCGGCCCCTGCGCACCCTCTCGCTTGTATTTCCAGCCCGTGGATATCTCGCGGCAATGGGCAAACCAGAGGTCCTGCGCCCGTGCCAGCCGGTTGAACTGGTAACGCCCCACGCCATGCACATCCCAGCCAAACCAGCGCAGCGGACCGCCCGGCACCACGCAGAATTTCTCTTTGCAGAGCGCCTCCGGCACGTCCCGCAGCACATGCTCCACATGCCGCGGCGGCCCCGCGCCCTCCCGCGTCCGCCAATGCCCCTGCGCGGTGACATAACCCAGCCGGCTCTCCCGCGCCGCCTCAAAAATCGTTCGATGCCCCCGTGAGAGGAACAGCTCGTCAATATCGTTCACCGCCACCGCCCCCGCGCCCTTCAGCGCCCAGTGGCGGGCAAGGTTCAACGTGGCGGTCTGAAAGTAGAGTGCCAGGTGGCGCGGCGGCTTCCGCGCCGTCGGGCCAAAAGGCAGGTCCGCGCTCACCACCAGCGCCGCCTTCAGCCCGGCCCCCGCCAGCACCTCCGTCACCTCTTCGGGCGCATAGGCGCTGGAGCCATTGTCAAACAGCACCACGCCCTCCGCCCCCTGCGCCCGCACATGATGCCGCGCCCAGTCGCCGATCCACGCCAGATCGTTGTCCTTGCTCTTGGTCGTCAGGCACGCCAGCCCCTCGAACTCCGGCCTCAGCCCCAGCACCGGCGTTGCAAGCACCGCGCCGCCCGCCTCCTCCGGCAGCGCCACCTCTAGAACCTCCCCCGGACTGCCCGCCAGCCAGACTTCGTCATACCGCCGGAACCGGCGCATCCCCCGCCAGCGCAAACCGCCCGAAAACCGCGCGCGCCTGAGCACCCGCGCCAGCGGCCCCAGCTTGGGGCACACCAGCACCAGCCCGCCCTTCGCCCGCACCGCCCCGTAGGCCAGCGTGCGAAAGTCGAACATTGCGTCATACCTCGGCCCCCGCGCCGCCTCCGGTGCCAAACGCTCCCGCCGCACCGGCGCATCCTCTGGCAACCGCAGCGGCTGCAATGTCAGGGTCTCGAACATGCCTGCACCCATAGCCCGCCGCTCCGGCAAGCACCAACACCGATCATTTTCCTGGCTCAGATATCCCCCGCCGGAAGCCTCAACTCTCTTCCGGCGCCCCCTTTCCAATCCGCGCCCCAGCGGGCATGAAAGCGCATGGCCAAAGCCCTCGCCTTCTCCTGCACCGCCTGCGGTGCATCCCACTCCAAATGGTCGGGCCAATGCGACGCTTGCGGCGCGTGGAACACCATCGTCGAAGAGGCTCCGCTCTCCTCCGGCCCCAAGGGCAAGGGCCTCGGCGCCAAGAAGGGCAGCACCATCGCGCTGGCCGATCTCGCCTCGCCCGAGGCCCCGCCACCCCGCACCACCTCCGGCCTCGATGAGTTTGACCGCGTGCTCGGCGGCGGCCTCGTGCCCGCCTCCGCCACGCTCGTCGGCGGCGATCCCGGCATCGGCAAGTCCACCCTTCTGCTGCAAGCCGCTGCCCGCTTCGCCCTCGCGGGGCAGAAAACCATCTACATCTCCGGCGAGGAGGCCTCCGCCCAGGTCCGCATGCGCGCCCAGCGACTCGGTCTGGCGGATGCGCCCGTGAAGCTCGCCACCGAAACCTCCCTGCGCGATATCCTCACCACGCTCGACGCCGAGCGCCCCGACCTCTGCATCATCGATTCGATCCAGACCATGTGGTCCGACACTGTCGAGGCCGCTCCGGGCTCGGTCAGCCAAGTCCGCGCCGCCGCACATGAGCTGACCCAATTCGCCAAGCGGCGGGGCACCGCCGTCATCCTCGTCGGCCATGTGACGAAAGAGGGCCAGATCGCAGGCCCCCGCGTGGTCGAGCACATGGTCGACACCGTGCTCTACTTCGAAGGCGAGCGCGGCCACCAGTTCCGCATCCTGCGCGCGGTGAAAAACCGCTTCGGCCCAGCCGATGAGATCGGCGTCTTCGAGATGACAGGCGAGGGCCTCGCGCAGGTGCTCAACCCCTCCGCGCTCTTCCTGTCCGACAATGAAACGCCTGCCCCCGGCACCGCCGTCTTTGCCGGAATCGAGGGCACCCGCCCCGTGCTGGTGGAGTTTCAGGCCCTCGTCGCCCCCGCGCCCGCCGGTCAGGCCCGCCGCTCGGTGGTCGGCTGGGACTCGGGCCGCCTCGCGATGATCCTCGCCGTGCTCGAGGCCCGCTGCGGCATCCCCTTCGCCGGGATGGATGTGTACCTCAACGTCGCCGGCGGCCTGCGCGTCTCCGAACCCGCCGCCGACCTCGCCGTTGCCGCCGCCTTGCTGTCGGCCCGCGAGGATGTGGCCCTGCCGCCCCGCATGGTGGTTTTCGGCGAGATCAGCCTCACCGGCGCCCTCCGCCCCTCCTCGCAAACCGAAAACAGGTTGAAAGAGGCGCAAAAACTTGGTTTCTCCTCCGCAACGCTGGCGGAGGGGTCCAAGGCCACCTCCAGCGGGGGCATGGATCTGCGCAAGATGTCAGACCTCACGGGCTTCGTGGGCGAGATGTTCGGCGCAGGCTGAGAGACCGGAAAGGCAAGAAGAGAGCACATGGAAGGCTTCACCATTTTCGACGCGGGCGTGGCCGTCGTCATCGTCCTGTCGGCAATTCTTGCCTACTCCCGCGGCTTCGTCCGCGAAGTCCTCGCCATCGCGGGCTGGGTCGGCGCCGCGGTGCTGGCCTACCTTTTCGCCCCGCAGGCCGTGCCGCTGGTGAAGGAAATCCCGGTTGTGCAGGACTTTCTGGACAACTGCGAACTGGCCACCGGCGCTGGGTTCGTCGTGGTCTTCGCCATCGGCCTCGTCATCTTCGCCCTCTTCACGCCGCTCTTCGCGAGCCTCGTGCAGCGCTCGGCGCTCAACGCGCTCGATCAGGGCCTCGGCTTCCTCTTTGGCGCCCTGCGCGGGCTGATCCTCATCGCAATCGCGCTGGTGCTCTACGACTTCATCGCAGGCTCCGAGAGCCTCGCCTTCGTCGACGACAGCCAGACCGCCAAGCTCTTCGGTTCGGCGAAAACCCGGATCGACGGTGAGATCGCCGATCAGGAAGGCGTGATGAACTGGTTCCGCGAGAAATTCGAGAACCTGACAGACCGTGCCTGCGGCGCCCCCGCCGTCGCCCCGGCAGACCCGACTGCCCTCCCCGAGCAGCCCGCGACCGGCAACTGACGGCCCGCAAAAGCCGCATAGCAACCGAGGGTGCGCATTCATTGCGCACCTTTCGTCATCTCGCGTCACCCTCTCGTGACAAAGGGATGACAGCCGCCGCCCCAAGCGTTAAACGGGGGCCAACGCCCACAAAGCCGGATTCGGAGCTGCCCCTTGCCCGACACTCAGCACGGCCACCCCGCCATGCCCCCCGCGCACCCTTTCGATGATGACAAGCTCCGCGAGGAATGCGGCGTATTCGGCGTGACAGGCGTCGAACAGGCCGCCAACTTCGTCGCGCTCGGCCTGCACGCCCTGCAGCACCGGGGCCAGGAGGCTGGCGGCATCGTCAGCCATGATGCCGAGCACGGCTTCAACTCAGCCCGGCGCTTCGGCTACGTCCGCGACAACTTCACCAAGGCCTCGCTGATGGATACCCTGCCCGGGCCGCTCTCCATCGGCCACGTGCGCTATTCCACTGCCGGCTCCAAGGGCAACACGCAAATCCGCGATGTGCAGCCCTTCTTCGGCGAGTTCTCCATGGGCGGCGCGGCGATTGCCCACAACGGCAACATCACCAACGCCGGCGCCCTGCGCCGCGAGCTGATCGAGCGCGGCTCGATCTTCCAAAGCTCGTCCGACTCCGAGTGCATCATCCACCTGATGGCCCGCTCGCTGCAGCGTGACGTGCCCGCACGGCTCGAAGATGCCCTGCGCCGGGTCGAAGGCGCATTTTCCATCGTCGCCATGACCCGCACCAAGCTGATCGGCGTGCGCGATCCGCTGGGCGTGAGGCCCCTCGTTCTGGGCAAGATCGGCGACGGCTGGGCGCTCTCTTCCGAGACTTGCGCGCTCGATATCATCGGCGCCGAATTCGTCCGCGAGATCGAGCCGGGCGAGATGGTCGTCATCACCAAGGACGGGGTCGACAGCCGCCACCCCTTCCGCCCCAAGAAGAGCCGCTTCTGTATCTTCGAGCACGTCTATTTCTCGCGCCCCGATTCCATCCTCGGTGGCCGCTCTGTTTATGAAACGCGCGAAGCCATCGGCCGGGAGCTGGCCAAGGAAGCGCCCGTGGAGGCCGATCTCGTCTGCCCCGTGCCCGATAGCGGCACCCCGGCGGCCATCGGCTTTTCGCTCGAAAGCGGCATTCCCTACGGCATGGGGATCATCCGCAACCAATACATGGGCCGCACCTTCATCGAGCCCACCGACCAGATCCGCAACATGGGCGTCCGGCTCAAGCTCAACGTCAACCGCGCCCTGATCAAGGGCAAGCGGGTGATCCTCGTCGATGACAGCGTCGTGCGCGGCACAACCTCCCGCAAGATCAAGGAAATGATCCTCGACGCAGGCGCCGCCGAGGTCCACTTCCGCATCGCCTCGCCCCCCACGGCCTGGCCCTGCTTTTACGGCGTCGATACGCCCGAGCGCAGCAAGCTGCTGGCGGCCAACATGAGCGCCGATGAAATGGCCGATTACCTCGGCGTCGACAGCCTCAAGTTCATCTCGCTCGATGGCCTTTATCGTGCCGTTGGCGAGGCCAAGGGCCGCGACCCGAAGAGCCCGGCCTACTGCGATGCCTGCTTCTCCGGCGAATACCCGGTCGAACCCGCCGACATGATCGAGCAGGGCTTCGAGATGAAGACCGCCGCCGAGTAACCCAACGCCCTCATCCCCGGGCCTGCCCCGTGGATGACCCCAGGCACTCCGATCCCTACCGCCGGAAATCCTCCGCCTTCAGCCCGTGCTTGGCCAGCTTGTCGTAGAAGGTCTTGCGCGGCAGATGCAGCGCTGCCGCCGCCGCCGTGGCGTTCCCGTTCTGCCGCCCCAGCGCCGCCACGATGAGCGACTTCTCCACCCGCGCCATCTGCTCCGCCAGCCCCAGCTCGGCGGCTTCCTGCACCTCGCCCGGCATGCCCAGCACAAAGCGCATCGCAGCGCTCATCAGCGAGCGCGAGTTGCCCGGCCAGTCCTGCGCCATCAGCTCCGCCAGATGCTCCTCGCTCACCTCCGGCTCGGGAATGCCCGCCTGCTCCGCCGCCTGTGCCACGTAATCCCGGAACATCACCGGAATGTCCTCCCGCCGCTCCTCCAGCGTCGGAATGCGCACATGCATCACGTCGAGCCGGTAATAGAGATCGGCGGCAAAGCGGCCCTCCTCCATCTCGGCCACAAGGTCACGCGTGGTGCCCGCGATGATCCGCGACTCCCCCGGCGCTTCGAGCCGATCCAGCAGCACCAGCTGCACCGCCGCCGGCAGGGCACTGATCTCGTCCAGAAAGAGTGTGCCCGCCCCCGCCGCCTCCATCGCCGCATCGAGCCGCGCCTCGTCGAGCGAGGCCGCAAGGCGCTTCACGAAAGGCTGCGGCGCGGCGGGCGAGAGCAGATGGATCACCTCCGCCACTTTCGCCGTTTGCGAGCCGGGGCCGCCGGTCACCAGCACCTCGGCGCCCGCCCGTGCCACCGCGCGCACCTGCCGCCGCAGCCCCTGCGCCTCGACCGAATGGCCAAAGATCATCCGCGCCGCCGCGTCGCCGCGCTCCAGCTCCCGCTTCAGCCGCCGGTTCTCCAGCACCAGCGCGCGGGCCTTCAGCGCTTTCTCCACCACGCCCACCAACTCCTTGGGACCGCAGGGCTTTTCCAGAAAGTCGAAGGCCCCCTCGGCGATCCCCTTCACCGCCGTCGGCACATCGCCCTCGCCGGTGAGCAGGATCACCGGCAACTCCTCATCGCGCCGCCGCGCCTCCGCCAGCAAAAAGAACCCATCCCGCCCCGGCATCCGGATGTCGCTCACCACGACCCCTTCGAACTCGGGGCCGATGTGGTCTTTCGCCTCAATGTAGCTGCCCGCGAGGATTGGCTCGATCTCAGCCAGCTCCAGCGTCTGCCCCAGCGCCTCGCGCACAGCAGCATCGTCATCCACCACCAGCACCCGCCTGAGCCCGCTCATGCCGCCACCTCCAGCCCGGCGGGCTGCAACTCAACCGTAAACTCCGCGCCGCCGCCCGGGCGGTTCTCCCCCCGGATGTTGCCGCCAAAGCTCTGCACCAGCCCGTAGCTGATCGACAGGCCCAGCCCCATGCCCTCGCTCGCGCCTACCTCCTTGGTGGAATAGAACGGGTCAAAGATCTTGTCCGGCTCGGCGATCCCCGCCCCGCTGTCGCGCACCCTCAGGCGCACCGGCGCCCCCGGCTCGATCGCAATCCCCAACTCCGCCTCCTCGCGCCCCGCTATCGCATCGATCCCGTTGCTGACGAGGTTCAACACCACCTGCTGCAAGCGCACCTCCCCGCCCCGCACCATCACCGGCGCATCCGGAGCGGCCCAGTCGAGCGCCACGCCCGCCTGCACCATCCGCCCCTCCACCAGTTCCAGCACCGTCTCCACCACCGCGCCCAGATCGACCCGGCCAATCGGCTCGCTCTCCTGCCGGGCAAAGGCCCGAAGATTGCGGATGATCCGCCCCATCCGCCGGGCGAGGTCGCCGATCCGGCCAAGGTTCTGCGCCGCCTTCTCCGGGCTGCCCCGGTCCAGAAAACTCTCGGCATTCTCCGCAAACGAGCGGATCGCCATCAGCGGCTGGTTCAGCTCGTGGCTCAGGCCCGCACTCATCTGCCCCAAGGCGCTCAGCTTACCCGCCTGCACCAGCTCCGCCTGCGCCCGCCGCAGCGCCGCCTCGGCCTCCTTGCGCTCGTGCACCTCCGCCTTCAGCCGCAGGTTTGCCGCCTGAAGCGCCTCGGTGCGCTTCTCCACCCGCGCTTCCAGCACCGCGTTGGCCCGCGCCTCCACGCCCAGCCGCTCCGCCAGCGCCCGCCGCCGCTCCGACAGCAAAAACAGGAAGGCCCCGAACCCGAGGCAAAGCGCCGCCACCGCCGCCGCCGCCAAGGCCCCCAGCCGCAACGCAGGTGCCAGCGAGATAAGCGCCTCGCCCCGCATCCCGATCACCGGCAGCTCCTGCACCAGATGCAACGCCGCGCGCGGAATATACGGCCCGCCATCGACCCACCACAGGTCGCGCCCACCGGCCTGCCACGGGCGGTAGCCAATGAATGGCTTCAACGCCGCGCCCGCGTGTACCCCCTCGCCCGCCGTCCCGTCCCGGCTCATCATCAAAAGCTCGGTCCGGTTCGCCACGAACACCACGCCATCGCTGTCGGTAAAGAACACCGGCACCGGGTCGCCCGCCCAGTCCAGCTCGATAAGCCGCAGGTCTGCCTGCACCACCACGATCCCCATTACCGGCCCGTCCGGCGCAAAGATCGGCGCGGCAAAGGAGTAGAGCCGCCGCCCGCTCTCCTCCGCCACCCTATGGCTGCTCCCCAGCGCCCCCTGCCGGGCCCGCACGATCTCGGGGCCGGTCAGCTGCGCCGGAGCGGTCTCGCCGGTAAAGGCCAGCATCCGCCCGTCTTCGTCGGTCAGAAAGATCGCCGCGCTGCCGGTCATATCCGCGTGGCGCACCAAAAGGCTCGACACCCAGTCAGACGGGCCCCGCCCCGCCACCTGCGCCTGCGGCTCAGGCCGGTCGGCCAGCGCCACCGCCAGCTCGGCATAGCTCTGAAGCTGCGTCGTGAGCCGCTGCGACGTGAGCCGCAAATCGCTCTGCCCGCGCCGCTCCACCTCGTCCAGCGCCGAAACAAAAGCCCCCCAACCCGCCGCCACGCTGATCAGCGCCGCCGCGGCGAGGTAGAGCAAGATAACGAGCCACCGTCGCGTCATGCCTCTTCCTAGACAATCCGATGCGCATCTGAAAGCGTCGCCGCCATGCAGGCGCTCTCCCAATCCCCGACCGACCCGGCCTTCGTGCAAGACCCCTACCCGTTCTACCACCGCGCCCGCGCCGCCGGTGACCTGTTTCTGTGGGAGGATTATGGCCAGCTCGCCGCCGCAGGCTACGCGCAGGTCAAACGCCTGCTGAAAGACCGTCGCCTTGGCCGCGAGATGCCCGCCGATCTCGCGCCCCCCGTGCCCGAACGGCTGCAACCCTTCTACGATGTCGAGGCCCACTCGATGCTCGAGCTGGACCCGCCCCGCCACACCCGCCTGCGCGGGCTGGTGCTGCGGGCCTTCACCTCCGCCACCGTCGAGGCGCAGCGCACGGCGATCGAAGCGCTCTGCACCGATCTCATCGCCCGCTTCCCCTCCGGCCCCTTCGACCTGCTCGAGGCCTTCTGCCGCCCGCTCCCGGTGATCACCATCGCCACCCTGCTCGGCGTCGATGTGGCCCGCGCGCCCGACCTTTTGGCTTGGTCCAACGCGATGGTCGGCATGTATCAGGCGGGCCGCACCCGCGAGATGGAAGAGGCCGCCATCGCCGCCACGCAGGCGTTCACCGCCTTCCTCGCCGAGGAGATCACCCGCCGCCGCGCCAGCCCTTCCGATGACCTCATCTCCCAGCTCACCGCCGCCGAAGCCGAGGGCGAGAAACTCACCGCCGACGAGCTGACCTCCACGGTCATCCTGCTGCTGAACGCGGGGCACGAGGCCACCGTTCACTCTCTCGGAAACGGGGTGAAACTCGTTTGTGAACATGAGCTTGCAGCCCATGCTTCATCTGCCGAGAACGCCCTGCTGCTGACCGAAGAGATCCTCCGCCACGCCCCGCCGCTGCACATCTTCGAGCGCATCGCCCGCGAGGATTTCGAGATTTACGGGCATCACCTGAAACGCGGCCAGCGCATCTCATGCCTGCTCGCCGGGGCCAATCGCGACCCCGATGCCTACCCCGACCCCGACAGCTTCAACCCCACCCGCCGTGGCCCCTCCAACATGGCCTTCGGCGCCGGGCTGCACTTTTGCGTCGGCGCGCCGCTCGCCCGGCTCGAGTTGCAAATCGCCCTGCCCGCCCTGTTCACCGCCTGCCCCGGTCTCACGCTGGCCGAGCCGCCGCTCTACGCTCCCGTCTACCACTTTCACGGGCTGGAAAAGCTAATCGTCACCGCCTAACCTCCTGACCATTCATTCAGGAGTTTCTCATGCGGTTCGCCATTCTTTTCCTCGCCCTTTCCCTCTCTCCGGCCACCGCGCAGGAGCGTGTGCTCACCCCCGAGCGGGCCTCTGGCTACGATGGCATCATCAGCCAATGCGTCACCCTCACCCGCGAGAGCTTCGCCAACGATATGTGCGCACCGTTGGCCACCTCGGTCGCCGGCATGGCCTCCAAAGCAGGCCTGAAGCACCGCCACCTCGGCCTGACTGAATGGGGCTTCGGCACCGATGCGTTTCCGCCCACGCCCGAAGACCTCGGCTTCATCGCGCCGCTCAACCTGACCTTCTACATCCGCGCCACCGCCGGGCCGAACAGCGGCATGATCTGGGCCTCGCTCTACCGCGAGGTGCCGGAGGGGCGGCTGGTGCTCTGGGAGGATTCCGGCATCGGCGCAGGCGAGCAAAGCGTCATCCGCGACGGCCTCTCCACCGGCCTCGCCCGCAAGCTCGAACCGGTCTTCGACGCGCTCGCCGAGGCAAATTAACTTACCCGGCCAACCGCCTCACTTCATTGCTAAATCCATGCAGCCACCCGCAGGCCGGAGCACGCACAGGCTCCAGGTTCACTCCCCACCCACAGGCAACGCCGTGGTGCTTTTGATCTCCTCCATCGAGAGCAGCGCCGTCACGTTGTGGATCTTCACCTCCGAGATCAGCGCCTGGTAAAATTCGTCGTAGGCGCGCGCGTTCGTCACCTGCACTTTCAGGATGTAATCGATATCCCCCGCCAGTCGGTGCGCCTCCAGCACCTCGGGCCTCGCCCGCAGCGCCTTGAGGAACTTCTGCTGCCAGTCCGCCTCATGCTCGGAGGTGCGGATTAGCACGAAAAAACAGGCCTCCAAGCCGAGCGCTTCGGCGTTCAGCAGCACGGTGTTCTGCCGGATCACCCCGGCCTCCCGCATCTTGCGCACCCGATTCCAAACCGGCGTCTTCGAACTGCCCACTTTCTTGGCAATTTCGTCCAAGGATTGCGCTGCGTCAGCTTGCAGTTCCGCAAGGATTTTCCGGTCGATCTTGTCCAGACGGACGGACATTCGCATTTCTCCAGCTTTGTTGGAATTCCGGCCCTACAGGGGAGTTTCTCGGAACGTTTTTCCCTAACTGCCGCGAAGCCCTGCCAATTTCCAGAACAAAATTCTATATCTTCCCCTACGCAACAGGAGCCGCCGCAATGCAGCATTTTCCGATCTTCGTGAACCTCCTTGGTGAGCGCGTCACCCTCTCCGGTGGCGGCGAGGCCGCGCTGGCCAAGCTGCGCCTGCTGCTGAAGACGGAAGGTGACATTCACGTCTTCGCCGCCGAGCCCCATGCCGATCTTGAAACGCTGGCCGATGAGGGCCGCCTCACGCTCCACCGCCGCGCCGCCCGTGCGGGCGACTTCACCGGCAGCCGCCTCGCCTATGGCGCCAACGAAGACCACGCCGAAGACACCCGCATCAAGGCGCTGGCCGAGGCCGAGGGTGCGCTGGTCAACATCGTGGACGACCTGCACAACAGCCAGTTCATCACCCCCGCCATCGTCGACCGTGACCCGGTGACCGTGGCGATCGGCACCGAGGGCGCCGCCCCCGTGCTCGCCCGCGCAATCAAGCGCGACCTCGAAGAGCGCCTGCCCACCTCGCTCGGCCTGCTCACCCGCATCGGCAAGGCCTTCCGCGCCGCCGCCGATGCCTTGCCGATGGGCAAGAAGCGCCGCGACTTCTGGGCGGACTACTACTTCAACGAGGGCCCCAAGGCGCTCGCCAAGGGCGAAGACAACGCCCGCGAGGCGCTGGACGCGCTGCTCACCCGCCACCTCTCCGAGGCCCCCGAGCCAGGCGAAGTTGCCTTTGTCGGCGCTGGCCCCGGCGATCCCGAGATGCTTACCCTCGCCGCCCGCCGCGCGCTGGATGAGGCCGAGGTGATCATCCACGATGGCCTCGTCTCGCCCGAGATCCTCGAACTCGCCCGCCGCGAGGCGCTGATGATCGACGTGGCCAAGCACGGCTTCGGCAAATCCACCCCGCAGGAGGCGATCAATGCGCTGATCGTCGGCCATGCGCTGAAGGGCGAAAAGGTCGTGCGCCTCAAGGCCGGCGATCCCGGCGTCTACGGCCGCCTCGACGAAGAGCTCGATGCGCTTGCCCCCCACGGCATCGCCACCCGCATCCTGCCCGGCATCACCGCCGCCTCCGCCGCTGCCGCCTCCATCGGCCAGAGCCTGACCAAGCGGGGCCGCAACTCCGACCTGCGATTTCTGACCGGGCATGACACAAAGGGTTTCACCGAGCAGGATTGGCACGCGCTGGCCGCGCCCGGTGCCGTCGCCGCCATCTACATGGCCAAGAAGGGCGCGCGCTTCCTTCAGGGCCGCCTGATGATGCACGGCGCCTCCCCCGCCACCGATGTCACCGTGGTCGAGAACGCCTCTCGCCCGGATACCCGCATCCTGCATACCACCCTTGCCGCCCTGCCCGAGACGGTCGAGGGCCTTTCCGGCCCCGCCGTCCTCCTCTATGGCCTCGCTCCGCGCGACGCCGCCACCGAACTCAAGCTGAAGGCCGCCCAGTAATGCCCAAGCCATTCACCCCCAAGGTCGTCACGGCCAATGCGCTGATCGAAGGCGATGTGATCTATCTCACCAACTCCGGCGAGTGGTCGCGCCGCCACGAGGATGCCCGCCTCTTCACCGAGGAAGCCCCCGCCGAGGCCGCGCTCTCCGCCGCCGCGCTGCAGGCCTCCGAGATCGTTGGCGCCTATCTCGCCGACGCCGAAGCCACGCCCAAGGGCCCCAAGCCCACCCACTTCCGCGAGGCCTTCCGCGCCACCGGCCCCTCCAACTACGCCCACGGCAAACAGGTGGACCTCTGATGTACAGCTATACCGACTTCGACGAAGCTTTCGTCCGCAACCGCGTCAGCCAGTTCCGTGCCCAGGTGGAGCGCCGCATCGACGGCTCGCTCACCGAGGACGAGTTCAAGCCGCTGCGCCTGATGAACGGCCTCTACCTCCAGCTGCACGCCTACATGCTGCGCGTGGCCATCCCCTATGGCACCATCTCGGCCCGCCAGATGCGCCAGCTCGCCTTCATCGCCGACAAATGGGACAAGGGCTACGGCCATTTCACCACCCGTCAGAACATCCAGTACAACTGGCCCGCGCTGAAAGACGTGCCGGATATGCTCGAGGCCCTGGCCGACGTGCAGATGCACGCGATCCAGACCTCCGGTAACTGCATCCGCAACGTGACCTCCGACCATTTCGCCGGTGCCGCCGGCGACGAGGTGGCCGATCCGCGCCCCTACGCCGAGCTGCTGCGCCAGTGGTCGACCGATCATCCCGAGTTCCAGTTCCTGCCCCGCAAGTTCAAGATCGCGGTGACCGGGGCCGAGGCCGACCGCGCGGTCATCCGCGCCCATGACATCGGCCTGCAACTGGTCGAGCAGAACGGCGAGATCGGCTTCAAGGTCATCATCGGCGGCGGTCTGGGCCGCACGCCCATGATCGGCAAGGTGGTGCGCGAGTTCCTCCCCGAGGCCGACCTGCTGCCCTACTGCGAGGCCATCGTTCACGTCTACAACACGCTCGGCCGCCGCGATAACAAGTACAAGGCCCGCATCAAGATCACCGTCCACGAGAACGGGATCGACACCATGCGCGAGCTGATCGAGGCCCGCTTTGCCGAGATCCGCCCCGAGTTCACCGGCGTCGACCAAGAGATGCTCGCCGCGATCAAGGCCCAGTTCGCCACCCCCGCGCTGCGCGAGGGCGACGTGGCCGCCTATGAGGCCGCCCGCGAGATGGACCCTGTGTTCCGTGCATGGGCCGATACCAACCTGACCGCGCACCGCGATGCTGACCATGCGATTGTCACAATTTCGATAAAGGCCCACGGTAAGACACCCGGAGATGCAACCTCCGACCAGATGCGCCTGATGGCCGACCTGGCGGAAGAGTATGCCCACGGAGAGCTGCGCATCAGCCACGAGCAGAACGTCATCCTGCCCCATGTCCACAAGGGCGACCTGCCCGCGATCCACGCGGCGCTGAAGGCTGCCGGGCTGGGCACGGCCAACATCGGGCTGGCCTCCGATATCATCGCCTGCCCCGGCATGGATTACTGCGCGCTGGCCACCGCCCGCTCGATCCCGATCGCGCAGGAAATCGCCACCCGCGTCGACGAGCTGAAGATCGAGCACGAGGTCGGTGAGCTGAAGATCAAGATCTCCGGCTGCATCAACGCCTGCGGCCACCACCACGTGGGCCACATCGGCATCCTCGGGCTGGATCGCGCTGGCGTCGAGAACTACCAGGTCACGCTGGGCGGCGACGGCACGCAGGATGCGGCCATCGGCACTCGCATGGGGCCGGGCTTCTCCGCCGAAGAGATCGTGCCCGCCATCGAGCGGCTGATGCTGGCCTACCTCGAGCTGCGCGACGCGCCCGAGGAGACCTTCCTCGCCACCTTCCGCCGCCTTGGGGATGCGCCCTTCAAGGCCGCCCTCTACCCCGAAAGCGAGGCCCGCAATGCCGCGTGATACCGTCACAGGCGTGACCGACGAGGTGGCCGAAGCCCGCGCCGCCTCCGAGGCCCGCGCCCTCAACGAACGGTTCGCCGGGGCGACGGCGCAGGAGGTTCTGCGCCACGCCCTGACCGATCCGGCGATGGGCCGCATCGCCACCGTCAGCTCCTTCGGCGCCGAGTCGGTGGTGCTGCTGCACATGATCTCCCAGATCGACCGCGCCGCGCCGGTGCTCTTCATCGACACCCAGATGCTCTTTGAAGAAACGCTGCAATATCAAACCGATGTGGCCGAACAGCTCGGCCTCACCGGCATCGAGGTGGTGCGTGCCCCCGCGCCCGAGCTGGCCAAGGCCGACCCGGACGATACCCTGCACAAGCGCTCCACCGACGCCTGCTGCGACCTGCGCAAGACCGTGCCGCTCGCCAATGCCCTGCTGGCCTATGATGGCTGGGTCACGGGCCGCAAACGCTTTCAGGCCGAGGCCCGCGCGGCACTCGATTACTTCGAAAGCGAAGGCCCCCGGGTCAAGGTGAACCCGCTCGCAGGCTGGTCCGCCACCGACCTCAAGGCCTACATGGATGAGCACGACCTGCCCCGGCACCCGCTGGTCGCCAAGGGCTACCCCTCCATTGGCTGCTGGCCCTGCACCACGCCCGTGAAAGAGGGCGAAGACCCGCGCGCTGGTCGCTGGCGCGGCGAGGAAAAGGAAGAATGCGGCATCCACTTCATCGACGGCAAAGTGGTCCGCGGCCCCCTGCCCGTGTCCGAGCCCGCCTCCGACCCCGTCGCCGAAGCCGCCCCCGAGAGAAAGAGCGCCTGACATGACCGAGCTTACGACCGAGACTGCAAACATCATCGTCACCGACAGCGGCTTCACGGCAGAAGACTGGACCCACGGCTTCACCCCGCTCGAAGAGCTGGGCGCCAACTCCGCCGCCCCCGCGCTCGCGGTGGATCTCGGCCCCGCCGACGATCCGGCCACGCTCTCGGCCCGTCTCGACGAGATCGACCTGATCCGCGTCGCCTTCCCCAGCTTCGCCGATGGCCGCGGCTTCACCCATGCCCGCACCCTGCGCCGCATGGGCTTCTCGGGCCGTCTGCGCGCTGCCGGTCACGTTATTTCAGACCAATATGCAATGGCCCGGCGCTGTGGGTTCGACGAGGTCGAGATCTCCCCCGAGCTGGCCGCACGCCAGCCCGAGGCTGAGTGGAAGTTCCGCGCCGACTGGCAGGCAAACGACTATCAGGCGCGCCTGCGCGCCTGAGCCCCTTGGAACGCCTTCAAAAATCCTGATAGAGATCAAAGCAGCAAGGAGCCGCCAGGCTGTAAGAGCCAGCGACCAGTATCCATGACCGAACAGAGCCCCGTGACCGAACAAGCCGCACAACCCGTCAAAGCCAAGCCCGCCCTCCCCGATGCCCAGACCGTGACGGAGGTGAAGCACTACACCGACCGTCTGTTCAGCTTCCGCTGCACCCGGCCCGCCTCCCTGCGCTTCCGCTCCGGCGAGTTCGTGATGATCGGCCTCATGGGCGATCCAGATCCGAAGACCGGCAAGGTCAAGCCGCTGCTGCGCGCCTATTCCATCGCCTCCCCCTCCTGGGACGAGGAACTGGAGTTCTACTCCATCAAGGTGCAGGACGGCCCGCTCACCTCCAAGCTCCAGCACATCCAGCCCGGCGACGAGCTGATCCTGCGGCCCAAGCCCGTCGGCACGCTGGTGCATGACGCCCTGCTGCCCGGCAAGCGCCTGTGGTTCTTCGCCACCGGCACCGGCTTCGCCCCCTTCGCCTCCCTGCTGCGCGAGCCGCAGACGTACGAGGATTACGACGAGGTGGTGATCACCCACACCTGCCGCGAGGCTGGCGAGCTGACCTATGGCCGCGACCTGATCGAAGGCCTGAAGGACGACGAGCTGCTGAACGAGGTGATCGGCGAGGGCTTCTGGAAGAAGATCAAGTACTACCCCACCACCACCCGCGAAGAGAGCGCCAAGATGGGCCGCATCACCGACCTGATGCGCACAGGCGAGGCATTCTCGGACCTCGGCGTGCCCGAGCTGAACCCCACGACCGACCGCGCGATGATCTGCGGCAACCTCGCCTTCAACCTCGAGCTGAAGGAGATGCTCGAGGCATACGGCCTCGAAGAGGGCGCCAATTCCAAGCCCGCGCATTACGTGGTCGAAAAGGCCTTTCTCGACTGATCGCTACGGCGCGGTGGGTCTTGCCCCGCCGCGCCTTTCGCCCTAGGCGGGGGCATGGATACCGCCTTCCTCATCTCTGCCTTCGTCACCCTCTTCGTTGTGATCGACCCGCTGGGCCTCGCCCCGCTCTTCGCCGCGCTCACCCATGACGAAACAGAGGGCCGCCGCCGCGCCATCGCCATCCGCGCCGTGGCCATCGGCTTCTCCATCCTGCTGATCTTCGGCCTTGCCGGTGAGGCGGTGCTCGAATTCGTCGGCATCTCCATGCCAGCCTTCCGCATCTCCGGCGGCCTGCTGCTGTTCCTCACCGCGCTCGAAATGCTCTTCGAGCGCCGCACCAAGCGCCGCGAGGATCAGGCCGAGGAAGATCGCCCCGATCCCTCCATCTTCCCGCTCGCCACGCCGCTCATCGCCGGGCCGGGCGCGATTGCCTCGATGATCCTGCTTTCCGGCTCCCCCAATGCCGACTGGACGACCACCTTGCAGGTGATCGGCGTCATGGCCACCGTGCTCACCATCGTCCTGATCCTGTTTCTCGGCGGCGGGCTTCTGTCGCGCCTGCTGGGCAAGACCGGCATCAACGTGGCCACCCGCCTGCTCGGCATGCTGCTCGCCGCCCTCTCGGTCCAATTCGTGATCGACGGCCTGCGCGACCTCTCCCTGCTCTAGAAATGCGCCGCGCCCCCGCCTAAATATCTGATATGGACGGCGATACCCTCGGACGGCTCACCTACCTCATCCTGCTCGGCGTCTTCGTGGGCAGCTACTTCTTCGTGTCCGGCCGCACCAACTGGGGCCAGACCGCGCGCCACGCCGCACTCTGGGTCTTCATCTTTCTCGGCGTCATCGTGGCCTATGGCCTCTGGGATGACGTGCGCCGCGAGGTGATGCCGCAGCAATCGGTCTTCGAGGGCGATGGCCGGGTCGAGGTGCCGGTCTCTCCCGATGGGCACTACTATCTGACGCTCGAGATCAACGGCGCCCCCACCCGCTTCGTGGTCGACACCGGCGCCTCCGACATGGTGCTCAGCCGCGACGATGCTCGCGCCGCCGGGATCGACCCCGAGAGCCTCGCCTACATGGGCCGCGCCAACACGGCGAACGGCGAGGTCCGCACTGCCCTCGTGCGGCTCGACGAGGTGCGCCTCGGCGACATCACCGACCGCGGTGTGACCGCGCTGGTGAATGATGGTGAGATGATGGGCTCCCTCCTCGGCATGCGTTACCTCGAACGCTTCGCCTCCGTCAGCTTCTCCCGCGGCGAGATGATCCTCCAGCGCTGACCCGCTCAAGCGGATTTCTATGCGTCGGGCATATTTTTCATTGGCCCCCGCTCCGCCCCGGCCCGACCCTCGGTGCATGCGCCCTGTTGGCGCACCTAGGGAGGAAAACCATGAAACGCACCCGCCTGACCGCGGCCGCGCTGCTGCTTGCCGGCAGCCCCGGCCTCGCCACCGCCGCCCCCGATGCCAAAGGCTGCGCCGCCCTGCGCGGCCTCTCCGTCGCGCCCGAGGCCATCGGCCTGCCCAGCGGCGGCGCCGACATCCACACCGCCACCTTCATCGAAACGCCCACGCCCTACTGCCAGATCAACGGTGCCATCGACCCGGTAGATCCCTCGGCGCCCGACATCAACTTTCAGGTCAACCTCCCCGCCGAGTGGAACGGCAAGGCCCTCCACTACGGCGGTGGCGGCTACAATGGCGCCCTCGTCACCGGTCTCGATCAGGCCAAGTTCAACCCCGCCTCCGAGCCGACCCCGCTCGAAAAGGGCTACGCCACATGGGGCAGCGACAGCGGCCACCAATCCGGCTCCTCACTCTCCGGCGAGTTCATGCGGAACGAGGAATCCCTGCGCAACTTCGGCGGCGAGCAACTGAAGAAAACTCGCGATGCCGCCATGGCCGCGCTCGAGGCCTTCTACGGCGAGGCCCCCTCCCGCACCTACTTCCAAGGCAGCTCGCAGGGCGGCCACGAGGCGATGATCGCCATCCAGCGCTGGCCCGATGACTACGACGGCGCCGTTGTCGTCCACCCCGCCAACCCCTTCGTCGGCCTGCAGCTTTCAGGCAACCGCGCAGGCCAGGCATTCTACGCCGAGGGCGCCTACATGTCTCCCGCCGATGTCGAACTGCTCAACGGCGCGATCTTCGCCGCCTGCGACAGCCTCGACGGCGCCGAAGACCGGCTCATCGGCAACATCGCCGCCTGCGAATCCGCCTTCGACGTGCAGTCGCTCGCCTGCGAGGGCGACACTGCGCAAGAGGGCCAGTGCCTGACCCAAGCCCAGATCACAGCGCTCGATGTCATCGCCACCCGCACCGAAACCCCGCCGCTGCAAGGCGGGGCCGAGGGCTTCTCCGGCTGGCCGATCTACCTCGCGGGCGATCTCTACGGCCTCTGGGGCATGGGCTCCTCGCCCGAGCCGACGAGCCCGCCCACCCCGGTGGCCAACTTCGGCCTCGCCGTGCTGGCCGACCCGATGCTGCGCTACGCCGTGCTGGCCGACCCAGAGGCAAACACGCTGGAGTTTGACCCCTCCGCCCATGCCGCCCGGCTCACCGAACTGTCCGAAATCACCGATGCCGTGGCCGCCGACATGTCGGGCTTTGCCGATAAGGGCGCCAAGGTGCTGCTGATGCACGGCATCACCGATTTCGCCATCCCCTTCGGCAATACTGTCGACTGGTACGAGCGCGTGGTGGCCGAAATGGGCGAGGACGCCACCCGCGACTTCCTGCGCTTCTGGCTGGTCCCCGGCTTCGGCCACGGCTCCGGCGAGTTCCAGATGCGCTGGTCCAGCCTTGATGCGCTGGACGCATGGGTCGAAGAGGGCACCGCCCCCGAGGGCCTCGTGATGACCGACGCCGCCGAAGCCACCGCAGGTCGCAGCCGCCCGATGTGCGAATACCCCGCCTTCGCCCGGCTGAACGAGGGTGCCAACGATCTCAACGCCGCAGCCAGCTACAGCTGCGTCACCGAGTAACCCGCTCATCTTCTTGGCAAAAAAATCTCCCGCCGGAGGCTCAAATCCTTCTTGGGCCTCCGGCCAACCCGGCCACCCGATGGCCGAACCTTCCCGCCCGCGCCACCAGCGCAGGGCGGGATTTTTCCCGCCATACCGAAGAGCGGCGCCTACCCGCCGCTCTCCGCTTTCTTCTCCCAGCGCCCGCTCTCTTCCGACCAGTACTCGGCCGCAGCACCAGCCCCGGTGAGCGCCTTCCACTGGCCCCGTGCGTGCTGCACCGCATCCGGGTCATGCCCGTCGAAGAGCACGCAAACCCGCTCCAGCGCGGCCACCTCGCCGGCCTCGACTGCCGCGCCATCCACCGCCATCAGGCAGGTGGCGCCATTGGGCAGCGCGGCCTCGGTGGTCAGCAGCACCGGCTGCAAGGCGTCATGCAGCCCGCCCGCCAGCCCGTGGGCCAGAAACTGCTCATCCGGCCCCTGCCACAGCTTCTCGTCGAGCCAGCCCATCCGGCCCGGGTCTCGGCCCCTCACCGCCACCCGCCAGCCCGCAGCAAGGCTGCGCTCCAGCAGCACCGGGAGGGTCGCCTCCAAGGGCCGCTGGGTCAGGTGGTAGAACATGGCCTTGCCCATGCCGCTCAGCCTTCGTAACCGTCCGCGATCATGCGGTTCAGCGCCAGCACGCCCCAACCCGAGGCGCCTTTCGGCCCCAGCGCAGGCGCATCGGCAGGCTGGGCCACCCCGGCAATGTCGAGGTGGATCCACGGCGTTTCGTCCTTCACGAAGCGCTTGAGGAACTCGGCAGCGGTGACAGACCCGCCCCAGCGGGTGCCCACGTTCTTCACATCCGCCTTCCGGCTCTTCAGCTGCTTGGCATAGGCCTTGCCCAGCGGCATCAGCCACGCGCCCTCGCCCTCTGCGGCAGCAGCCTTCAGGAAGGCCCCGGCAAACCCGTCGTCGTTGGAGAAGACGCCCGCGTTCTCATGGCCCAGCGCCACGATGATCGCCCCGGTCAGCGTGGCGAGGTCCACCATCGCGCTCGGCTTGAACCGCTCCTGCGCGTACCACATCACATCGGCCAGAACGAGGCGGCCCTCGGCGTCGGTGTTGATCACCTCCACCGTGTCGCCCTTCATCGAGGTGACGATATCGCCGGGCCGCTGCGCCCGGCCATCGGGCATGTTCTCCACGAGGCCGACGAGGCCGACCACGTTGGCCTTGGCCTTGCGCGCCTTCATCAGCTGCATCACGCCGCTGACCACGCCCGCACCGCCCATGTCCATCGTCATGTCTTCCATGCCGCCCGCAGGTTTGAGGCTGATGCCGCCGGTGTCAAAGACCACGCCCTTGCCCACCAGCGCCAGCGGCGGCTCGTCTCCGCCGCCATTCCACTGCATCACCACTACCTTCGAGGGGCTTTCCGAGCCGATGCCCACACCCAAGAGGCAGCCCATGCCGAGCTTCTCCAACTCGTCCTCCTCCAGCACCTCCACCGTCAGCCCATCGCCCTCCAGCGCCTTCAGCCGGTCGGCAAAGCTGGTGGTGGTCAGCACGTTGGCCGGCGCATTCACCAGATCGCGGGTAAAGGCCACACCCTCGGCCATCGCCTGCACGACGCCCGCGTCGATCTCATCGGGATTGTTCGCCATCACGGTGATCTCCACCGCAGGCTTGGCCTCTTTCGAGGTCATCTCCACGTAGTCATAGGCCCCCAGCAGCGCGCCCAGCACCACTTCGCCCGCCCGCTTGGTGGCGCCCGCCAGCACCAGCACCGGGCCCTCGCCCGCTGCTTTGCCGATCAGCGCGCCCGCACGCCGGGCCGCCTCCACCGTAGGGCGGCGCGACAGGCGGATCACCTGCACCACCTCGGTCTCCATGCCCGCAGGGAAGGTCAACTCCTTGGCCTCGCCCTCCTCCAGCTTGCCCCAGTTCTCGCTCTCCACCAGCCGCTTCAGCGCGCCCCGGCTCAGCCGGTTCACCCGCCGCGCGGGCACATCCAGCTTGCCCTCCTCGGGCACCAGCACCACGACCCGCCCTTTCGCGCCGGCAATGGCCTCGATATCGGTGTCGGTGATGGTGAAACGGGGCAGATCGGTCATGGGGCGACTCCTTTGATTGCGTGCCGCCCATAGCTAGGGCGAAACAGCCCCGAAGGAAAAGGGGGGGCTGCGCGGCGTCAGGCTCCGGGCGGCTCCAGCCGGTGGCGCTCGGGCGAGCGCGGGTGCTCCGGGCGCAGCCCGAGGCCCACCACTGCGCCAACCCGGCGCTGCAGCCAGGGAACGGCCGAGACGATCCGCAGCGGCAAAGGCGCGCGATCCGGCGGCGCTTCGCCGCCCTCGCGGCTCTCGAGGATCGGGCCGAGCAGCCGGTTCTGTATCAACCCCTGCAGGGCCTGGGTCGCCCGCGCCGGCCACGCCCGGCGGCGGCGCAGCGCCTCAAGATCCACCTCCCCAAGCCGCCCCTCCGCCAGCGGCCCGGCAAAAAGGTTGGCGGCGGCGACCGCATCCTGCACCGCAAGGTTGATCCCCACACCGCCAATCGGCGACATCGCATGTGCCCCGTCACCGATCATCACCAATCCCGGGCGCGACCATCGCTCCAGCCGGTCCATGCGCACCGTAAGCAGCTTCAGCGCGTCCACGTCCTCCAACTGCGCCACCACCCCGGCAAACTCAGGCACCGTCGCCGCCACCTCGCGGCGAAAGGCCTCGATCCCCGCCGCCCGCACCTGCGCCGCGCCGCCCTTGCGGATCACATAGGCGCATTGAAAGTAATCGCCCCGGTCGATCGTCACCAGAATGCGCCCGCCCCGGCTGCGCACCAGCGGCTCCGGCGCATCGGCGCTTTGCTCCCCCTCCGGACGCGGCAGCGAAAACCACAGCACATCAATCGGCGCGCCCACCTCCTTCAGCGGCAGCCCCGCTGCCTCCCGCACCCGGCTGTGCCGCCCGTCCGCCCCGATCACCAGCCGCGCCGTCACGCGCCGTTCGCCGCCCTGCTCCCGCACCGTCACCCCGCGCACCGCGCCCTCCGGCCCGTCCTGCACCAGCCCGGTCACCTCGGCCCTCATCCGCAGCTCGAACCCCGGCAATTGCGCCCCGGCCCGCGCGATGAAATCCAGCAGATGCCACTGCGGCACCATCGCGATGAACCGGCACCGCGCCTTCAGCCGCGAAAAATCCGCCACCGCCACCCGCTCGTCACCAAAGACCCCGCCAAGACGCGGCAATCGGCTGTGGGGCAGTTCCAGAAAGCTGTCCAGCAGGCCTAGGTCACCGAAAATATCGAGCGTGGAGGGATGTACCGTGTCGCCGCGAAAGTCGCGCAGGAAGTCGCCGTGCTTTTCCAGCACCATCACCCGGCAGCCCGCCCGGGCAAAGAGCAGGCCCGCCATCATGCCAGCCGGCCCGCCGCCGGCGACGATGCAATCGTACTCCGGTGCCACAGTCATTTCGGCCACCTTCCGCAACCTGCGCACCCTCAGCCTGCCCCGGCATCATTGCCTGTTTCAACCCCGCCCGCGATCCGCTAGATTTCCCGGCAACCAGAACAACACCGCCGGGGCAGTCCGCGTGCCGAAATACGACCGCTACATCCTGTCCCAGCTCCTCGTGCTCTTCGGCTTCTTCTCGCTCGTGCTGGTCTCGGTCTACTGGGTCAACCGCGCGGTGATCCTGTTTGACCAGCTCATCGCAGATGGCCAGTCCGCCGGGGTCTTCGTGGAGTTCACCGCACTCTCGCTGCCCAACGTGATCCGCCTCGTGCTGCCGATGGCCGCCTTCGTCGCCACGGTCTACGCCACCAACCGGCTGGCCTCCGAGTCCGAACTGGTGGTGATCCAGGCCACTGGCTTCTCCTCTTGGCGGATGGCGCGGCCAGTGCTGTTCTTCGGCCTCTTCGTGGCGCTGCTGATGGCGGCGCTGGTGCATGTGCTGGTGCCCACCTCCCGCGGCCAATTGGCCGAGCGGCAGGCCGAAATCGCCAACAACATCACCTCCCGGTTCCTCACCGAGGGGCGGTTCCTGCACCCGGCGGATGGCATCACCTTCTACATCCGCCAGATCTCGCCCGAGGGCGAGCTGCGCGACGTGTTCCTGTCCGACGCCCGCAACCCCGGTGAACGCACCACCTACACCGCCACCCGCGCCTTTCTCGTCCGGCAGGAGACCGGCCCCAAGCTGGTGATGTTCGACGGCGCGGCCCAAACCCTCTCCGCCGAGACCGAGCGCCTCTTCAACACCGCCTTCTCCGACTTTTCATACGACATCGGCGCGCTGATCACCGCGCGCGAATTCGCGATGACAGACATCCGCCATTACCCGACGCCCGCGCTCTTCGCGCCGACGCCGGAGATACTGGAGATCACGGGGCGCTCCCCGGCAGAGTTTACCTATGAGGCCAACCTGCGCATCGCCCAGCCCTTCATGGCGCTGGTGGCGGCGCTGATCGGCTTCGCCACGCTGATCACCGGCAGCTTCTCTCGCTTCGGGGTCTGGCGGCAGATCCTCGTCGCGGTCGGTCTGCTCATCGTGGTGCAGGTGCTGGAGACCGTGGCCGCAGGGGCCGCGCGCAAGGACGCCGCGCTCTGGCCGCTGGTCTATGTGCCAATCCTCGTCGGGCTGGCGATCACCGCAGCCCTGCTGTGGTATGCCGACAGGCCCTTCCTCTTCACCCGCAGGCGCCGGGTGAATGGCACGGCGGAGGCGGCGGCATGAGGCTCCACCTCTACTTCGCCCGCAAGTTCGCCTTCGCCCTCGCTGGCGTCTTCGCGGTCTTTGCCATCCTGCTGACCCTGCTCGACATCGTCGACCAGATGCGCCGCTTCTCCGATGCGGGCATCTCCTTCGGCGGGGCCTTCGAACTCTCGCTGCTGTCGGTGCCGCAAACGCTCTACCGCATCCTCCCGCTGATCGTGCTGCTGGCCACGCTGGTGCTGTTCCTCGGCCTCGCCCGCAGCTCCGAGCTGGTGGTCACCCGCGCCGCCGGGCGCTCCGCCATGCGCGCGCTGATCTCCCCGGTGGTCGTCGCCCTGCTGCTCGGCGCCCTCGGCATCGCGGTGATGAACCCCATCGTCGCCGCCACCCAAGTCCGCTACGAGCAAAAGTCGGCCGATCTGGAGGCCGGCGGCGGCTCAGTGCTCTCGATCTCTGGCGAGGGCCTCTGGCTCCGGCAGGGCGGCCCCGAGGGGCAGATGGTCATCCGCGCCTCCCGCGCCAATCTCGAGGGCACCGCCTTCGAGGGCGTCACCTTCATCAGCTTCGCCCCCGAAGGCGCCGAGGTGCAGGGCCCGGTCCAACGGATCGAGGCCGCCTCCGCCCGGCTCGAACCCGGCCGCTGGGTGCTGGAAAACGCAAAGGTCTGGCCCCTCGTCGGCGTGCCCAATCCCGAGGCCGCCTCCTCCCGCGCGATGGAGCTGGAGCTGCCCTCCACGCTGACGCTCGACCAGATCCGCGACAGCTTCGGCACCCCCTCCGCGATCCCGATCTGGGAGCTGCCCGCCTTCATCTCCAACCTCGAAGGCGCAGGCTTCTCGGCCAAGCTGCACCGGGTCTGGATGCAGATGGAACTTGCGCTGCCGCTCTTCCTCATGGCGATGGTGCTTGTGGGGGCAGGCTTTACCATGCGCCACACCCGCTTCGGGCGCACCGGGGTGATGGTCCTGCTGGCACTGATGCTCGGCCTCGCGCTCTACTTCATCCGAAACTTCGCCCAGATCCTCGGCGAGAACGGGCAGATCCCGGTGTCGATGGCCGCGTGGACACCGCCCGTCGCGGGCATCCTCGCCTCCCTCGCCCTACTCCTGCATCTGGAGGACGGATGATGCGCGCGCTCTTCGCTCCCCTCCTTGCGGCCCTCTGCCTCGTCGCCTTGCTCACCGGCCCGGCCAACGCCCAATCCGCCACCTCGGAGGACGACGCCGTGCTGCTGGCCGACCGCGTCGAGATCGCCGGCAACGACCAACTGATCGCCACCGGCAACGTCGAGGTGCTGCAAGGCACCACCCGCATGACCGCAAGCCGCATCCTCTACGACCAGAGCACCAACATGCTGGTGATCGACGGGCCGATCACCCTCACCGACGGCGCCGACACAGTGATCCTCGCCTCCGAAGCCGCCCTCTCGACCGATCTGCGCAACGGCCTCCTGCGCTCCGCCCGGATGGTGCTGAACCAACAACTCCAGCTTGCGGCGGCCGAGATCAACCGGGTGAACGGCCGCTACACGCAGCTCTACAAAACCGTCGCCTCCACCTGTCAGGTCTGCGGCAAACGCCCCGTGCCGCTCTGGCAGATCCGCGCCAAGCGGATCATCCACGATGAGGAGGCCCGCCAACTCTACTTCGACGGCGCCCGCTTCGAGGTTGCCGGGGTGCCGATCATGTATCTGCCCCGCCTGCGCCTGCCTGACCCCACGCTGAAGCGCACCACCGGGTTTTTGGCTCCCACCTTTCGCTCCACCGACAAGCTCGGCTTCGGGGTGAAAATCCCCTACTTCATCACCCTGGGCGACCACGCCGACCTCACGCTCACGCCCTACCTCTCCACCAACTCCACCCGCACGCTGGAAATGCGCTTCCGCCGCGCCTTCCGCGCCGGCACGCTCACCTTCAACGGCGCCGTCTCCGAGGATGACATCCGCGAGGGCGAGCTGCGCTCCTACGGCTTCGTCGAAGGCCAGTTCGACATCGGCCGCGGCTACGAGCTGACCTTCGATGTCGAGACCGTCTCCGACACCGGCTACCTGCTCGACTACGGCTACTCCGACAAGGACCGGCTCGACAGCACCGTCGCCATCGCCCGCACCCGGCGCGACCAGAACTTCCAGTTCAACATCACCGCCTACCGCTCCCTGCGCGACGGCGAGAGCAACGAGACCCAGCCCACCATCACCGCCGACCTGCATTATGAAAAGCGCTTCACCCCGCGCTGGATCGGCGGCTCGGCGGGCTTCACCTTCGACCTGCACAACCACTACCGCCGCTCCGAGCTGGATGTGGACAGCGCCGATGACGATCTGATCGTCGATGGCCGCGACGTGACCCGCGCCTCCGCGCGGCTCGACTGGCGGCGCGACTGGCTGCTGAGCAACGGCATCCTGATCGGCGCCCTCGGCGCGGTGAACTTCGACTGGACCAGCGTCACCGACGATGCCGCCTATTCCGAGAGCGTCTTCGAAGTCACGCCGCAGGCCGCCGTCGAGCTGCGCTGGCCCTTCATCCGCCGCTCGCCCTACGCCACCCACATTCTCGAACCCATCGTGCAGGTCGCATGGACGCCTGAGTCCGACACCGCCCTGCCCAACGATGAAAGCACCCTGCTGGAACTCGACGAAGGCAACCTCTTCTCGCTCGACCGCTTCCCCGGCGGCGATGTCTACGAGCGCGGGCTGCGCACCAACATCGGCCTCCGCTGGACCCGCTTCGATGCCAATGGCTGGACCCTCGGCGTCACCCTCGGACGCATCATCCGCTCCGAAGATCTCGGCCAGTTTGCCGGCTATCCGGGGCTGGAGGGGCGCAAGTCCGACTGGCTCGCAGCGGTGCAACTGGAGCTGCCCAACCGGGTGACCCTCACCAACCGTGCCCTCTTCGATGACAATTTCTCCTTCGCCAAGAACGAGCTGCGCGCCGCATGGCGCAGCGACCGGCTCGCAGTTGCGGGCTCCTACATCTGGATGGAGGCCAACCCGCTCGAAGAACGCCCGCTCGACGTAAACGAGCTGACCCTCGACACCGCCTGGCAGGTCGATGACAACTGGCTGCTCTCGCTCGACTGGCGCTACGACGTGGAGCAGGACCGCGCTGCCGAGGCCACCTTCGGCGTCGAATGGCGCAACGAATGCGTCGAGGTCGATTTCACCATCTCCCGCCGCTTTACCTCCTCCACCGCCGTCGACCCCACCACCGACATCGGCCTGCAGGTCTCGCTCACCGGCTTTGGCGCGGGCCGCGCCTCCCAGCGCCACCTCGCCCGCGCCTGCCGTGGCTGAGCCCGTCCCGGCGCGCGCGCTCATCACGATCCCGCCAGCCCCGCCAAAGGCCCGTCAATTGCGCTGCCGCCGCCGTGCCTTGCGGGCGTGACAAACCCTCCCGCCTTTGCGATAAGAACCCGAACAACCAAGAGAACATCGGGCGGGCAGCCATGATCCAGACCTTCAAGCATTTCCTCGCGGGCCTCGCGCTGGCCACGGCCACCGCCCTCACTGCACCGGCCCCGGCCTTCGCACAGGTCGCCTCCACCGAGCTGTTCAAGCCGGTGGTGGTGATCAACGGCAAGGCCGTCACCAACTTCGAGCACCAACAGCGCATCATGATGATGAAGCTGTTCCGCAGCCCCGGCGATCTCGAAGAGGATGCACTCGAAGCCCTGATCGACGACCGCCTGCGTTTCCTTGCCGCCGACGAGATGGGCCTCGCGCTCACCGACGAGCAGATCGTCGAGGGCGAAACCGAGTTCGCAGGCCGCGCCAACCTCTCGCGCGAGCAATTCATTCAGGCGCTCGAAGGCGCTGGCGTCGCCCGTGAGAGCTACCGCGATTTCGTCGCCGCCGGCCTGCTCTGGCGGCAGGTGGTGGCCACCCGCTTCGCGCCGCTTGCGCAGGCTCAGGTCACCGAGACCGACATCCAGCACGCCATCGCCGCCACCTCGCGCCGGGGCGGCGGGGTGAAGGTCGATTTCGCCGAGATCATCCTGCCCGCCAACACCCCCGCGGCGGCGGCCCAGGCCGAGCGCATCGCCGCCGAACTCGGCGGCACCAACATGTCCGACGCCGCCTTCTCCTCTGCCGCAAGGCGCTATTCGGCCTCGCCGTCCCGCGCCCGCGGCGGCCGTGTGCCCGAGCCTGTGCCGCTCGGCAACTTGCCCGGGCAAATCGCACAAGCCTTCCTCACCCTGCCCCCCGGCGGCGTGACAGAGCCCTTCCCGATCCCCAACGCCATCGCCATCTTCCAACTGCGCCGCATGATCGACAGCGCCGACCCCGGCGAGGAAACCGTCGCGCTGGAATATGCCCGCTTCCTCATCCCCGGTGGCCGCACAGAGGACACCCTCGCGCAAGCCGCCAAGATCCGCACCCGCGTCGACAGCTGCAATGACCTCTACGGCATCGCCAAGGGCCTGCCCGCCAACCGCCTGACCCGCGAGACCAAGGCCGCAGGCGACGTGCCCGGCGATATCGCGATCGAACTGGCCAAGCTCGACCCGGGTGAAAGCTCCACTGCCCTGACCTCCGGCAACGCGCTGGTCTTCCTCATGCTCTGCGGCCGCACCACCGCCACGCTGGCCGATGACAGCGCCGCAGGCACCTCCGGCGTTGCACCGCGCCAAAGCGATGGCCGCGCCGACACCGATGACGAGGACCAGGCCCGCGCCTCCGAGGCCGCCGCCGCTGCCTCGGCCGAGGAAGACCCGGCCCCCACCGCCGTCGAGGGCGTGCCCGAAGTCCGCCGCGCCGCCGTGCGCCAGCAGCTGATCAACCAGATCGTGGCGAGCTACGCCGAAAGCTACCTCGCCGAGCTGAAGGCCAATGCCATCATCACCTACCCCTGAGCGGTCCGGCCCTCCGCCCGCCGCCATCGCCCTCTCCTGTGGCGATCCGGCGGGCATCGGCCCCGAAATCGCGGTCAAGGCCTGGAAGCGTCTCGGCGCCACCCTGCCCTTCGCCTACATCGGCGCACGCAAGCACCTGCCCGCCGCCCTGCCGGTGCAAACCGTCGCCAACACGTCTGAAGCCGCCGAGGTCGCTGGCGAGGCCCTGCCTCTGATCGAGGTCGAGTTTCCCGGCCAGAGCGGCCCCGGCCAGCCCGACCCCGAGGATGCCGCCGCCGTCATCGCCGCCATCACCCGCGCCGTGGACGAGGTCAAATCCGGCCACGCCGCCGCCCTCACCACCTGTCCGATCTCCAAGCTGGCGCTGATCGAGGGCGCAGGCTTCGCCTTTCCCGGCCACACCGAGTTTCTCGCCCATCTCGCCGGCGGCACCTGCCGCCCGGTGATGATGCTCGCCTCCGAGGCACTCCGCTGCGTGCCGGTCACCATCCACATCCCGCTGGCCGATGTGCCCGAGGCCCTCACCCCCGGCCTGCTGACCGAAACCATCCGCATCACCGCCACCGCCCTGCGCCGCGACTTCGGCATCGCCGCGCCCCGCCTCGCCGTGGCGGGCCTCAACCCCCACGCGGGCGAAGGCGGCAAGATCGGCAGCGAAGAACTGGACTGGATCGAGCACACGCTGGACGACCTGCGCGCTGAGGGCCTCGCCCTCTCCGGCCCCCTGCCCGCCGATACCATGTTCCACGCCGCCGCCCGCGCCCGCTACGATGCGGCGATTGCCATGTATCACGATCAGGCCCTGATCCCGGCCAAAACGCTGGCCTTCGACACCGCCGTCAACGTCACCCTCGGCCTGCCCTTCATCCGCACCTCGCCCGACCACGGCACCGCCTACGACATCGCCGGGCAAGACCTCGCCACCCCCGCCTCCCTCTGCGCCGCGCTTGAGATGGCGCGCCGCATGGCCGCCGCCCGCGCCTCCCATGCCCCCGATTGATCGCCTCCCTCCCCTGCGCGAGGTGATCGCCACCCATGGGCTCGCGGCCAAAAAGTCGCTCGGGCAAAACTTCCTGCTCGACCTCAACCTGACTGCCCGCATCGCCCGCATCCCCGGCGACCTCACGCAGGCCGATGTGCTCGAGGTCGGCCCCGGCCCCGGCGGCCTCACCCGCGGCCTGCTGGCCGAAGGCGCCCGACGCGTGCTGGCGATCGAAAAAGACACACGCTGCCTTCCCGCCCTCGCTGAGATCGCCGAGGCCTACCCGGGCCAACTCGAGGTGATCGAAGGCGACGCGCTCGAGGTCGACGCCCGCGCGCACCTCAACGGCCCGATCCACGTCGTGGCCAACCTGCCCTACAACGTGGGCACCGAGCTGCTGATCCGCTGGCTCACCCCCGCCGAATGGCCACCCTACTGGCAGAGCCTGACCCTGATGTTCCAGCGCGAGGTGGCCGAGCGCATCGTCGCCCAGCCCGGCACCAAGGCCTATGGCCGCCTCGCCGTGCTCGCCCAGTGGAAGGCCGAGGCCCGCATCGCCCTGACCCTGCCGCCCGAGGCCTTCACCCCGCCACCCAAGATCTCCTCCGCCGTGGTCCACCTGCGCCCCCGGCCCGAGCCCGCCTTCCCCGCCGACCCGGCGGCGATGGAACGGGTCGTCGCCAAGGCCTTCAACCAGCGCCGCAAAATGCTCCGCGCCGCCCTCAAAGGCCTGCACCCGCAGATCGAAGCCAAGCTCGAAGAGGCTGGCATCGCCCCCACCGCCCGGGCCGAAACCCTCTCCATCGAGCAATTCGCCGCCCTCGCCCGGACCCTAGGCTGAACAGCCGAAGCGCTCAGCTCGCCCCTCATTGGTCCTCCGAAAATCCCGGGGGTGTGGGGGCAGCGCCCCCACGCCAACCTCGACACCTTGCACAGAAACCAGCAGTTCCCCCCAAGGGGATGGCGGGTGGGGTGCCGTGGGCCCAAGCCCACGCACGTCACCCCCATCCACAAAGAAAAAGGGCGCACCCAACAGGCACGCCCCACATCCTCAAACCAACGCCGGCGTCACTCCGCCGCTTTGGTCTCCTGTCCGCCGCTCTCGCCACCAGCGTCTGCCGCCTCTGCGGCAGGCTTGCGGGTGCGCTTGCGGCGCGGCTTCTGCGGCTTGCTCTCGGGGGTTTCCACCAGCCCGCTGTCGCCGCTTTCGCCGTCCATCACATCCATCACGTCCGAGCCTCCGCCCTGACGTCCGGCCTGCTGATCGCCCTGCGCGTCGCCGCCACGGTCGTTCTGGCGCCCCTTGCGGTCGTCTCCGCCCTGCTGGCCGCCCTCATCACCCTGCTGCCGGTCCTGGCCGCCGTTGCCGCCGCCGTGCTGCTGGTTGTTGTTCTGCTGGTTGTTCTGTTGCTGCTGCTGGCGCTCCTGCTGCTCGCGCTGCGCCTCGCCCAGCATCCGGATGTAATGCTCGGCATGCTGCTGAAAGTTCTCCGCGGCCACCCGGTCATTGCCGAGCTGCGCATCGCGAAACAGCTGCTGGTATTTGTCGATGATCTGCTGCGGCGTGCCGCGCACCTTGCCTTCAGGCCCCGAGCTGTCGAAAACCCGGTTGACGATATTGCCCATGGAGCGCGAGCGGTTCCCCTTGGAACGCGAACGTGACTTGGAAGATCTCATGTATACTACGGTCCGCCTTGTTGCGGTTTTTGCTCGACCCGGCCGCTGATTTGCGGTCTCGAAAAATTCCGGTCGGCGATTGGATGACAGCGAGAGGGGGTGCGCCCGAGCACCGCGCCTCTGGACATTCGTTATATGGCCCTTTTGTCGGGTGACAAGCAAAAAATCACGTGAATGCGGCACATATAGGCCGGTTTGCGGCCTTCCGCCGCCTCAACGCCGCCCTGTCACCACCCGGTCGCGCCCGTCGAGGTCGGGCCGCACGGCCACGTCGCGCAGCCCGGCGGCCTCGAAAAGCGCGGCCACCGCCGGCCCCTGCGTCGGCCCGATTTCCACCAGCACCCGCCCGCCCGGCGCGAGGTGATCGGCCAGCCCGGCGGCGATGGCGCGATAGGCGCTCAGCCCGTCACCGCCATCGGTCAGCGCCCCCTGCGGCTCATGCGCCAGCTCCCGCGCCAGCCCCGCCATCTCGTCTTGCGCAATGTAGGGCGGGTTGGACACGATCAGGTCGAACCGCCCGCGGAGCCGCGCGTACCAGTCGCTCTGCACAAACCCCGCGCGGCCCTTCAGCCCCAGCGCCTCCGCATTGCGCTCCGCCACGGCAATCGCAGGCGCCGAAATCTCCAGCCCCACGCCCCGCGCGTCCTCGCGTTCTGCCAGCAAAGACAACAGGATACAGCCCGACCCTGATCCAAGATCCAGCACATCCGCAAAAGGCTCTTCCAGCGCCGCAGAGACCAAAATTTCCGTCTCCGGCCGCGGGTCCAGCACATCCGCCGTCACGATGAACCGCCGCCCCCAGAACTCGCGCCAGCCGCGAATGTGGCTCATCGGCTCCCCCGCCGCCCGCCGTACCGCCAGCGCCTCGGCCCCGGCCAGCGCGTCCGGCGCCACCGGATCATCCCGCATCAGCCCGACCCGGTCGCGCGGCACGCCCAGCACATGGGCGAGGATCATCGAGGCCTCCCGCTGCGCGCCCTCCACGCCGCCCGCGGCAAGCACCCCGGCCACGGCGCCCAGCGCCGCGCCCACCGTGCTCACCCGCCCAACTCCGCCAGCTTGCGGGCCTGATCGTCGGCCACCAGCGCCTCGATCACCTCGCCCAGCTCGCCCTGCATCACCCGGTCGATCGCATAGAGCGTCAGGTTGATCCGGTGGTCCGTCACCCGCCCCTGTGGAAAGTTATAGGTCCGGATGCGCTCACTCCGGTCGCCCGAGCCGACCTGGCTCTTGCGATCCGCCGACCGCTCCGAATCCACCCTCTGCCGCTCGAGGTCATAGAGCCGCGTGCGCAGCACCTGCATGGCAATCTCGCGGTTGCGGTGCTGGCTCTTCTCGCTGCTGGTCACCACCACGCCGGTCGGCAGGTGCGTGATCCTGACGGCCGAATCGGTGGTGTTCACATGCTGCCCGCCGGCGCCGGAGGCCCGCATCGTGTCGATCCGGATATCCTGCGCCGGAATGTCGATATCGACCTCCTCCGCCTCGGGCAGCACCGCCACCGTGGCCGCACTCGTGTGAATCCGCCCACCGCTCTCGGTTTCCGGCACGCGCTGCACCCGATGCACCCCGCTCTCGAACTTCAGCCGCGCAAACACGCCCTCGCCCTTCACATGGGCCACCGCCTCCTTCACGCCGCCCAGCTCGGTCTCGGCCAGCTCCAGCACCTCGAAGCTCCAACCCTGCGCCTCGGCGTAGCGCTGGTACATCCGCAGCAGATCCCCGGCAAAGAGCGCTGCCTCGTCGCCGCCCGTGCCGGGCCGGATCTCGATCATCGCGGGCCGGGCATCCGCGGCGTCCTTGGGCAGCAGCGCCAACTGCAGATCGCCCTCGATCTCCGGCAGCCGCGCCCGCAGCCCCGGCAGCTCTTCCTCCGCCAGCTCCGCCATCTCCGGGTCCGCCAGCATGGCCTCCGCCTCGGCAATGTCGCGCCGCACCTGCCGGCAGGCCGCGATCTGCTCCACCACCGGCTTCAGCTCGGCATATTCCCGCCCCAGCTTGGCGATCTCCTCGCCGCTGACACCCGCGTTCATCCGCGCTTCGAGAAACTCGAACCGTGCCGTGATCTCCGCCAATCGCTCTTCTGAAACCATGGCCCCCTCTCCCCCATCACCGCGCTTTGGTCAAGGCCGCATTCATGCTATGCTGGCGGAATGAAACGGCTTCTCGCCCTCTCGCTCGCCCTCTCAGGCCTCGTCGCAGGCCCCCTCGGCGCAGCCGGCAAGACCGTCGATTGCTACTGCACCGACAGCAAGGGCAGCCGGGTCGAACTGGGCGAGAACATCTGCCTCACTGTCGGCGGCCGCAGCTTCACCGCGCAGTGCCAGATGTCGCTCAACGTGCCGATGTGGCGCGAGGTTTCGCCCAATTGCCTCAGCTCTTCGCTGCGGCCAGACCAGCCTCTTCAATCCACCGCTCCAACCTCTTCCGGTTGACCCCCAGATCGCTCCGCCCGATCACCAGATGGGCGTGAATGTGCAAGGCGCCGGCCCCGTCGCGCCAGACCCGCGTGACATCGGGGAACTGCCAGATCATCGAGCGCGTCACATAGGTGCCCTCGCGCGGGCTGACGGTGCGCAGATCGTCCAGCGCCACCCGCTTCAGCCTTGCTTCGGCATCCGCCGGGGCATTCGGGATCACCAGCTTCACCCCGCCCGCCATCGCATGCCAGCCCGGCGCCTCCGGCCCCGGCTGGCCGCTGAGCCGCGCCTCCGGAATGGGCCAAAGCCGCACCAGCAGCCCCAGCCCCATGAACACGGCCCCGATTGCGATCAACCACCAGAACATGGCGCTCCCCTGTCTCATTCGTCCGCCGCAATGAACCGGCCTCACATGCCCCACCCAAGGGCATGAACAAAGCCGCAGTCCCTACTCAGAGGGCGCCTCAGCGTCCGCGTCTTCCTCCGGCTCGCCCTCATCAGCCTCCGGCGCCGTCTCCCCAGCCTCCGGCGCCGCCTCTTCAGGCGCCTCTTCCGCCGGAGCCTCTTCCGCAGGCGCCTCTGCCACAGCAAGCCCCGCCACAGCCGCCTTCAACGCCGCGATTTCGCCATCCCACGCCGCCATCCCGGCCTCGATCCGGCCCACGGCGGCGTTCACCTCGCCCATCGCTGCGCCCGTGGCCTCCACGTTCTCGCGCAGCACGTAGTCGGCGACCAGAAAGGCAATCACGCCCGCGCCCACCCATGTGATCGCCAGCCGCACCAGCCATGCCGTCACTGTTGTCTTGAACATCTCATTCTCTCCTCCGGCAGGTCATGCCCGCCATTCCTATCTCCGGCCAGCGCCCCAAAGGCAGATCAGCTCCATCGCCACATGGGCGCCCGCCACGGCAGTGATGCCCGCATGGTCGAACGGCGGAGAGACCTCCACCACGTCGCCGCCCACCACGTTCACGCCCGCCATCCCGCGCAGGATCGCCGCCGCCTGCGCAGAGCTGAGGCCGCCCCATACCGGCGTGCCCGTGCCGGGCGCAAAGGCCGGGTCCAGCCCGTCGATGTCAAAGCTCACATAGCAGGGCGCATCCCCCACCCGCTCGCGGATCATCTCGGCCACCGCCTGCGGGCCGATGTCATGCACCTCCGGCGCGTCGATGATCTTGATTCCCATCGTGTCGGGGTTCACCGTGCGGATGCCCACCTGCACCGCGCGCTCCACGTCGATCAACCCCTCCTTCACAGCCTTGTAGGCAAAGGTGCCATGGTCGATCCGCTCCGGGTCGTCATCCACCCAAGTATCGGTGTGCGCGTCGAACTGCACATAGGCCAGCGGCCCGTGCTTGGCCGCATGGGCCCGCAGGATCGGCAGGGTGATCGAGTGATCGCCCCCCAGCGTGATGCACCCGGCACCCGCGCCGAGAATGCCCGCCACATGGGCCTCCAGCGCCTTGGGGAACTCCCAAACCTTGGCATAGTCAAAGGCCATGTCGCCGTAATCGGCAATCGCCAGCTCCTCCAGCGGGTCGTAATCCCAGCCATAGGGCGGATCATAGGGCTGCAGCGTGCTCGCCTCGCGGATCGCCCTCGGCCCAAACCGCGTGCCGGTCCGGTTGGTCACCGCCTGGTCAAAGGGCACGCCGGTCACAGCCAGATCATAGCCGCTCAGATCCTTCGTGTAGCGCCGCCGCAAAAAGCTCGTCGCCCCGCCAAAGGTGTTCTCAAAGCTCGCCCCCCGCGCCTCCTTGCGGGTAAAGGCCTGATCCACCTGCGTTTTCGCGTCTTCCAGCGCCATTCCTCAGGCCTCCACCGGCTGCGCCCGCTCCACGAGACGGGCAAAGAAGCTGGCCCCCACCGGCGCCACCTTGTCGTTGAAATCATACTTTGGATGATGGAGCGAGGCCCCCTCCCCCTGCCCGAGGAAAAGGAAGGCCCCGGGCCGCGCCTCCAGCATGTAAGAGAAGTCCTCGGCCCCCATCTCTGCGGTGCCCTCGCGCTCCACCCGGCCCTCACCGCTAATCTCCTCGGCCACATCGGCGGCGAACCCGGCCTTGGCCGCATCGTTCACCGTCGCCGGATAGCCCTCGTGGTAGATCAACTCTGCCTCCACGCCGTAGGCCGCCGCCTGCCCCGCCACGATCTCCTTCAGCCGCCGCCGCACCATTTCACGCACCTCAGGCTGCAAGGTCCGCACCGTGCCGTTGATCCATGCCGAGTCGGGGATGATGTTGTCGGCGCTCCCGGCGTGGATCTGCGTCACGCTCACCACCAGCTCCTCCATCGCATAATGGTTCCGGCTGACGATGGTGTTCACCGCGCTCACGATTCCCACGGCGGCCACGATCGGATCGCGAGTCTGATGCGGCATCGCCCCATGCCCGCCCACGCCCTTCACGTTCACCTCCCAGCTGTCCACCGCCGCCAAAATCGGCCCGGGCGTGGTCAAAAACTCGCCCTCCTCCATCCCCGGCGCATTGTGGATGCCGTAAACCTCGGTGATCCCGAACTTGTCCATGATCCCGGCCTTCACCATGGCCTCGCCACCCGCGCCGCCCTCTTCGGCGGGCTGGAAGATCAGCGCCACCGTCCCGGCAAAATTCCGCGTTTCGGCAAGGTACTTCGCCGCGCCCAGCAGCATCGTGGTATGCCCGTCATGGCCGCAGGCATGCATCTTGCCCGGCACCGTGCTCGCATGCTCTGCCCCGGTCGCCTCTTCGATGGGCAGCGCATCCATATCCGCCCTGAGCCCCAGCCGCCGCTTGCTCGCGCCCTTGCCGTGGATAAGCGCCACCAGCCCGCTCTCGGCAATGCCCTCATGCACCTCGTCCACGCCGAAGGCCCGCAACTTATCGGCCACAAAGGCCGCCGTCTCGTGGCAATCGAATCCCAGCTCGGGGTGCATGTGGATATGCCGCCGCCATGCGGTCATTTCCTCTGAATATCCGGCGATCCGGTTGACGATGGGCATGGGCTGAGGTTCCTCTTCGCTGAGACGACTGCCACCAAATCCCATCCGGAGCCCCCCCGCAATGGCCGACCCTTCCGACCCGCTGATTTTCGACCAAACCCCGGATGACGCACGCCAGATGCAGCGCCTTCTCGCCATCATGGCCTGCCTGCGCGACCCCGATCAGGGCTGCCCTTGGGACATCGAGCAGAGCTACGCCACCATCGCGCCCTACACCATCGAAGAGGCCTACGAGGTGGCCGATGCCGTTGCCCGCTCGGCATGGGGCGAGCTGGAGGGCGAGCTGGGCGACCTACTGCTGCAAGCGGTCTATTTCGCCCAGATGGGCCGCGAGGATGGCCACTTCACCTTCGCCTCCATCGCACAGAGCGTCTCCGACAAGATGGTCGCCCGCCACCCCCATATCTTCGGCTCCGAGTCGCGCGACAAATCGGCCGCGCAGCAAACGCTGGACTGGGAAAAGCAAAAAGCCGCCGAGCGCGCCGCCAAGGGCGAGACCCGCACACTCGACGGCGTCGCCCTCGGCCTGCCCGCCCTTACCCGCGCGCTGAAGCTGCAAAACCGCGCCGCCCGCGTGGGGTTTGATTGGGACAACGTGCAGGACGTGCTCGCCAAGCTGCAGGAAGAGGCCGCCGAGCTGGCCGAGGCCGAAGGCGACGCCGACGCGCTGGAAGACGAGATGGGCGACATGCTCTTCGTCCTCACCAACCTCGCCCGCCACAAGGGCATCGACCCGGAGGCCGCCCTGCGCCGCACCAACGCCAAGTTCACCCGCCGCTTCAACGCGATAGAAGACGCCCTCGCTGACAAGGGCAGCAGCCCGCAGCAGGCCACGCTGGAAGAAATGGACGCGCTCTGGACGTCAATCAAACGCGCCGAGAAGGCCTGACCAGCGCCCCAAGGCGCCGCCCCAACCCATTTTCTTGATGCAAATACTCACTCCCGCACCCTCTGCCCGCACCCCGCCCGCAGCAGGGCACCCGCGCGTCCCAGCGGGGTGAGTGCCTCTCGGACAACGCTGCGCCCTGCGCGACCGCGTCCATACGCCACCCCGCCCGTTATCCCGACCAAAAAACTCACCCATTGACCCAACAAAAAGAGTCAGGTTTAAGCGCAGCCGACACAACCAGGGAGACACACCATGCTGCGAACGACCCTCGCCCTCACCCTCGCCGCCAGCCCGGCGCTGGCCGATGAGATCAACGTCTATTCCTACCGCCAGCCCGAGCTGATCGCGCCGCTGACCGAGGCCTTCACCGCCGAAACCGGCATCGACGTGAACGTGGCCTTCCTCAACAAGGGCATGGTCGAGCGCCTTCAGGCCGAGGGCGACCGTTCGCCCGCCGATGTCGTGCTCACCGTCGACATCTCCCGCCTGAACGAACTGGTCGAGGCCGGCGTCACCCAGCCGCTCTCCTCCCAGACCCTGACAGACAACGTGCCCGCCGCGCTGCACGGCCCCGATGGCCAGTGGTGGGGCGTCACCACCCGCGCCCGTATTGTCTACGCTTCCAAAGAGCGCGTGGCCGACGGCGAGGTGACCACCTACGAGGATCTGGCCGACCCCAAGTGGAAGGGCCGCATCTGCACCCGCTCCGGCACCCACGCCTATAACGTCGCGTTGGTCTCGGCCATGCTGCACCACCACGGCGCCGAGTACACCAAGACCTGGCTCGAAGGCGTGAAGGCCAACCTCGCCCGCAAGCCCGAGGGCAACGACCGCGCGCAGGTCAAGGCGATCTGGGCCGGTGAATGCGACATCTCGCTCGGCAACACCTACTACATGGGCGCCATGCTGGCCGACCCCGAGCAGGTGCCGTGGGCCGAGAGCGTCCGCATCACCTTCCCGACCTTCGAAGACGGCGGCACCCACATCAACCTCTCCGGCGTTGCGCTGACCAAATCCGCGCCGAACAAGGAGAACGCGGTGAAGTTCATCGAATTCCTCGCCTCCTCGCAGGCGCAGGAAATCTACGCCGAGGTGAACAACGAGTACCCGGTCGCCCCCGGCACCGAGGCCTCCGAACTGGTGAAGGGCTGGGGCGATTTCACCCCCGATGACACCGACCTCGTCGACATCGCCAAACTCCGTCCCGACGCGATCAAACTGATCGAAGAAGTCGACTTCGACGGCTGAGGGCGCACGCCCGGCGGACATCCCGCCAACTGCCAGATCCAAGCCCCGCCGGCCCCGCGCACGGCGGGGCTTTTCCTTGCCCGGGACCCCCGGTTTACATTCGCGCCCCCATTTGCGACTCTGCCCGGCAACATCCGGGCCACCGCCTGCGCGCCCCGGCAAACCCACCTCCCCTCCCGAAAGGATACCCCATGACCCAGGCCAAGGCCGGCGACACGCTTCATATTCACTACACCGGCACCCTCGATGACGGCACCGTCTTCGACAGCTCCCAAGGCCGCGACCCGCTCCAGTTCGAGCTCGGCTCCGGCCAGATCATCCCCGGCCTCGACGCCGGCGTCACCGGCATGGAAGTGGGCGAAAAGCGCTCCGTCCAGATCGAACCGGCTCAAGCCTACGGCGAGCACGACGCCAGCCGCGTGCAGGCCGTCGAACGCGCCGCCTTCCCCGATGACATCCCCACCGACCCCGGCACCCAGCTTCAGGTGCAAACCGCACAAGGGCAGGTCATGCCCGTCACCGTGGTCGAAGCCAACGACGAGCACGTGATGCTCGACACCAACCACCCACTGGCCGGCAAGACCCTCACCTTCGACGTGGAACTGGTCGAAATCGCCTAAGGCGGCCACCGCCCACCCTGCGCCCGCGGGGTGGGCAGCCAGCCCGCCCCGCCCTCAATACATCGACTTGGCGTAGGCCTCTTCCAGCCCGGCGTCGATCTTCGCCATCTCGCCCTCATCCTCCGGCGCGCCGCGCGTCTGATCGAGGATCATCTTCGACAGGCTCGGCATTTCGGCCCTGTCCTGCCGCGCCGCCGGGTCCCAGAGCTTCGAGCGGCGGAAGGCCTTGGCGCAGTGCAGGAACACCTCCTCCACCTCCACCACCACGGCCAGCCGCGGCGCCCGCCCGTTGACCGCCATCCGCTCCAAGAGCGCCGCATCGCGCACCAGCTTCGCCCTCCCGTTCACCCGCAACGTCTCGTCAAACCCCGGCACCATGAACAGCAGGCCCACCGCCCCGTTCGCCAGAATGTTCGCCAGGCTATCCAGCCGGTTGTTCCCCGGCCGATCCGGGATCGCCAGCAGCCCGTCGCCCAGCACCTCAACGAACCCCGGCGCATCGCCCCTCGGGCTCACATCCGCCCTGCCACCCGCCCCCTGCGTGCCGATGCACACGAAGGGCGAACGCGCGATGAAGGCCCGCGCATGGGCATCCAGCGCCGCCATGCTCTTGATCTCCGCCAGTTCCGACACCGCCGGATAGAGCGCCCTCAGCGCCGCCTCATCGGCCACAACATCCTCAAATTCCATCGCACGCGCCTCCTTCTGCGCCGCCACCCAACGCCATAACCACACCGCCGGTCAAGAACCGCCCAGCCCCCTTGCCCTTGCCGCCCGCCTCGGGCAAACCCTCGGTTAACCCTGCCATCAACCCCCAAGGCCCCATGTTCCGCCCCCTCATCGCCCTCGCTGCCGCCCTCTCCCTCTCTGCCTGCGCCGAAATCACCGATCCCTCCGGTCTCTCGCCCGAGACCCGCGCCCTCTATGCCTCCGTGCAGGACGGCGCCATCACCGTGCCCGCCGTGCCCGATGAATACATCACCGAGGCCACCGCCCGGCAGGAGGTCAACTACGCGGCCCCCCACGCCGCCGGCACCATCATCGTCGATCCCGGCGCCAAGCGGCTCTACCAACTGCTGGGGAACGGTCGCGCCATGCGCTACGTCGTCGGCGTTGCCCGCGCAGGCCGCGGCTTCTCCGGAAACGCCGTCGTCTCCTACCAGCGCGACTGGCCCTACTGGACGCCCACCGCCAACATGGTCCGCCGCGACCCCGAGCTCTACGGCCCGATCCGCAACGGAAAGCCCGGCGGCCTCGACAACCCCCTCGGCGCCCGCGCCCTCTACCTCTACCGGAACGGCAAGGACACGCTCTACCGCATCCACGGCACCTCAGAGCCCAAATCCATCGGGATGCAGGCCTCCTCCGGCTGCATCCGCATGTTCAACCAGGACGCCATGCACCTCGCGGCGAATACGCCGAACGGCACCAAGGTGATCGTCCTGCCCCAAAGCCAGTCCGGCTCCTGGGTCGACCCGGCCGACATGCCCGCCCCCGAGCCCAGCGAAGCCCTGACGGCGGGCGGCAGCCCGCTTGAGGATACCTCGACGCTGTAGGGGGGGGGCACCTTTGCCCGTACGATGGTTGGAACCTAACTTCCGCATCTTAAGAACGAGCGGACAGCGGACTTTCGCCGCGGAAATTCCGAAAGGCCACTAAACTCGTCATTGCGGCTGCAAAGCTATATTGAGAAGGTTGGAACGCTTGCTTGAAAGCTAACAGTCTAGCTGGTGGAGGCCTATGGCATTCAGCCGTACAACTCCTCCCAAGCCGCGACCTGTTCAGTCAAGACATGCAACATCATTTCATAATCACCAGGCCACTCAGAGAATGCCTTGGTTTTGATACCCTCAAGAACCTCTTGGTTCACCCTCGGGTTCACATACTCAAAAAATGTAGTAGCGGCTTCCATCTGCTCCTCGAAAACGTGAACTTGCATCGAAAAGTCTTCGGGCCACTCTGACAGAGCCTTTCGCAAGCAGACATCCACGATCTCATTTGTCGTGTCCATATTCTGCTGATAGTGGACCATTCTTTCAGCGGCTTCTGTCTGCTCTTCAATAACATGCCGCTGCATTTCAAAGTCATCCGGCCATTCAGCCGCCGCTTTCATTCTTATGATCTGCATGGTTCCCGAAGATACGGACATTTTCTCGCCTCCAAGCGTCTGCTCTGTTGGACTCAAAACTTTGGGATTTTTGGTGATAGATTGATTGACTGTTCGTTGGGTCGAGTTTTGCGCTAAGACCCCAATCCCATTTCTGCTCTTGCCGCCTTGATGTCGATCTTGGCATTGACGCCGTGCTTTTCCAGAAGGTGCAGAAGGTGGGAACCTGTCATCAGTGTAATCGGTTTATCGGATGCAAACTTGTATGCGTCAGGTCCGTAGTCGGCTGTTGTCACAAGAATACCCTTACTCGCACCTTCGTTCATCGTCGTACCAAACAGATCGCGGACTGCGGCAACACCAACCGTGCGCGTATACCGTTTGGCCTGAATGACAATCTTACCCCCGGTGATTGGATCAGGATCGAATGCAATCGCATCTACTCCGCCATCGCTACTTGAACGAGTGACTTTCACCTCCCCCCCTCTTGAAGCGAACTCTTTCTCGAAGAGTTCTCTGACAAGATGCTCAAATTCTTCCCAATCCATCGCCGCCAAATTCGTAGTACCATCGGGAGCAACTTGAGAGGCTCTCGCTTCAATGAACCGCGTGTCAGTTTTCTCAAGCTCGATCACAGGTGCAATTGGTGTTAGCCCGACAAGCGAAGCAGCGGAGACGCCTTTCAAGGATTTGAAGCAAGCCTTTGGGTCCACCTGCCCGAGGTTGATTTGCAAGAAGTCAGCCTTGCTAGTCATCACCGAAAGGACGGTGGCAGAGACCTTCTGACCAGTCGCGCGATCAATGGTTTCGGACCAACCGTTGAATGCGATGTTTTCAATGTTGTCAGGACTGTCCGCTTCGAGCAATTCGTGTATCGTTCTCAGGCAAATCTGATAGCAAAGGCTATCGAACATCGCCTTACGGTCACGTTCGCTTATGCTTGTTTCCTTCAATTCGCCTGTTGATGCGATATATCGCACCAACTTCGTTGTTGGTAAATCCTCAGGCGAGGGGAGCATGTATTCAACAACAAGCAACTTTGTTTCCGAGTTGTACTGTATTTCCCATTGCTTTGGTATTGCCTCATCGTGATCAGAGGCTTCGAGGACTATTGAAGCATGTTCCTCGACGGCTTCGGGTAGACCGTTTTGCCAAGCGGATTTGAGCGCATCTACCTTCGCGTTCTCAGCGTCTTGAGTCTCAGCGAAGATGCGGGCTTTTTCATCTTGGTCGGCGGTCCACAAGTCACGCGCTGCAACCCAATCCGCTTGAGCTTTGGCATTGGCAGATTTCACTCTCTCGACTTCGCGGGTATATTTCGCGATTTCGGCATCGTATTGCGCTTGCAGCTTTCCGCGTTGCCCAAATAGGGCCTGAAAGAAACTGACCTTGAGAGGAGGTGGTGCGGTCAGGGTGGCCCTTTGCTCTTTGGGTTGCTTTGGATATCTTTCGCGCTCAAACTTGGAGTTGTCTTTGAGCACATTCCAATCAACAGTGTCGTCAATTGAAAGCGTATGGCGCAGTGTATTGTTGAGCCGATCACGCCGAAACGCCGCATCCGAACTGATTTGATCAGCGAGTTCCTTGCCTGATGCCGCTGCTTCCTTTTTGAGATAGGCTTCGTATTTCTTATCCCATTGGGCCATCAAAGTATCGACCTTATTCTGCAAGATCGAAATTTCAGGTGCACTCAACTCTTTATGAAGATCAAGAGCAGTATGACGGAAGTCCATGTAGTACCGGAGTATGCGATCACCTGCAGCGCTGAATTTTGCGCGTAGTTCGCCTGCTTGCACGTTTTGCAAACTTGTCGATTGATATGAAATCTCGCCCAATGCGTCGTCCCACCATCATGTTGTTAATACTACGGTTGCATCTGTCTTTCATGAATTCAAGGGTTCAGTATCGAAAATTCCCACGTTGGCGTACCTCGGTTCGCTTCGGTAGCCCATAACCGAAATCCACAATCGCTTCGCGCGACAGGTTTATCCAACTGACGCCGGAATTCGTCTCTTAGCTCTCGGACTTCTAAGGGCCGTTCGCACTCATATCAACAGGACCACCCCCCAACCTTGCCCACTCCCCCCACCACCCTACCTCCCCCAGCATGACCCGCTGGTTCCTCCTCCCCCTTCTCCTCCTCGCCGCCTGCGCCCCCGGCGTCCCTGACAACGCCCGGATCGTCGTCGCGGGCGACTCCGTCATGGCCTGGAACCGCGGCAGCGGCGCCTCCGTTGCCCGCGCCCTGCAAGCCCGTCTCGGGGAGCCCGTGGGCGATGTCTCCCTGCCCCTCGCCCGTGTTGCCGGGGGGAGCGGGTCGCTCAACATCCCCACCCAGCTCAGCGGCGTCAGCGCCCCCTGGGTCGTGCTGAACGGCGGGGCCAATGACATCAGCGCCAGTTGCGATTGCACCCGCTGCGGCCCCGTGCTCGACCGGCTGATCTCCACCGATGGCCGCCGTGGCGCGATCCCGGCCCTTGTCGCCAGCCTCCGGCAGCGCGGCTCCCGCGTCATCTGGGCCGATTATTACACCTCGCCCCGCTTCGCCGGCACTGCCTGCGTCGCCCCCTACCGCGAGCTGGAGTCTCGCCTTGGCCGCATGGCCGCCCGCGATCCCGGCATCTCGCTCGTCGACATGGACGATGTCTTCAGCCCCGCCGACCTCTCGCTCTTCGCCGCCGACCGGACCCACCCCTCCCCCAAGGGCTCCGCCCGCATCGCCGCCCTCGTCGCGCCCTTGCTGCGGCGCTGACCCGGTCCGACCGCGCGGGGCCTTAACCTCTCGTCGTTTTGCATTTTTGTCGTATGCATGGAATGTGCATCAGTTGTGCATCGCTTGTGCATCCCACGAAATAACGGTTAACGCCCAAACCACCCCATTGGTCTTGCATTTTTGCAAAACCCCTCCCGAAGTCCCGGTCGCCGCCTTACCGTCCTGAAATCGCAAAGAAAAAGGGGGGCCGAAGCCCCCCAGTTTCGCCGTTCAGGCTCATCGTTGTTACCGCCCGGTTTATTTGCCTGCGGCCTGAACTGCGCCAGGGGCGAGCGCACCCGCCCCGGAATTTTTTAACCCGAAATCAGTGGGTTATACCTTGCCCTGCTCAGCTGCACCCGGAGGTGCCGCCGCAGGTGTTGCACTTCATGCAGGTCCCGTTGCGGACCAGCGTGTAGTTGCCGCACTCCCCGCAGGCCTCGCCCTCGTAGCCCTGCATCTTGGCCTTCGCCCGCGCATCCAACCCGTTGGAAACGCTCGCAACTTCCGGCACCAGCGTTTCCAGCGCCACCGCCGGATCCACGCTTGCGTCCAGCGCCACGGCCCCGGCCACATCGCCGCCCAGCCCGCCTTGCAGCACCACCAGATCGGAGGGCAGCCGCTTGCGCAGGTAACCCGAGGAGGAGATTTGCTTCAGCACTTCCAAGGACTTGGACGCCGCGCTCTCGCTCACCGGCGACACGTTGGAAACACCCTCTTCCTCGCCCCGGCCCAGATCGTCAAAGGCCGCGCCTTCCGGCTTCACATGGGCCAGATCCGTCCGGTCGAGGTAGCTCACCGCCAACTCGCGGAAGATGTAATCGAGGATCGAGGTCGCATTCTTGATGCTGTCGTTCCCCTGCACCATCCCGGCGGGCTCGAACTTGGTAAAGGTGAAGGCGTCCACGAACTCCTCCAGCGGCACCCCGTACTGCAGGCCAACCGAGACCGCGATGGCGAAGTTGTTCATCATCGCCCGGAACCCGGCGCCTTCCTTGTGCATGTCGATGAAGAGCTCGCCGAGCTTGCCATCTTCATACTCGCCGGTCCGCAGATACACCTTGTGCCCGCCCACAACCGCCTTCTGGGTATAGCCCTTGCGGCGGTGCGGCAGCTTGGTCCGGGCCGCGCGCACGACCTCCTTGACCACCACTTTCTCGATGATCTTCTCGGCCAGAACCACGGCCTTCTCCGAGGGCGCGCCGCTTTCCAGCACCTCCTGCGCCTCCTCGTCATCCTCCACCAGCGCGGCCGCGAGAGGCTGCGAGAGCTTGGAGCCGTCGCGATAGAGCGCGTTCGCCTTGATCCCCATCTGCCAGCTGCGCTCATAGGCGGCCTGGCAATCCTCGATGGTGGCGTCGTTCGGCATGTTGATGGTTTTGGAGATCGCGCCTGAGATAAAGCTCTGGGCGGCGGCCATCATGTCGATGTGCGAATTCACCGAGAGGAACCGCTTGCCCTTCTTGCCGCAGGGGTTTGCGCAATCGAAGACGTTCAGATGCTCTTCCTTCAGGTGCGGCGCACCCTCCAGCGTCATCGTCCCGCAAACATGGTCGTTGGCCGCCTCGATCTGCGCCTTGGTGAAGCCAAGAGAAGAGAGCAGGTCAAAGCCCGGATCGTTCAGCTTTTCAGCCGGGATTCCCAGAACCTCGGTGCAGAACTCTTCGCCCAGCGTCCACTGGTTGAAGACGAAGCGGATGTCGAAGGCAGAGGCCAGCGCCTTTTCGACCTTGTCGATCTCCGCCTGCCCAAAGCCGTGGCCGACCAGCGCGGTGTGGTTGATGCCGGGCGCGTTGCCAAGGGAGCCGTGGCCCACCGCGTAGGCGATGATCTCACCGATCTGCGCCTCGCCGTAGCCCAGCTTCTTCAGCGCCGCCGGGACCGAGCGGTTGATGATCTTGAAGTAGCCGCCGCCCGCGAGCTTCTTGAACTTCACCAAAGCGAAGTCGGGCTCGATGCCGGTGGTGTCGCAGTCCATCACGAGGCCGATGGTGCCGGTCGGGGCAATCACCGAAACCTGTGCATTGCGGTAGCCGTTCTTCTCGCCGAGGCTCAGCGCCTCGTCCCAGGCTTCCTTGGCCAGCGCCACGAGGTCGCTATCGGGGCAACCGGCGTGGTCGAGAGCAACCGGGTTCACGTTCATCACCTCGTAGCCCTTGGTCTCACCATGGGCCGCGCGGCGGTGGTTGCGGATCACGCGGAGCATGTGCTCGGCGTTCTTGGCATAACCGGGGAAGGCGCCCAGCTCACCGGCCATCTCGGCGGAGGTGGCATAGGAGATGCCGGTCATGATCGCGGTCAGCGCGCCACCCAGCGCCCGGCCCTCTCGGCTGTCGTAGCCGAGGCCGAGGTTCATCAGCAGACCGCCGATGTTGGCATAGCCCAGCCCCAGCGTGCGGAAGTCATACGACCGCTGCGCGATCTCCTTGGAGGGGAACTGCGCCATCATCACGCTGATCTCCAGCGTCACGGTCCAGAGGCGCGTGGCGTGCACATAGTCCTCGGCCATGAACTTGCCGTCCTTGAGGAAGGTCAGCAGGTTCATCGAGGCCAGGTTGCAGGCGGTGTCGTCGAGGAACATGTATTCCGAGCAGGGGTTCGAGCCCCGGATCGCGCCGTCTTCCGGGCAGGTGTGCCAGGCGTTGACGGTGTCATGGTACTGGATGCCCGGGTCGGCGCAGGCCCAAGCGGCGTGGCCGATGTCTTCCCAAAGCTCACGGGCCGAGATGGTCTTCGACACCTTGCCATCGGTCCGGTTCACCAGCTCCCACGGCAGATCATCCTTCACCGCCTTCAGGAAGGCATCGGTGACGCGGACGGAGTTGTTGGAGTTCTGGCCCGACACGGTCGCGTAGGCCTCGGAGTCCCAATCGGTGTCATAGGTCGGAAACTCGATCGAGGCGTAGCCCTGCCGCGCGTAATCCAGCACGCGCTTGATGTAGGTCTCGGGAATGCGCGACTTCTTGGCGTCCTTCACCGCACCCTTCAGCGCGTCGTTCGCATTCGGGTCATAGGCGCCGTCCTCGGAGCCGTCGAAGGCGCGGATCGCGGAGAAGATCGCGTTCAGCTTCTCCTCGTGCATCTTGGAGCCGGCGACCAGCGAAGCCACCTTCTGCTCTTCCTTCACCTTCCAGTTGACGTATTCCTGAATGTCCGGGTGATCGGCGTCCACGATCACCATCTTGGCGGCGCGCCGGGTCGTTCCGCCCGACTTGATCGCACCGGCAGCGCGATCCCCGATCTTGAGGAACCCCATCAGGCCGGAGGACTTGCCCCCGCCCGACAGAGCCTCGCCCTCGGCACGCAGGGAGGAAAAATTCGTGCCGGTGCCAGAGCCGTATTTGAAGAGCCGCGCCTCGCGGACCCAGAGATCCATGATGCCGCCATCGTTCACAAGGTCATCGCTGACCGACTGGATGAAGCAGGCGTGCGGCTGCGGGTGCTCGTAGGAAGACTTGGACTTGGTCAGCTTGCCCGTCTTGTAATCCACGTAGTGGTGGCCCTGCGCCGGGCCGTCGATGCCGTAGGCCCAGTGCAGGCCGGTGTTGAACCACTGCGGCGAGTTCGGCGCGGCGCGCTGGGTCGCCAGCATGTGGCGCATCTCGTCGTAGTAGGCCTTGGCGTCGGCCTCGGTGGTAAAGTAGCCGCCCTTCCAGCCCCAGTAGGCCCATGCACCGGCCAGACGGTCGAACACCTGCTTGGCCGAGGTCTCGCCGCCAGTGCGCTCGTCTTCGGGCAGCTCTTTCAGCGCGGCCTCATCGGGAACCGAGCGCCACAGGAACTCCGGCACGCCCTTTTCCTTCACCTTCTTGAGGCGGGCGGGCACACCGGCTTTACGGAAGTACTTCTGCGCGATCACATCCGAGGCCACCTGGCTCCAGGAGCTGGGCACCTCGAGATTGTCGAGCTTGAACACGACAGAGCCGTCAGGGTTGCGGATTTCAGACGTGGTGGTGGTAAACTCCAGCCCGCCGTACGCTGCGCCTTTGGACGTGGTGAACTTCCGTTCAATCTTCATGGTCACATGCCTCTTCTACATTTGGCGCCTTGTTTTGGCGGCACCTGTCTGTTGCGTCCCGGCGCGGCTCGGCCACGCTCATTTACCCTGCCGATGGGGCGCAGGAGGCTCACCGCCGAACGCAGGCGCTCGGTCGTGGCAGGCTGTGCGCGGCCTGCCTCTCGGCTGATATGGTCTCGTGACCGTCCCTCTTGCGACCGTCCCGCCTGCCTCCGGTTGCCCGGAAGGCCGCGTGTGGTTTGGTCGAGTGGCAGAAGGCCGGGAGGCGCCGCTGCGCCCCATGTGTCCCCGGTATCCGGGTCGCCCCGGTATGCCCCCTGCCGCCTCGCCCGTGCCCCAACATCTTGTGGCGGCTCAGTCGGCCCCCACAAGAAACCCGATCGGGGTGCGAAGCGTCAACGCTAAAATCCGACCTATCCCGCAATCTTTTCTGTTGACGGATCGGCCATCCGCAGAATCCCCTCACAGCCGCGTGATTCACTCACACCCCGCGGAGCTTCACCACAAGATGTAGAGGCGCGCGCCAAGTCATACGAAATATGGTGGTTTTTGCCCCGATCATGTCAGCCGACACGCCGCCTGTCCCCACGCTTCTCCACAGCCAGGCACCCCGCACGACCCCCTGCCCGGCCCCCGGCCAACCAGTGCATCCCCGCCACAGTGGCAAGGCCCCGCCCAGCCCATTTCCGGCCCCCTGCCCAAGAATTGGGCGAAGCTGAGACACTAGATGTAGTGGTATCCGCAAATCCGCTTTCGCAGTTTTTGGCCTGCCCCAGCCCGAATCCCGGCCCGGCAGTGCGGCCCCAACCGGGGTTTGCCCGCCGCAGACGGCCCATATCTTGTGGTGGAGGTGGTGGTCGGGGCGGAGAGATTCGAACTCCCGACCCTCTGTTCCCAAAACAGATGCGCTACCAGGCTGCGCTACGCCCCGACGAGGCGCGGTTTAGCCTGTGCCGCGACCAAAGGAAAGGCCCTAGCTGCCCTCGCCGCCACAGGGCCACGCCGCGCCTGTGCCAAAGGCCGGGTGCAGCATCTGCGCGCCCGGCCCGATGCCGAAGGCCTTCGCCAGCCCGCCGTTGATCTCCAGCACTGCGAGGATGCCGTCACCGCCGGGAATCGGGGTCTCGTCATGGGGCACGGCGTTGGAGTGGACCTTCTGCACCACGCCCTGCGAATCCATAAAGATCATGTCGAGCGGAATGAGCGTGTTGCGCATCCAGAAGCTCACGCGCCCCGCCCTCGGGTAGACAAAGAGCATCCCCGCCGAGCGGGCCATGCTCTCGCGGTGCATCAACCCCTGCGCGCGCTCATCGGAATCATCGGCGATCTCCACCGAGAAGCGGGCCTGCCCGCCCTCCCAGCGCAGCCGCACCTCTCCGGTCTCGCAACCCTCCACGCCGGGCACAAGCGCCGCCCCGGCCCCATCGGGCATGGCGGCAAAGGGCGCCGTCTCGCGGGCACCGTCAAGGTCAAGCGCCCCGCCCTCCTGCGCCGCAAGCGTCGCAGGGGTGAGCGCCAGAACCGCTGCCGCAATCAGACCGGGCATGGAACGCCGCCGCTCAGGCCGCGCGCGCCATGCCCTCAGTCCTTCTTTTCCTTGAGCGCCGATTCCCATGAAAGCACCTGCGTTGCCATCCGTCCGCGCCGCCCTTCGACGACCTTCAGGCAGATTGCCTCGCCCGGTTGCAGGTCTGCAAGGCCGGAGCGCCGAAGCACTTCAATGTGAACGAAAATGTCCTCCGGGTGGCGGAAGACATTGGCAAAGCCAAAGCCCTTGCCCTTGTCGAACCACTTCACCCGTGCAGGCTCCATCGGCAGCGCGGCAAGCTCGTCTGGGTCGAGCGCGGCCACATCGTCCAGCGGCGGGGCATCGCCCGGCTCGGGCGGATCGATGGTGAACACCTCCACCGCCTGCTGGCCGCGATTGGTGTCCTGCACGCTGATCTCGATCCCGGCTCCGTCCGCAACGGAGCTCTGGCCGAAATTGCGCAGCACATTCGCATGAAGCAGAATATCCGGGCCACCTTCGTCGGCGATGACAAAGCCAAAGCCCTTGGCCGGATCAAACCACTTCACACGTCCTCTGATCCGCTTTTCCGCTGTGTGTTCTTCTTCTTCCATTCCGGTTCAATTTTGTCCTCATGGCGCATGCCGAGCCATTGGCCCGCCAGACGCTCTGCCCCGACTAACAAGGGCATTCCCCTACCGCTTAAACAGTGCCTGCCGATCCGCGAGTGTTACGGATAGAGGCGCTGTACCTGCCAATCACGATCGGTCACGTCGGAACGCGTCCACCGGAAACGATCGTGAAGCCTGAACGCCCCATCCGCCCAGAATTCGATCTCGAGTGGCAAGATACGAATTCCGCCCCAGAACGGAGGACGTTCGGGATTCTTCCCGTGCTGTGCTGTCACCTTCGCGACCTCGGCAATGAGCGTCGCACGCGATGACAGGGGCGTGCTTTGCCGCGAGGCCCAGGCGCCCAACCTGGATTTGAGAGACCGGGAGGCAAAATACGCATCGGCCTTCTGGCCGTCTTCCCGCTCCGTCACGCCCCTGACGCGGATCTGCCGCCGCAGGGACTTGGCATGCCAGACAAAGGCCGCCTTTCCGTTAACGTCAATCTCTCGTGCCTTAGCGCTACCCCAGTTGGTATAAAAGAGAAAGCCGTGATCTTCGACTTCTTTCAGCAAAACCATGCGGGCATTGGGCAAACCCTCCGCGTCCACGGTCGAGAGCGCAATGGCGTTGGGGTCGTTGATCTCGCTCCCCTCCGCCTCCGCCAGCCACGCCCGCGCGATCGCAAAGGGGTCGTCCCCTGCAAAGAGTCCACTGCGTTCTGCCATTGCCTGCCGTTCCTGATCCCGTGCGGAGTACGCCTCGGGTTGATGCTCCACAACCTGTCCGTTTGGACAGATTCACTGTCCTATCGTCGACATGCCGCTCGCAGTTGCATGTTTCGCGCACAGTCTTGCCCTGTTGCGCCAGCGCTTGCAACCTCGCCCCGGCTTGCCCTAAAGGGATCATGCAGAAAGCGACGGAGGGGTCGATGACATCACAACTGATGGCAGGCAAGCGTGGGCTGATCATGGGGCTCGCCAATGACAAATCCATCGCGTGGGGCGTGGCCAAGGCGCTCGCCGATGCAGGCGCCGAGCTGGCGCTGACCTATCAGGGCGATGCCTTCAAGAAGCGCGTCACACCGCTGGCCGAGCAACTCGGCTGCACCCTCATGGCCGATTGCGATGTGAGCAACACCGAGAGTGTCGATGCTGCCTTCGCCCAGATCGAAAAAGAATGGGGCGGCCTCGATTTCTACGTCCACGCCATCGGTTACTCCGACAAGAACGAGCTGCGCGGCCGCTATGTCGACACCTCGGTCGAGAACTTCCGCATGTCGATGGAGATCTCCGTCTACTCCTTCACCGCCTGCACCGCGCGGGCCGAGAAGCTGATGAAGAACGGCGGCTCCTGCCTCACCCTCACCTACTACGGCGCCGAAAAGGTCATGCCGCATTACAACGTGATGGGCGTTGCCAAGGCCGCGCTCGAGGCCTCCGTGCGCTACCTCGCCGAGGATCTCGGCAAGGACGGCATCCGCGTGAACGGCATCTCCGCTGGCCCGATCAAGACGCTGGCCGCCTCCGGCATCGGCGACTTCCGCTATATCCTCAAATGGAACGAGCTGAACTCGCCGCTGCGCCGCAACGTGACCATCGACGATGTCGGCAAATCCGCGCTCTACCTGCTCTCCGATCTCGGCTCCGGCGTGACCGGCGAGATCCACCACGTCGACGCCGGCTACCACGCCGTCGGCATGAAGGCGGTGGACGCGCCCGATATCGACGTTGTGACCAAGCGCAAGGACAGCTGATCCGGCGCTATGCCCGAGTATTGGCCCGTCTTCGATCCAGATGTCCCGGCGGTTATGGGCGAGGATTACGTCGATCTCGCGATGTTCGACGCCCCGCCCTTCCCCGATATCTTCATCGACGCGGGCCAAGCCCCGCTCGAGGCCTACATCGGGCTCTCGGAGGCCGAGTTCAACGACATCAACCAGGCCATGCCCGAGCACATGCGCCGGCCCTACAACCCTGAGCGCGACGGCCCGTGGTTTCCGCCCGAGGCGATGCTAGCGCTTTGCGCCGCCATCCGCACCGCCCTGCGTGAGCAGCCCGAGCTCTTCACCGGATGGCCTGATATGGCCCAGCACACCGAAGAGCTGCTCGACGAGACCGAGCGCGTGTTCAAACGCGCGGTCGAGCACGGCGTCGCCTTCCGCATCTCCGTCTCCACCTGAACTTAATGCAGAGGCCTGTCTTCCCTCACCCGAGGTGAATCTGCCCCTCCGGATACCGCACCCGCGGCACGGACCGCGTGGCGAGGAAATACCCCAGCGTCAGCGGCCCCACCCGCCCGAGGAACATGACCACCTCGCAGACCACCCGGCCAAACTCCGTCAACTCGCCGGTATAGCCCCGGCTCAGCCCCACGGTGCCAAAGGCCGAGGCCACCTCGAAGGCGATATCGAGGAAATGCCCGTCATGGCTGGCGACCATCAGAAAGGTCGCCACGAAGATCGTCAGAATGCTGATCGCGGTCAGCGCCATCACCTTCAGCACCTGCTCCAGCCCGATCGAGCGGCCAAAGGCGTGGAGCTGCGTCTGCCGCCGGAAAAACGCCACCGTCGCCAGCAGCATCACCACGAAGGTCGTCACCTTGATGCCCCCCGCCGTCGAGGCCGGGCCGCCGCCAATGAGCATCAGCGAGATGAACATCAGCGCAGTCGAATCGTGGAGCCCGCCGATATCGGTGGTGTTGAACCCGGCGGTGCGCGGCGTCACCGCCTGAAACCAGCTCACCGCCAGCCGCGCGGTGTCCGAGCCGAGCGCGCCCAGCGTGCGCGGGTTGGTCCACTCCAGCACCGCGAAGGTGGCCATCGACCAGACGATCAGCACCGCCGTCCCGATCAGCATGATCTTGGTGTGCAACGTATAATAGCGCCAGCCAGGCCGCCGCCCGATGTCGTCGAGCACCACGTAGCCGATGCCCCCTGTGATGAAGAGCGCCGGAATCACGATGTTGATCACCGGATCGGTCGCAAAGGGCACCAGCCCCGCCCCGATGGTCGAGAACCCCGCGTTGTTGAACGCCGAGACCGAATGAAAAATCGCCGTCCACAACCCCGGCCAGAAGCCCTGCTCGGGGATGAAGGTCAGGCACAAGAACAGCGCACCCGCCACCTCGCAGGCCAGCACCACCTTGAAGATCGTCGCCACCAGCAGCCCCAACCGCGCCAGCGACGACTGGCCAAGGTCTTCGCGCAGATAGGTCGTCTGCGTCAGCCCCACCGGCAGCCCCAGCGCCGAGAACAGCAGCACCGCAAACACCATCAGCCCCAGCCCGCCGACCTGGATCAGCACCGCGAGCAGCAACTCGCCCCAGAAGGTCAGCACCGCGCCCACGTCAAACACCGCCAGCCCCGTCACCGTCACGGCGGAGGTCGCGGTGAAAAGCGCGTCGCTCCACCCCACCGGCACATGGCTAGTGAACGGCAGGCGGAACAACACCGCCCCCAGCACGATAAAGGCCGCATAGCCCCCGGCGAGGATCAGCGGCGCGGGCAGGTCAGCGAGCCTGCGGGCAAGGCTCTTGGCGTGGCGGCGGACCCTTCGGCTCAAAGCGCGTCGCCAAAGGCGCGCAGATCGGCGCGCTTGCCGAGCACGATCAGCCGGTCATCGGCCTGCACCGTGAGCGCATTGTCGTTGCAGGAGTGAAAGGCGGTGCCCCGCATCAGCCCCAGAAACCGCAGGTCTTCACCCGCGATCCGGCGCAGCGCGTTCAGCTCTGTGCCATCCAGCCGCTCGGGCAGATGGATGTTCACCACCGAGTAGCCATTGCGCAGGCTGGCATAATCTTCCACCACCGGGTTGTTCAGCATCTGGCTCACCCGCTGGCCCATGTCCTGCTCCGGCAGGATCACCCGGTCGGCGCCCAGCTTGCTCAGAATCCGGTGATGCGTCCGGTTCGCCGCCTTCACCCAGATCGTGCCGACGCCGAGCATCTTCAGGTTCATCGTGGTCAGGATACTCGCCTCGATGTTCTCACCAATCGAGACCAGCGCCACATCGTAGCGGTCGATTCCCGCCTCCCGCAGCCCCTGCTCGTCGGTCGTGTCGAGGATCACCGTCGAGGTCAGCTCATCGGCCAGCCGCGCCACCCGCAGCTCGTCGATATCCACCCCGATCACCTGATTGCCAAAACGCGCCAGCTCCGTCGCGACCGTGCCCCCGAAGGCGCCCAGCCCGATCACCGCAAAGCTGCGGTTTTCCTTCGCCATATCGCATCCCCTCCGGGCCACCGGCCCTGACGTTCCGGCCTTTTACGCCGCAAAACCCGCGCATAACAGCCCGGTTCCTCTCGACGGCAGGGCGCTCACGGGGATATGAGAGGCAAAACGCTGCACGAGGACGAACCATGTCAGACCGCCTGCCCCACGAAAAAGGCTTTCACGTGTCCTGGGACCAGATCCACCGCGACAGCCGCGCGCTGGCGTGGCGGCTCGATGGCAAAGGCCCCGATGACGGCGCGTGGAAGGCCGTGGTCGCCATCACCCGCGGCGGCATGGCCCCGGCGATGATCGTGGCCCGCGAGCTCGATATCCGCACCGTCGATACGATCTCGGTCAAAAGCTACCACTCCGGCGGCGGCAAGGCCGACCAGCGCAGCGAGGCCCAGGTGCTCAAGAGCCCCGACACCGAGATGATGGGCGACGGCACCGGCATTCTCGTCGTCGATGACCTGGTCGACACCGGCAAAACCCTCGAACTGGTGCGCGAGCTCTACCCCAACGCCCATTTCGCCACCGTCTACGCCAAGCCGCAGGGCGAGCCGATGGTGAACACCTTCATCACCGGCGTCAGCCAGGACACATGGATCTTCTTCCCCTGGGACATGGCGCTGCAATACGTCGAGCCCTACCGGGGCAAGGACTGAGGTGGCGCCGCTTCCGCCGCAGCCCCCCACCGCCCGCACCTTCGCCTCCCCCGTGGTGGAGGCCAAGAGCTGGCTGTCCGGCCTCACCTTCCCGCCCGAGCGACCGCTGATCGACGCAGGCCAGGCCGCGCCCGCCGACCCGCCGCCCGAGGCGCTGCGCCGCGTCATCGCCGAGGCCGCGCTGAACGATGACAGCGCCCACCACTACGGCGCCGTGCTGGGGCTGGGGCCGCTGCGCGCGGAGCTGGCCGCCAACATCTCCGCCACCTACGGCGGCAGCGTGCGCGCGGCGCAGGTCGCCATCACCTCCGGCGCCAACCACGCCTTCTGCGCCGTGCTCGCCTCGCTTGCCGGGCCGGGGGATGAGGTGATCCTGCCAACGCCTTGGTATTTCAACCATAAAATGTGGCTCGACATGGCCCAGATCGGCACCGTCCCGCTGCCCTGTGACGCCGCCACGCTCCTGCCCGACCCCGAAGAGGCCGCCGCTCTCATCACCCCGCGCACCCGCGCCATCGTGCTGGTCACGCCCAACAACCCCACCGGTGCCGAGTATCCGCCCGAACTGCTCGCCGCCTTCCGCGACCTCGCCCGCGCGCGCGGCCTCGCCCTCATCGTCGATGAAACCTACCGCGATTTCACCGCCGCCACCGGCGCGCCCCACGAGCTCTTCAACGATCCGGCTTGGGACGACACGCTCATCCACATCTACTCTTTCTCCAAGAGCTTCCGCCTGATGGGCCACCGCGTAGGTGCCGTGGCCACCTCGCCCGCCCGTCTGGCAGAAATCGAGAAGTTCATCGACACCGTCACCATCTGCCCCACCCCGCTGGGCCAGAAGGCCGCGCTCTGGGGCTTGCAGAACCTCGGCCAATGGGTCGCCTCACAACGTGACGAGGTGCTCGCCCGTCAGGCCGCCGTGCGTGATGCCGCCCCCGCTCTGGCCGATGCCGGCTGGCGGCTGGCGGGGCTCGGCGGCTTCTTCGCGTGGATCGAGCATCCGATGGAGGCCGATGCCACCATCGTCGCCAAGGCGCTGGTGCGCGAGGCCGGGGTGCTGGCCCTGCCCGGCACCTTCTTCTCGCCCGCGGGTGATGCCGTGGGCGCCCGCGCCCTCCGGGTCGCCTTCGCCAATCTCGACGCCCCCGCCATCGGCCAGCTCGCCAACAGGCTAACCAGCTTCAATCTCGCAGAATTCAAGGCGCCCTGACCGCCCCAACCCTTGCCCCCCGCCCGAGGCCCGGATAACAAACGCCAACTGCATACAAAGCAAACGGGCGGAGCAATGGCACAGAGCGCGGGCAAGAAGCTGGGCAACATCGTGATCTGGGTCCTCATGGGCCTCCTGATCCTCGGTCTCACCGGCTTCGGCATCACCAGTTTCGGCAGCTCGATCAGCGCCGTCGGCACCGTCGGCGACGAGCCGGTGCCGGTGAACGAGTATTACCGCGAACTGGTCTCCGAAATCGCCGCCGAAGAGCGCGACACCGGCCGCCAGATGTCGATCTCCGACGCCGAGCAGGCGGGCATCCTCGCCCGCGTTCGTACCCGTCTTACCAACCGCGCCGCGCTCGACAACGCCGCCACCAACATGGGCCTCTCCGTGGGCGACGAGCGGGTGCGCGAGCAGGTCGTCTCCGCACAGGCCTTTCAGGGCATAGACGGCAACTTCGACCGCGCCGCCTATCAGGGCGTTCTGCGCAACCGCGGCATGTCGGTCGCCGAGTTCGAGACCGGTGTGCGCAAAGACACCGCCCGCACCATCCTGCAAGGCGCCGTCGTAGGCGGCGTGCCCGCCCCCAAGGTCCAGATCGACACGCTGATGACCTACTTCGGCGAGCGCCGCAGCTTCCGTTGGGCCACCTTCGGCACCGATCAGCTGGCTGAGCCGCTGCCCGAGCCCTCCGAAGAGGAGCTGACCGCCTATTATCAGGCCAACACCCCCGACTTCACGCTGCCCCAGATGAAGCGCATCACCTACGCATGGGTGCTGCCCGAGATGCTGGTAGAAACCGTCGAAATCGACGAAGACGCCATCGCCCGCCTCTACGAGAGCCGCGCCGCCGAGTTCCAGCAGCCCGAGCGCCGCCTTGTCGAACGGCTGATCTTCCCCACCGAGGAGGCCGCCGCCGAGGCCAAGGCACAACTCGATGACGGCTCCGCCACCTTCCAGTCCATCGTCGAGGCCCGCGGCCTGACACTGGAAGATGTCGACCTTGGTGAGCTGACCCAATCCGACCTGCCCGGCGAGGCTGGCGAGGCCGTGTTTGCCCTCACCGAGCCGGGCGTCGCAGGCCCCTTCGAAACCGATCTCGGCCCCGCCCTTTTCCGGATGAACGGCATCCTCTCGGCGGTGAACATCCCGCTGGAGGAGGCCCGCGCCGACCTCGTCGAAGAGCTGGCACAGGAGCGCGCCCGCCGGGTGATCTCCGACATGGAGATCGATGTCGAAGACCGCCTCGCCGAGGGCGCCACGCTGGAGGAACTGGCCGAAGAGACCGAGCTGGTCGTCGACCAGATCGACTGGTGGGAAGCCTCCGGCGAGATGATCGCAGGCTACAACGCTTTCCGCGACGCTGCCCTCACCCTCACGCAAGATGACTTCCCCACCGTGATCCGGCTCGAAGACGGCGGCATCTTCGCCATGCGCCTCGATGAAATTCTGGAGCCGCGCCTGCAGGAGCTGGACGAAGTCCGCGGCAAGGTGCTCGCCGGATGGGAAGCGCAGGAAACCGAGAAGCGCCTGCGCGTGCAGGCCGCCGATCTGCAGGCGCAGGTCGAGGCCGGTGCCGCCCTCAGCGCCTCCGCCGCCCCGGTCGACGAGGCCAATGCGCAAACCCGCGAGGCCCACATCGAGGGTACGCCCCCCGCGCTGATCACCACCGCCTTCGAGCTCGAAGAGGGCGGCCTCGCCATCCTCGAAGGCTTCGGCAACGTCTACCTGCTGCAACTGACCAAGGTGGAGGCCCCCGACGCCGAGGACGAGCGCGTCGGCCTCCTCACCCAGCTGCTCACCCAGCAGGCCGCCCAGTCGCTCTCGGTCGATCTCTACTCCGCCTTCGCGGGCGCGATGGCCCAACAGGCCGGCGTCGAGTTCGACAATGGCGCGCTGTCGCAGGTCCACGCGCAGATCGCCACGCAGTAATCACAACAAGCGATACACACCGCCCCATGAGCACGATCGAACCCAGCTTTGAGAGCTTCGCCAAGGGCTATGAGGCCGGCGAGAACCAGGTGGTCTACACCCGCCTCGCCGCCGACCTCGACACGCCGGTGTCGCTCATGCTCAAACTCGCCGGCGCGCGTGAAGACAGCTTCATGCTCGAAAGCGTCACCGGCGGCGAGGTGCGCGGCCGCTACTCCATCATCGGCCTCAAGCCCGACCTGATCTGGCAGTGCCACGGCGAGACCGCCCGCATCAACCGTCAGGCCCGCTTCGACCCGCAAGCCTGGGAGTCCGAGGCCGCCGCCCCGCTCGATAGCCTGCGCGCGCTGCTGGCCGAATGCCGCATCACCCTGCCCGATGATCTGCCCTCCGCCGCCGCCGGCCTCTTCGGCTACCTCGGCTACGACATGATCCGCCTTGTCGAGCACCTGCCCGATGTGCCCGAAGATACCCTCGGCCTGCCCGATGCGGTGATGATGCGCCCCACCGTGGTCGCCGTGCTCGATGGCGTGAAGGGCGAGGTCACGCTGGTCTCTCCCGCCTTCACCGCCTCCGGCCTGTCGGCCCGCGCCGCCTATGCCCAGGCAGCCGAACGGGTGATGGACGCCCTGCGCGACCTCGATCGCGGCCTCTCCGGCGAAAGCCGCGCGCTCGAGGCGGCGCATGAAACCCCCGAGCCGGTCTCCAACTTCACCCGCGAGGGCTACAAGGCCGCCGTCGAGAAGGCCAAGGACTACATCCGCGCAGGCGACATCTTTCAGGTCGTGCCCTCGCAACGCTGGGCACAATCCTTCACCCTGCCCCCCTTCGCGCTCTACCGCTCGCTGCGCCGCACCAACCCCTCGCCCTTCATGTTCTTCTTCAATTTCGGCGGCTTTCAGGTCATCGGCGCCTCGCCAGAAATCCTCGTGCGCCTGCGCGAAGGCGAGGTCACCATCCGACCGATCGCTGGCACCCGCAAACGCGGCGCCAACGAGGAAGAGGACCGCGCGCTCGAGGCCGACCTGCTCTCGGATGAAAAGGAACTGGCCGAACACCTCATGCTGCTCGATCTGGGCCGCAACGACGTAGGCCGCGTCGCCAAGATCGGCACCGTCCGCCCGACCGAGGAGTTCATCGTCGAGCGCTACAGCCATGTCATGCACATCGTATCCAACGTGGTCGGCCAGCTGAATGACGGCGAAGATGCCCTCTCCGCCCTGCTCGCAGGCCTCCCCGCAGGCACCGTCTCGGGCGCGCCCAAGGTCCGCGCGATGGAAATCATCGACGAGCTGGAGCCCGAAAAGCGCGGCGTCTACGGCGGCGGCGTGGGCTACTTCTCCGCCGATGGTGACATGGACATGTGCATTGCCCTGCGCACCGCCGTGTTGAAGGACGAAACCCTCTATATTCAAGCCGGCGGCGGCGTGGTCTACGACAGTGACCCCGAGGCCGAGTTCATGGAAACCGTGAACAAGAGCAAAGCCATCAAGGCCGCCGCCGACGACGCCGCCCGCTTCACCCGCAGCGGCAACAGCTGACCCGGCACCGGCGCGCGCCGCCCACGCTCATTTTCTTGCTGAAAATACTCCCGGGGGGTGCGGGGGGCTGGCCCCCCGCTGCCAACGGGTTCTGCCCAAGCGCCAGCGCAGCTTCGCAATTGCCGTAGGGCGGGCAATCCTGCCCACCACCCGTCGCCCTATCGCATCAACACAGCCGACACCGGTGCCAGCGCCACGCTCTGGCCCTTGCTCCCGGCGGCCCAGTTCATCAGGCTCTCCACCGTCGGGCCAAAGCTGTGGCCCATGACCACCACCTCACCCTCCTGCCCGGCCCTGAAAGCCGCGCGGTCCAGCGTCCGGCCAATCGCGCCGCCATCCTCCCGCGCGCCGTCCAGCACCTTCCAGACCAGCGTCGAGGGCAGCCCGGCGCTCTCCGCGCCGCGGCGGGCCGAGTTCAGCCCGCTGTCCACAAACACCAGCCCATGCCCGGTGTCGCCCGCAATCGCGAGCAGCTGCCGGGTCAGCGCAGGGCTTTCCATAACCCCCTCTTCACCCGTGGCCAGCAGGCCCATCGCGCCGGGGAAGCGGCCAAAGTAGCTTTGCAGGGTGGTTTCCAGATCCTGCGGCGTGGCCCCGGATGGCAGCCCTGCCGGCAGGATCAGCACCTCGAAGCCCGCGTCCCGGTAGCCCTGCGCCGTCTCCGCCGCGCCCGGGTCGGTCGGGTCCACGGCAAAGGTCACCGGAAAGTCGAGCGCCTTCAGCGCCGCCCGGTCCACGCCCTGATCGCCCACGTCAAAGAGGATGACCGAGATCACAGGCTTGCCGTCCTCGTTCGTGAAGGGCGCGGCATTGGCGGCCAGCGCCGTCACCGGCGCGGCCTCCTCGACCTCTGCGCTGGCGCCAATGGCCGGTAGCCGCGAGCCGGGCTTGTTGCGCTCGGTCAGCGGCACCACCCGCTTGCCAAAGCCGCCGCCGCTCTCGCCATTGGTCACGATCCGGCGCGGCAGGGTGCCGCCGCCGGTGCCGGTGCGCGGCTGCCGCTCGGTGATCGGCACCGAAGAGGGCGGCGCAGAGGGATCTGCCGGAAGCTCGGTTTCCCGCTCCACCGCGGCGCGCTCCGGCGCGGTCGTGGCCGGGGCCTCGGCCACCTCTGCAGGGGTCTCCCTCTCGGGCGCCGCCTGCGCAGGCGCCTGTCCGTCAGACACCGGCACTGCGGGCGTTTCGGCCACCGGGGTCTCTGCCTCGGGCGCGGGCCGCGCGGCCACCTCGGCCTCGGGCTCCACGATCTCCACCACCTCCGGTGCCTGTTCCTCGGCCAGCTCTGGAGCGGCTTCCGGCGCAGTCTCGGCCACAGCCTCAGGGGCCGCCTCCGGCGCCACGCCCTCCGCCGTTTCCACCTCTGCCGGGGTCACAGCTTCCGATCCGGTTGCCTCACCGGCCTCCACCACCGGCTCCGTGCCGGTCACAACCTCTGCCTCGGAGGCCGCAGCCACCTCGGCCTCCCCGGCGCGCTCGGCGGTTTCACCGCCGGCCACCCGGGCCACATCGCTGCCGCTTGCAGGCGCCACGGCTTCCACCGCCGCCTCGGCCACCACCTCCGGCGCAACCTCTGCCCCCGTCGCGGCCTCGCCGCTTTCGGCGCGCACCGGCTCGGCGCGCTCGGCCTGCTCGCCCGAGGCCACCTCTGCCGCCGCCACCGGGGCCGCTTCGCTCTCCGAGGCGGCCACCGCCTCGCTGTCGCTCGCAGGGGCGGCCACGGCCTCGGCCCCCACCGTCTCCGGCGTGCTGCGCGGCACATCCGGCGCAGCCTCGGCCTCAACCTCCGGCGCCGCGCCCGCTTCGGGCTGGGCGGCGGCATCCGGCGCTTCGGCTCCGGCCACCGCGCCATCACTGCCGCCGATCACCGGGGCGGTTTCCTCCACCACCGGGGCGACCGGCGCGGCCACGCCCTCGGTCGCGGTTTCCGGCACGGCGGGCGGGGCGGTATCGGGCGCGGGGCTCTCGGCCACCGCCACCTCCACATCGGGCTGTTCGGGGGCTGCGGGCGCCACCGGCTCGGCCTCGGCGCCCGGCGCTTCGGGCGCACGGTCTTCTCCGGCGCGGGCAAACTCCGAGCCCGGCGGCGGCGTCAGATCGCTCTCCGCCTCGGTCTCCACCGCGCCCGCATCGGCCATCGGCTCCGGCGCCTCGGGGGCCGCATCGGCCTCCGGCGCTTCCAGCCCGCCCGCCGCAACAGGCCCGTCCACCGGCTCATCACCCGCATCCGCGCCCGCACGCGCCGCCACATCCTCGGGCAGCGGCGTCATCACCGACGCACCGCCCAGCACCAGCACGCTTGCCAGCGCGCCCCATGCCACACCCGAGAGGAGTCCCTTGCCCATGTGCCCGACCTTTCGCCTGTTATCGCCGCACGCGCCTATTTTCTGAACGCGCACCGCATGTTACGCCCCACCGCACTGCGAGCCAGGGATGGGCTTGACCCCGGCGGCGGGCTGCGGGCAAGTATAGCGCCAACCGCGCGGCGGATCACCCCCCTTGCGCATCCCAGTTTCCCGAGGGCCAAATGCTGCTCCTGATCGATAATTACGACAGCTTCACCTACAACCTCGTCCACTATCTGGGCGAGCTTGGCGCCGATGTGCAGGTCCACCGGAACGACGCGCTGAACCCGCAGGAGGCGATGGCGCTGACCCCCTCGGCCATCCTCCTCTCCCCCGGTCCCTGCACCCCCAACGAGGCGGGCATCTGCCTCGATCTGGTGCATGCGGCGGCCGATGCCCGCATCCCGCTGATGGGCGTCTGCCTCGGCCACCAGTCCATCGGGCAGGCCTTCGGCGGCAAGGTGGTGCGCGCGGGCGAGATCGTGCACGGCAAGCTCGGCCAGATCCGGCACACCGGCAAGGGCGTGTTTGCAGGCCTGCCGCAGGGCGAGCTGAAGGCCACGCGCTATCACTCCCTCATCGTCGAGCGTGAGAGCCTGCCCGACTGCCTCGAAGTGACCGCCGAACTGGAGGATGGCACCATCATGGGCTTGCGCCACACCTCGCTTCCCATCGAGGGCGTGCAGTTTCACCCCGAGAGCATCCGCTCCGAGCACGGCCACGCCATGCTCCAGAACTTCCTCAACATGGCAGCCGAGCCCGCATGAGCGATACCATCCGCAGCCTGATCGGCACCGCCGCCGAGCGCCCCCTCACCCGCCCCGAGGCCGAGGCCGCCTTTGCCGCGCTCTTCGAGGGCGAGGCCACGCCAAGCCAGATCGGCGGCTTCCTCATGGCGCTCCGCGTGCGCGGCGAAACCGTCGATGAAATCGCCGCCGCCGCCGCTGCCATGCGCGCCCGCTGCAAGCCGGTGACCGCCCCCGAGGGCGCGATGGACATCGTCGGCACCGGCGGTGACGGCAAAGGCACGCTCAACATCTCCACCGCCACCGCCTTCGTTGTGGCGGGCGCAGGCGTGGTGGTGGCCAAGCACGGCAACCGCAACCTCTCCTCCAAGTCCGGCGCCGCCGATGCGCTGGGGCAAATGGGCGTCGAGGTCATGGTCGATGCGCAGGTGGTCAACCGCGCCATCGCCGAGGCGGGCATCGGCTTCATGATGGCCCCCATGCACCACCCCGCGATGGCCCATGTCGGCCCAACCCGCGCCGAGCTGGGCACCCGCACCGTGTTCAACATCCTCGGCCCGCTGACCAACCCCGCCGGGGTGAAACGCCAGCTCACCGGGGCCTTCTCGCCCGCATGGCTGAAGCCGATGGCCGAGGTGCTGCGCGATCTGGGCAGCGCATCGGCCTGGATCGTCCACGGCGGCGACGGCACCGACGAGCTTTCCATCGCCGCCGCCTCCAAGGTCGCCGCGCTGGATGACGGCGAGATCACCGAGTTCGAGGTCCACCCCGAAGAGTTCGGCCTGCCCCAGCACCCCTTCGAGGCAATCCTCGGCGGCACCCCGGCAGAGAACGCCGCCGCCTTCCGCGCCCTGCTGGAAGGCGAGAAAAGCGCCTACCGCGACGCCGTGCTGCTCAACGCCGCCGCCGCGCTGATCATCGCCGGCAAGGTGGCCACCAAGGCCGATGGCGTCGCCACCGCCGCCGAGAGCATCGATAGCGGCAAGGCGCTCGAAAAGGTGCAAACGCTGGCCCGCATCACCTCCGCCAAGGCCTGATCCCGCCCTCCCCGGGCACTTGCCCGCGTAGCCCCCCGCGCTTGACCCCTGCGCCCGCACCCGCTTTCCTGCACCGGGGCAAGCGGGAGACGGCTCATGTTCAGATGGTTCACACGCGGCGGCGGCTGGCTGGTGTTGCTTCTGCTCGCCGTCGGGGCCACCGGCCTCTGGGTCTGGGTCTCCGAGGGCGCCCGCGGCCGCGAATTCGCCCAGAGCGGCGTGGAGACATCCGCCAAGATCGTCGAGCGTGACCGCCGGGTGCGCATCGGCGGCTCCAAGACCCCGACCACGGACTATCTGATCACTGTCACCTACACCTCCGGCACGGCGCCCGACCTCGCCTTTCACCGCGCGACCGAGACCGTCTCGTCCGATTTCTACTTGTCCGTCAGCGAGGGCGACACGATCACCATCAAAACCCTCCCCGGCGCGCCGGAGGAGGTCGAGATCGAGCCGGGCGGCGTGTCCGACAACGCCTTCTACGCAGGCCTCGTCGGCGCGGGCTTCATCGCCTTCGCCCTTGTCGCCGCATGGTTCTTCCACAGCACCCAAGCCGCCGCCCGCGCCCTCCGCCGCCACGGCAACCGCACCGAGGCGCGCATCAAAAAGCTGCGCCCGGTCGGCAACCGCACCGCCCTCACCGTCAACTTCACCGACAGTCTTGGCCGCGCCCAGCAGGCCGAGATACCGCCCTCCCCCACCAAGCTGGTGATGGGCGCCAAACCTGGCGATCCGGTCGCCATCACCTACGCGCCCGAAAACCCCGCGCAGGCCCTGCTCAGCGCGACCCTCGACTAAATCGCCATTGCCCCGCCCCGGCCCGCGCAATAGATGTGCCCCATGAGCCAGACCATTCTCGACCGCATCCGCGACTACAAGCTCGAAGAGATCGCCGCCGCCAAGGCCGAGCGCTCCGAAGAGGCCATGCTCTCCGCCGCCGCTTCCGCCCCCACCGTCCGGGGTTTCCGCGACGCGCTGATCGAGCACTCCCGCCACGGCTACGGCCTCATCGCCGAGGTCAAAAAGGCCAGCCCGTCCAAGGGTTTGATCCGCGACGATTTTGATCCGCCCACGCTGGCGCAGGCCTATGAGTCCGGCGGCGCGGCCTGCCTATCGGTGCTCACCGACGGCCCCAGCTTTCAGGGCGCACCCGAGTTCCTGACCGCCGCGCGCGAGGCCACCTCCCTGCCCGTGCTCCGCAAGGACTTCCTGTACGACACCTATCAGGTGCTGGAGGCCCGCGCCTGGGGCGCGGACTGCATCCTGATCATCATGGCCGCCGTCGACGACGCGCTGGCCCATGATCTGGAGGTCGCCGCCACCGAACAGGGCATGGATGTGCTGGTCGAGGTCCACAACGAGGAGGAGTTGGAGCGCGCCATGCGGCTCGAGTCCCGCCTTCTGGGCATCAACAACCGCAATCTCCACACCTTCGAGACCACGCTGGAGACCACCAAAAAGCTCGCCCGTCTGGCTGAAGCCAACCGCTTGCTGATCTCCGAAAGCGGCCTCGCCACCCCCGCCGATCTGGCCGAACTGGCCCAATACGGCGCCCGTTGCTTCCTGATCGGCGAGAGCCTGATGCGGGCCGATGATGTGGCCGCCGCCACCCGCGCCCTGCTGTCCGACACCGCGAGGGCCTGACCCGTGGTGCTGACCCATTTCGATGCCGAGGGCCGCGCCCATATGGTCGACGTGTCCGACAAGGCCGTCACCTCGCGCATCGCCGTGGCCGAGGCGCATGTGAAGATGTCGCCCGAAACCCTTGAAATGGTTCAGCAAGGCAGCGCCAAAAAGGGCGATGTGCTGGGCGTCGCGCGGCTCGCGGGCATCATGGCCGCCAAGCGCACCCCCGATCTCATCCCGCTCTGCCACCCGCTCCCCATCACCAAGGTCGCGGTCGAGCTGGAGGCCGATGCCGATCTGCCCGGCATCCGCATCGCCGCCACCGTCAAGACCACCGGCCAGACCGGGGTGGAGATGGAGGCGCTGACGGCGGCTTCCGTCGCCGGGCTGACCGTCTACGACATGCTGAAAGCCGTAGATAAGGCGATGGAAATCGGCGGCCTCCGGGTGCTCCTTAAGGATGGCGGCAAATCCGGCCGCTACGAGGCGCTTTGATCTCGGTCGAGGAGGCGCTCGCGCGGATCTTCGCGCTGGTGGAGCCTCTGCCGACCGAGCCTGTCCCCCTCCGCCAAGCCGCAGGCCGCGTGCTCGCCGCCCCGGTCGTCGCCCCACGCGACCAGCCCCCGTTTTCCGCCTCCGCGATGGATGGCTACGCTGTGCGCGGCCCCGTCGCCCCCGGCCAGCAGTTCACCGTCATCGGTGAAAGCGCCGCTGGCCGTGCCTCGGGCCTCTCCGTCGCGCCGGGCGAGGCAGTGCGCATCTTCACCGGCGCGCCCCTGCCCAAAGGCGCAGATCGCATTGTCATTCAAGAAGATGTCGAGCGGAGTGAAAGCGCGATCACCCTGCGCGAAAACCTCGATGACGGCACCCACATCCGCCCCGCAGGCGGCGATTTCAAGGCCGGTGACCGGCTCGAGCCGGGCCGCCGCCTCAGCCCCAACGCGCTGGCGCTCGCCGCCGCGATGGGCGCGCCCACCGTCACCTGCACCCGCAAGCCCGTGGTCGCCCTCATCGCCACCGGCGACGAGCTGGTGATGCCCGGCGAGGCCCCCGGCCCCGACCAGATCATCGCCTCCAACAGCTTCGCCCTCGCCGCTCTCTTCGAGGCTGAAGGCGCCGAATGCCGCCTGCTGCCCATCGCCCGCGACAACCGCGAAAGCCTCACCATGGCCTTCACCCTCGCCCGCGGCGCCGATCTGGTGGTCACCACCGGCGGGGCTTCGGTGGGCGATCATGACCTCGTCGGCAAGGTCGCCGCCGAACTGGGGATGGACCGCGCCTTCTACAAAGTCGCCATGCGCCCGGGCAAACCGCTGATGGCGGGCCGCGTGCTCGGCATGGCCATGGTCGGCCTGCCCGGAAACCCCGTATCGTCAATCGTTTGCGGCCACGTCTTCATCCGCCCCGCCATCCGCAAGATGCTCGGCCTTGGCGAGGCGCCCGCCCCGCGCCGCCACCTGCCGCTCGCCGCGCCCATCACCGCCAACGGCCCCCGCGCCCATTACATGCGTGCCACCGTCTCGGAGGGCGCCGTCACCGTCTTCGACCGGCAAGACAGCTCCCTCCTCTCTGTGCTGGACGCCGCCAACGCGCTGGTGGTCCGCCCGGTCAGCGATGGCGCGCGCGCGGCAGGCGAGATGATCGAGGTCATCGACCTCTGATCTGTCGGTCCCTGTCAGGAGGCTTGACACAAAACGTGAACTTTGCCAGAACATCTGCAAACGAGGCCGAGCATGGAGAGCCCGATGCTGACCAGAAAGCAGTTGGATTTGCTGAAGTTCATCGACACGCGGATGCGGCGTGACGGTGTGCCCCCCTCCTTCGACGAGATGAAGGATGCGCTCGACCTGCGCTCCAAGTCCGGCATCCACCGCCTGATCACGGCGCTGGAGGAGCGCGGCTTCATCCGGCGTTTGGCCCACAAGGCCCGCGCCATCGAGATCGTCAAGCTGCCCGAGGCGCTCGAGTCGCGCCGCCCCACCGGCTTCACCCCCAAGGTGATTGACGGCGCCCGCCCCGATGCGCCCCCGCCTCCAGGTGCCATGCCGGTCGAGGCCGCCGCAACCGAGCTGCCGGTGATGGGCCGCATCGCCGCCGGTGTCCCGATCGAGGCCATCAGCCAGGTCAGCCACCACGTCGCCGTGCCCAGCACGATGGTCAGCCGCGGCAAGCACTACGCGCTTGAAGTCAAAGGCGATTCCATGATCGACGCCGGCATCAACGATGGCGATGTCGTGGTGATCCGCGAGGGTAACACGGCGGATAACGGCGATATCGTCGTGGCCTTGGTCGAGGATCAGGAGGCCACGCTCAAGCGCTTCCGCCGCAACGGCAACTCCATCGCGCTGGAGGCCGCCAACCCGGCCTATGAAACCCGCGTTTTCCGCGACGATCAGGTTAAGGTGCAGGGCCGCCTCGTCGGGCTGATCCGCACCTATTGAGCCACCGCCACAGGCGGCGGCCCGCTACTTCGGCCGCCGTTACCAGCCTGCCATCCGGCATCACCGCCAGCGCGCCCGTCTGCCGCATCCGCTTCGGGCTCCAAAGATCGCAGGCACCGGACACCGCAGGCTTCGGCTCCACGCTGCTTATCAAAAGCCCCGGCCCGCAAAGCCCCGCCGCCTTCGCCGCCGCGCCCCGGCCCGACACATGGGTCACCGCCAGACCCGCCGCCTCAAAGCGCAGCACGCCCTCCGCCGCCGCCCCCATTCGCGCCGCCGCCTCCTGCGTGGCGCCGTCGCCGTCATTCTCCAGCCAGACCTCGGCGGTAAAACCCTCTCCCCTGTCCTTCGACAGCGCCCTACCCTCCGGCCCCATCAGCCCAACCAGCCCACCCCGGTCTGAAACCAGCAGCACCGGGCGTTCCGCTTGCATCCAGAGCAGCAGCGCCGCCGCCACGCCGCTCAAACCCAGCCAGCGCCCCGCGCCGCGCCAGAGCACCAGCCAGAGCGCCCCCAGCGCCAGCAGCGGCAGCACCCACGGCCCCGGCGCGATCACATGGGTCACCGCGCCCTCCAGCCCCGCGACCCATGCCGCCACGCCCAATATCCACGCGCAGCCCCAGCCCATGATCTGCAGCGGCAGCCAACTCAGCCCCAAGGGCGCCAGCACTCCCGCGACCAGCGCCCAGGGCATCACCCAAAGCCCCATCACCGGCACCGAGGCGAGGTTGGCGATCAGCCCGTAGTCCGCGATCCGGTTGAAATGCGCCGCTGCAAAGGGCGCCGTCGCAGCCCCCGCCACCGCCGAGGAGATCACCAGCGAGGCCGCGCCCTTCAGCACCGCGGGCCAGCCCCGGCCAAAGCCGCCCGCATCCCGCAGCGCCGCGAACACCGCCACCAGCGCCGTGGTCGCAGAGAACGACATCTGGAACCCCGGTGAAAGCAGCGCCTCCGGCCGTCGCAGCAGCACGATCACCGCCGCCAGCGCCACCGCCCGGAGCGAGATCGCCCGCCGCCCGATCAGCACCGCCCCCAGCATGACCGAGACCATGATGAAGGCCCGCTCGGTCGCGATGTTGCCGCCCGAGAGGCCAAGGTAGCCCGCCCCCGCCACCAGCGCGATCACCGCCGCCACCTTGCGCCCGTCGAGCCGCAGCGCGACCCACGGCACCAGTGCCAGCAGCGCCCGGATGGCGGTAAAGATCGTGCCGGTGAGCAGCCCCATGTGCAGCCCCGAGATCGCCAGCAAATGGGCGAGGTTCGAGGCCCGCAGGTGCTCCAGCGTGTCCTGCGACACCGCCGAGCGGTCGCCGGTCAGCAGCGCGGCGGCAAAGGCCCCCGGCTGGCCGCCGAGGCGTTCCCGTATCGCCTCCGACAAGGCCACGCGCGCCCGAAACAGCTCCAGCCCGGCGCGCCCCTGCTCTGCCGGGGTCACCGCAAAAACCGGCGTGCGGGTGTAGCCCACCGCGCCGATCCCGTCGAACCACGCCTGCCGCCGAAAGTCGTATCCTCCCGGCTCTACCGGCCCCGGCGGCGGCGAGAGGTTGGCGGTCAGCATCACCCCCAGCCCTGGCTCCGGCACCAGCCAGCGCTGATCGCCATGCAGCGAAACCCGCACCTTCTCCGGCACCCGCCCCGGCGCCATGTCGCCCAGCCGCACGTGGTCGAGCGTGAGCCGCACCGCGTCCGATTGCGAGCGGTCGATCCCGATGATCCGGCCCTCCACCGGCCCGTAATAGCGAAAATCGAGCACCGGAGCGGCCACCAGCGCCGTGCGCGCCCATCCCAGCGCGCCGCCCGCGAGCACCAGCGCGAGCGCCACGAAGAGCGGCGCCAGCGCCTCGCCTGCCAGCCGTGCCAGCACCAGCGCGGCGCAGGCGGCGGCCAGCGCAAGGCTCACCTGCCCGCCGCTCGGCTCTTCTGCGAGGGAGAAATACGCACCGATCCCCAGCCCCAGGCAGACCGGAGTCCAGAGCAGCAGGTGCCCCCGTTGGGCAAGGAACGGCAGCGCCAGCCTCCCCGAAAGTGGTGGCCTTGCCCTGCCTGAGCCGATTGCATACACGGGGACCAGCTATACAAATCATCCTTTACAAAAGGTTAACGCGCCCCATGCCTTCGGACATGCCTGCCCAGGTCGTCACCCGTATCGCCCCCTCGCCCACCGGCACCATGCACATCGGCACCGCCCGCACCGGGCTGTTCAACTGGATCTTCGCCCGCAAGATGGGCGGCAAGTTCCTGCTGCGCATCGAAGATACCGACCGGGCGCGCTCCACCCCCGAGGCGACCGATGCGATCTATGGCGGCATGCGCTGGCTCGGGCTGGAGTGGGATGGCGACGCGGTGAGCCAGTTCGAGCGGGTCGAACGGCACGCCGAGGTCGCCCACCAGATGCTCGCCGCCGGCACTGCCTACAAGTGCTTCGCCACGCAGGATGAAATCGCCGCCTTCCGCGAAGAGGCCAAGGCCGAGGGCCGCTCCACCCTCTACCTGTCGCCCTGGCGCGATGCCGATCCGGCCACCCACCCCGACGCCCCCTTCGTGATCCGCCTCAAGGCCCCGCGCGAGGGCGACACGGTGATCGAAGATGCGGTGCAGGGCACGGTGACCTTCAAGAACTCCACGCTGGATGACATGATCCTCCTGCGCTCCGACGGCACCCCCACCTACATGCTCGCCGTGGTGGTGGACGATTACGACATGGGCGTGACCCACGTGATCCGAGGCGACGACCACCTCAACAATGCCGCCCGCCAGTGCCACATCTACACCGCGATGGGCTGGCCCCTGCCGGTCTATGCCCACTTGCCGCTGATCCTCGGGCCGGACGGCAAGAAGCTCTCCAAGCGCCACGGCGCGACCGGCGTGGAGGAGTATCAGAAGATGGGCTACCCCGCCCCCGCCATGCGCAACTACCTCGCCCGTCTGGGCTGGAGCCACGGCGACGACGAGTTCTTTACCGATGAGCAGGCCCGCGAGTGGTTCTCGCTCGACGGCATCAACAAGGCCGCCGCCCGCTTCGACTTCAAGAAGCTCGACAATCTCTCCGGCCAGCACATCGCCGCGATGGATGACATGGACCTGATGGGCGAGATCGAGGCCTACCTCACCGCCATCGAGGCCCAGGAGCTGACCGAAACCCAGAAGGACGGCCTGCTGCGGGCGATGTATTGCCTCAAGCCCTCCGCCCGCACCCTGCCCCAACTGCTCGAAAAAGCCGCCTTCGTGCTCAGCCAGCGGCCCTTCATTCCCGACGAGAAGGCGGCGAAGGTTCTGGACCCGGTATCCCGTGGTATACTGTCGGAATTGACGCCGCACCTGCAAAATGCTAGCTGGAACCGCGAGGCGCTGGAGGCTACTCTTGGCGAGTTCGCAGAGAGTAAGAACAGCAAGTTCGGACAGCTTGCAGGCCCCCTCCGCGCGGCGCTTTCCGGCCGCACGGCAACGCCGAGTGTGTTCGATATGATGCTGGTGATCGGCCGGGCCGAAACTTTGGCACGGCTGCAAGACGCGGCGACTTGAGAGCGCTTAACTCCGCGCTAACTCTGTCGCCGATATGAGAGGAACAACCCCGCGCCCGGGCCCTTGAAAACAAGGGTCCGTTGCGTGAGTGACCACCGAAAGGGACCTTCATGGCAGATACCTCCAAGACGGCGACGCTGACGTTTGAAGACAAGTCGATCGAGCTGCCGATCCATTCGCCCACCGCCGGGCCGGACGTGATCGACATCCGCAAGCTCTACGCCCAGGGTGACGTGTTCACCTACGATCCGGGCTTCACTTCCACCGCCGCTTGCGAGAGCACCATCACCTTCATCGACGGCGAGAAGGGCGAATTGCTGCACCGCGGCTACCCGATCGACCAACTGGCCGCCAAATCGCATTATCTCGAGGTCTGCTACCTGCTGCTCTACGGCGAACTGCCGACCGCCGAGCAGCTCGAAACCTTCGAGCACACCATCACCCACCACACCATGCTGCATGAGCAGATGCAGTATTTCTTCCGCGGCTTCCGGCGTGATGCGCACCCGATGGCCGTCATGGTGGGCGTGGTCGGCGCAATGGCCGCCTTCTACCACGACAGCACCGACATTTCGGACCCATATCAGCGCGAGGTCGCCTCGCACCGGCTGATCGCCAAGATGCCGACCATCGCAGCCTGGGCCTACAAGTACTCCATCGGCCAGCCGTTCGTGTATCCGCGCAACGACCTGACCTATGCCGAGAACTTCCTGCACATGTGCTTCGCCGTGCCCGCGGCAGAGTACAAGGTCGATCCGATCCTGAGCCGCGCGATGGACCGGATCTTCACCCTCCACGCCGACCATGAGCAGAACGCCTCCACCTCCACGGTGCGTCTGGCCTCCTCCTCCGGCGCCAACCCCTTCGCCTGTATCGCGGCCGGCATTGCCTGCCTCTGGGGCCCAGCCCACGGCGGCGCCAACCAGGCCTGCCTCGAGATGCTCAAAGAGATCGGCACCCCCGATCGCATCCCCGAGTTCATCGCCCGCGCCAAGGACAAGGACGATCCCTTCCGCCTGATGGGCTTCGGCCACCGCGTCTATAAAAACTTCGATCCCCGCGCGACGGTGATGAAGCAATCGGCAGACGAGGTGCTCGACCTGCTGGGCGTCGAGAACAACCCGATCCTGGCGACGGCGAAGGAGCTGGAAACCCAGGCCCTGGCCGACCCCTACTTCGCCGAGAAAAAGCTGTTCCCGAACGTCGATTTCTACTCCGGCATCATCCTCGAGGCGATGGGCTTCCCCACCTCGATGTTCACCCCCATCTTCGCGCTCTCGCGCACCGTGGGCTGGGTCAGCCAGTGGAAAGAGCAGCTCGCTGATCCGACCATGCGCATCGGCCGCCCGCGCCAGCTCTACACCGGCGCCCCCTTCCGCGACTACGTCGAGGTCGAGAACCGCTAAGCGCGGCACACCGGCACAAAACACGAGGGCCGCCCCACCGGGCGGCCCTTTGCTTTTCGGGTCAGGGGCGCCCTACCGCCCCTCGTATTTCGCCGGGCGCTTCTCCAGAAAGGCGATCACCCCCTCCTGAAAATCCCGGCTCTTGCCGCATTTGCCTTGCAGCTTCGCCTCCAGCGCCAGTTGCTCTTCGAGGCTGTTGTCATAGGCCCCGCGGAGCGCCCGCTTGATCTGGCGGTAGGCCAGCGTCGGCCCGGCGGCGAGGTGTTGCGCGCGGCTCCACCAGTGGTCGGCAAAGCCCTCATCCGGCACCGCCTCCCAGATCATGCCCCATTGCGCGGCGTCGGTCGCGCTCACCGGCTCGGCAAAGAGCGCCGCCCCCATCGCCCGCGGAAAGCCCACCTGACGCGGCAGCCACCACGTTCCGCCCGCATCGGGGATCAGCCCGATCCGCGCGAAGGCCTGCAGGAACACCGCGCTCTCGGCGGCGATCACCACGTCGGCGGCCAGCGCAAGGTTGGCTCCGGCGCCCGCCGCATGGCCGTTCACCGCAGAAATCGTCGGCACCCGGCACTCGTAGATCGCCTTCAGCATCGGTTCGTATTCGTCGATCAGCGTGCGCTCCATGTCGGCATCGCTGATCGAGGCACCCTCGCCCAGATCCTGCCCCGAGCAGAAGGCCGGGCCGGAGCCCGTCAACACGATCACCCGCGCCTCCGCCTCGCCCGCCTTCAGCGCGTGCAGGATCTCGGCCCGCATCTGGGTGTCGAGGCAGTTCATCTTTTTCGGGCGGTTCAGCGTGATCACCGCCACGTGGTCTCGCACCGAGTAGCGGATCGCTTCGTAAATCATGTCCGGGCTCCCTGAGGTTTCCGCCGCAGGATACTGAACTTGCCGGTTCAGAAAAGCCCAAACACTGCGTCACCCGTCCTCGCCGAGCAACTCCTTCAGCCGGGCTTCCTCTTCCGGGTCCAGCGCCTCGGGGCCGCGGGCGGCATTGCGCTGCCTCTGGGCCGCAATCACCACGCCCAGCCCCGCCAGCAGCAGCGCCGGGCCAGCCAGCCAGACGATCAGGTTCCACCCGCTTGCGGGCGGGTTCATCAGCACGAAGTCCCCGTAATTGCGCAGGAAAGCGTCGCGCACCTCCTGATCGGTGGCCCCTGCCGCGATCATCTCGCGCACCTCCCGCCGGGCATCCCGCGCCCAGTCGGCATTGGATGAGGCGATGGACTCGGCCTGGCATTTCACACAGCGCAGCTCATGGTCCAGCCCCCGCGCCCGCGCCTCCAGCACCGGATCGTCGAGCATCTCCGACGGGTCCAGCGCCAAGGCCGGCAGAGCCAGAGCAAAGACCGCCGCGATGAGCCAGCCTGCCCGTCTCATTCCGCAGGCACTCCCTCGGCCCGCGCTCGCCGCGCGCCCGCCGCAAGGCGGAACCGCCGGTCAGAGAGCGAGATGAACCCGCCCAGCGCCATCAAGATGCAGCCGCCCCAGATCCAGTTGGCGAAGGGCTTGATATAGGTCCGCACGGCCCAGCCGCCCGCTGCCTGCTCATCCCCGATCACCACGTAGATGTCGCGCCACAGACCGTTGCGAATGGCCGCCTCCGTGGTCGGCATCGCCTGCACCGGGTAAACCCGCTTTTCGGGGTGCAGCACCGCAATCTCCGCGCCCTCCCGGCGCACCGCGATCTCCGCCATGGTACTGAAGTAGTTCGGCCCCTGCACCCGCTCCACACCCTGCAGCTCGATTGTGAACCCCGCCACCTCATAGGGCTGGCCCGTCTGCGCCACGCGAATGTCTTCCACCTGCCATGCGGTGATCGCCGCCACCCCGAGGATCGTCACCCCGAGGCCCGAGTGTGCAACGAACTTGCCCCAATCGGCGCGTGGCAGCCGCGCCAGTCGGCCCATCCGGCCCGCCAGCGGCCCGCGCCCGGTGCGGCTCATCAGGTCCAGCACGCCGCCCGCCACGATCCAGACCGCAAGAGCAATGCCCACCGGCGCCAGCAGGCTCCGCCCGCTCTGCACCGCCCAGACAAGGCCCAAGGCGGCCAGCGCCAGCACCGCAGCCGGGGCCACCGCCCGCAGGCTCCGGCCCAGCTTGGCCCTTTTCCACGGCAGCATCGCCCCCACCGGCAGGATCACCGCGAGCCCCACGATGAAGGGCGTGAAGGCGGTGTCGAAGAATGGTGCCTGCACGCTCAGCTTCTTGCCCAACGCCAGCTCTGCGATCAGGGGCCAGACCGTGCCGACGAAGACCAGCAGCGAGGCGACCGAAAGCAGCACGTTGTTCATCACCAGCGCGCTCTCCCGGCTTACGGTTGCGAAGAGCCCCTTGGCCTCCATCGCGCCCGCCCGCACCGCAAAGAGCAGGAAGGCCCCGCCGACGAAGACCGCCAGAATACCAAGGATATAAACGCCCCGCTCCGGATCGTTGGCGAATGCATGGACCGAGGTGATCACGCCCGAGCGCACGATAAAGGTGCCGATGAGCGAAAACCCGAAGGCGGTGATCGCCAGCAGGATCGTCCAGGCCTTCAGCGCCTCGCGCTTTTCCACCACGATGGCCGAGTGCAGCAGCGCGGCGGCAAAAAGCCACGGCATGAAACTTGCGTTCTCCACCGGATCCCAGAACCAGAAGCCGCCCCAGCCCAGCTCGTAATAAGCCCACCACGAGCCCAGCGCGATCCCGATGGTCAAAAACACCCATGCCGCCAACGTCCACGGCCGCACCCAGCGCGCCCATGCGGCATCCACCTTGCCCTCGATCAGCGCCGCCACGGCGAAGGAAAAGGCCATGCTGAGGCCAACATAGCCGAGGTAGAGAAACGGCGGATGAAAGGCGAGGCCCGGGTCTTGCAGCAGTGGGTTCAGGTCCTGCCCGTCCATCGGCGGGCTGGCCAGCCGGGTGAAGGGGTTGGAGGTGAAGAGGATGAAGCCGTAAAACGCCACCCCCACCGTCGCCTGCACCGCCAGCACCCGCGCGCGGAACGTGTCGCTCAGGTTGCCGCCGAATACCGCCGCCGCGCCGCCGAAGCCTGCGAGGATCAGCACCCAGAGCAGCATAGAGCCCTCGTGGTTCCCCCAGACACCGCTGATCTTGTAGATCATCGGCTTGAGCGTGTGCGAGTTGAGGGTGACGAGGCGCAGCGAGAAGTCACTGGTGACAAAGGCCCACGTCAACGCGGCAAAGCTCAGCGCGACAAGCGCGAATTGCAGCACCGCCGCAGGCTCGGCCATGGCCATCCACCCGCCCCAGCGTTTTGCCGCGCCGACCTGGGGCACAATGGCTTGAACGACCGCAACCACGGCGGCGAGGATCAGGGCGAAATGGCCAAGCTCAGCTATCATGCCCGCCGTTCTACGCCATCCGCCCGCCGCCGCCAATTCCCTGCGCCCACCCGTCGCAGGGAGTTGACCGGAACCGCCGCCCCGCCCCGGCATTGACCTCCAACATTGACTCCCCATCCCCAAGGCGCACCCTGATCAAACCCGCCCCGAACCCGGCACCAGTGAAAGGCCCCACGTGAGGATCGCCAGCTACAACATCCGCAAGGCCGTCGGCCTCGACTGGCGCCGCGACCCTGCCCGCATCCTCACCGTGCTGGAGGAGATCGACGCCGACGTTGTGCTCCTGCAGGAGGCCGACAAGCGCTTCGGCACCCGCGCTGGCGTGCTGCCCGCCGAGGCCTTGGGCGATATGGGCTACCGCTTCGCACCGGTCAACCTGCGCCCCGCAAGCCACGGCTGGCACGGCAACGCCATCCTGACCCGGCTCCGCGCCGAGCGACCCCAACGCGTCTACCTGCCCTCGCTGGAGCCGCGCGGCGCGGTCTCGGCCCGTGTCGGCGGGGTCACGGTCGTGGGCGTCCACCTCGGGCTGACACCGCGCACCCGCACCCGCCAGATCTCCACGCTTGAAGAGAAGTTCCCCGAAGGCCCCGTGGTGATCGGCGGCGACTTCAACATGTGGCGCAAGCGCGGCGAAGGCTCCGACCACTTCCGCCTCATCGCCCCCGGCCCCAGCTTTCACGCCTCCCGCCCCACGGCCCCGCTCGACCGCTTCGCGCTCAAGGGGGTGCGCCATGCCTCCGCCCATGTCCACCGCTCCCCCGCCGCCGCCCGCGCCTCCGATCACCTCCCCGTGGTGCTCGAACTGGAGGTCGAGAGCTGATGCTGCTCACCGCGCTGGTCATCCTCCACGGGCTGATCGTCACCGCCTTCACCCTGCGCATCCTGCTGCGCGATGATCTCTCGCCGCCCGCCCGGATGGCATGGTTCGTCGTCATCGCCGCCCTGCCCTACCTCGGCAGCGCCGCCTACTTTCTCTTCGGCGAGGTCGACATCGGCCACGAGGCCCGGCGCCGCGACGGCTACATCTTCGCCCAACTCCACGAATGGCTCCGCGCCCACCCCGTGGCCGATGCCACCGCCAGCCTGCCCGCGCACATCCGCCCCGCCTTCCGCACCGCCGCCGCGATCAACGGCTTCACCACCGCCAGCGGCAACACGGCCACCCTGCTGGCCGATGGCGCTCAAAGTCGCGAGGCCCTGCTGGCCGATATCGACGCCGCCACCTCCCACGTCCACGTCATGTTTTATATCTGGCTGGAGGATGAAACCGGCACCGCCCTCGCCCGCGCCCTGATCCGCGCCGCCCGGCGCGGCGTCGTTGTCCGCGCCATGGCCGATGCGCTCGGCTCCCGCGCCATGCTCCGCTCCAAGCTCTGGCAGGAGATGGGCATCGCCGGGGTCCACACCGCCACCGCGCTCCCGCTCGACAATCCGCTGCGCACCCTGCTCACCGCCCGGATCGACCTGCGCAACCACCGCAAGATCGTGGTGATCGACGGCGCGGTCACATGGTGCGGCTCCGGCAACGCCGCCGATCCGGCCTTCCGCCCCAAGCGCCGCTTCGCGCCTTGGGTCGATATCATGCTCCGCTTCACCGGCCCCGTCGTCACCCAAAAGGCCCTGCTTTTCGCCGCCGACTGGATGGCCGCCACCGGCGCGCCCCTGACCCAGCTCGCCATCGCGCCCGCCCCCACGCGCGCCCCAGCCCGCGCCGTGCTCGCCGGAGGCGCGGAGGCCGAACCCGAGCCAGAGCCTGCCCCCGGCTTCGCCGCCGTGGCCATGGGCGATGGCCCCACCACCCGGCCCGGCGCCATGCCACAGGTCTTCGCCACCCTGCTCGCCGCCGCCCAGACCAGTGTGACCATCACCACCCCGTACTTCGTCCCCGATGCCACCCTGCTCTCCGCCCTCGCCGCCGCGGCCTGCCGCGGGGTCGAAACCACCCTCGTTTTCCCCCGCCGGAATGACAGTCTGATCGTCCGCGCCGCCTCCCGCAGCTACTACCGCCAGCTTCTGGAGGCTGGCTGCCGGATCTTCGAGTTCGAGGGCGGGCTGCTCCACGCCAAGACCCTCACGCTCGATGGCAACACCGCCCTCATCGGCTCCTCCAACCTCGACCTGCGCAGCTTCGATCTGAATTATGAAAACAACATCCTGCTGCACGACGAGGCCCTGACCGCACAAATCGCCGAGCGGCAGGCCACCTACCTCGCCAGCTCCCGCGAAGTCACACTCGCCACCGTCGCCGCATGGCCCTTCCCCCAGCGCATCTGGCAGAACACCATCGCCACCATCGGCCCCATTCTGTAGCTCCCCGCTAACTGCGGCGCCCAACCTCCGAAAGCACCGCCACCCCCATTGCAGCCCCGTCCTCGCCACGGTAATGTTACGTTATAACATATCTACAAAACCCCAAAGCGAGTCCCATGTCCGATACCCGCCTCCCCGTCACCGTCCTCTCCGGCTTTCTCGGCGCGGGCAAAACCACCCTGCTCAATGCCGTCCTCTCCAACCGCGAGGGCCTGCGCGTGGCGGTCATCGTCAACGACATGTCCGATGTGAACATCGACGCGGACCTTATCCGCGACGGCGGCGCCAACCTCTCCCATACCGATGAAACCCTGGTCGAAATGACCAACGGCTGCATCTGCTGCACCCTGCGCGACGACCTGCTCACCGAGGTCCGCCGCCTCGCCGAGATGAACCGCTTCGATTACCTGCTGATCGAAAGCTCCGGAATCTCCGAGCCACTCCCCGTCGCCACCACCTTCGAGTTCCGCGACGAGGCAGGCGCCAGCCTCTCCGATGTCGCCCGGCTCGACACGCTGGTCACCGTGGTCGATACCGCCAACCTGCTGCGCGACTACGCCAGCCATGACTTCCTGCGCGACCGGGGCGAGAGCCTCGGGCCGGAAGACGAGCGCACCCTCGTCGACCTGCTCGTCGAGCAAATCGAATTCGCCGATGTCGTGGTGCTCAACAAGGTCACCGCCGCGGGCGAAGATGCCCGCCTCGCCGCCCGCCTCATCGTCACCTCCCTCAACCCCGACGCCCGGATCATCGAGGCCGACTATGGCCTCGTCGCCCCCTCCGCCATCCTCGGCACCGGCCTCTTCGATTTCGAAACCGCCCACGAGCACCCGCTCTGGGCCAAGGAGCTCTACGGCTTCGCCGACCACGTGCCGGAGACCGAGGAATACGGCGTCAGCTCCTTCACCTACCGCGCCCGCGCCCCCTTCCACCCCGAGAAGATCCACGCGGTGCTGAACGGCCCGCTGCCCGGCGTGATCCGCGCCAAGGGGCATTTCTGGATCGCCACGCGCCCCGACTGGCTGGCCGAATTCTCCCTCGCCGGGGCGCTCTCTTCGGTGAGGCCGATGGGCCGCTGGTGGGCCTCGGTCCCGCAAGAGCGCTGGCCCGCCCACCCCGAGGCGCGCCGCTACATCGACCACCACTGGCAAGAGCCCTTTGGCGACCGGCGGCAGGAGCTGGTCTTCATTGGCGCGGGGCTGGACGAGGCCGGTATCACCGCCCGTCTCAACGCCGCCCTCATGCCCATGGCCCACGGCCTGAACGAGACATGGAGCACCCTGCCCGATCCATTCCCAGGCTGGCGCATGGCCCAGCCCGAGCCGGCATGACCCGTCGCAACGGCGCCAGCGCCCTGCCCCGCCGCCGCCGGGCAGGCACCAACCCAATGCGCGATTATGATCGCCTGCCACCCGGCCTCCGCCTCTGGCTCGCCGGTGCGGCCCTGCCGTGGTCGGCCCGCGCCGTCCACCGCGCCTTCCGCGCCGCGCTCGCCCGATCCGGCGGCTGCCCCGAGGCCGCCCTCGCCACGCTCGACCGGATCGAGGCCCGCCTCCTCGCCCGCGACGCACCCCGCATCTGGGGCACCGGGCATCCATCGACTGCCCCTTCCGGCAGTACGGGCGAGCGGGAGGCCTGACCCCGCACGTCGCGCCCACCACAATGATGAGCTACACGCCCAAACGCCTTTTTTCACGCAGCTTTCACGCGATCGCCCTTTCCACAGCCATTCACTGTCGGCCATTCTCGTAGGACTTGATGGGAAGTGTCCTAATGTCCGACGACCCCGACATCGCGCGGATCAACGCGCTCACCACCAACGCCCGCAACACTTGGTTCGCCCTGCTCGGCGTCCTGGTGTTCGTCGCCATCACACTCGCCGGGGTCGAACATATCGACTTCTACGGCGTCGACCGCGCCACCAAACTACCCCTTGTCGATGTTTCGGTGCCGACGCGCTACTTCTTTTACGCCGCGCCCATACTGACCGCTGCCATTTTCTGCTACTTTCACCTGTACCTGATCCGCCTATGGGATGCGCTCGGCGCCGCCCGGCCCAAAGTGAATGCCACTTGGCTCGGGACCGCCATCTCCCCTTGGCTAGTTACCGACGCCGCCCTCCACCTGCGCAGACGGCTCAGGGCCGACAATTGCACCCCCCCTCCGTCCGCTTGAGGGGGCGGCAATGCTGCTCAACCTTGCGCTCGCCTGGCTCTTCGGCCTCCTCGTTCTTACATGGCTCTGGTGGACATCCATGCCCGCCCGTGATGTCTGGATGACCCTGACAGCAGGTGCGTCCCTCTTGCTCGCCCTTTTCACCGGTGCCACCGGCTTCGCCGCGCTCTTATCACGTATGGCAGAGCCAAACCCCGACCGATCCCGCAGCATCTGGCAAACCGCCCCGGCCATGTCGGCTGTGCTGGTCGTACTGCCCCTCGTCACTCTCCTGAGCCATCAGCGCACCATGGGCAGCTTTAGCCGCCTTGCGCACATCGACCTCTCCGGCCAGATCATCGTCGAGCGCCCGCCCGGTTGGCTATCCCACGCGCTCGCACGCAAGGATTTTCTAACACTGTGGTGCCATCGGGAGGAGGCACGAGAGTGCCACGGCTCTGACGCAAGCTATAATGTAGAGTGGCGAGATCGGCGGCGCGCGGCGCGTGATGAGCTAAAGAAACCCAGTATGTCGGGTCGAGACTTACGAGGCGCAGACCTTTCTGCGGCATTCCTCGTCGCTCAGGATTTGACGCTATCCAAACTATCCCGCGCCGATCTCAGCGAGGCACAGTTGGAAGGCGCTGATCTGAGCGGGGCGCTGTTAGACCATGCAGATTTTACTTCGGCGCAGATGGAGTGGGCAGTTCTCTACCGCGCACAGCTCAACGGCGCGAACCTCAATTGGGCGCATCTGGTTGGTGCAGAGCTATTGCGGGCAAAGCTTGTGGACGCAAACCTTAGCCGAGCAGAGATGGAGGGGACAGAACTAAGCTGGGCGGATATGACGAGAGCCGACCTGAGTTGGGCGAGGCTCAACGGTGCAGATATGAGTGGAGCCAAATTAGAAGAGGCAAATCTCAGCGGCGCACAGATGGAGGCCGCGAACCTCAGTGGGGTAAAGATGGCGAACGCGGACCTCAGCGGAGCCCAGTTGACATGGGCAAACCTCAACAGAGCGCGAATGCAGGGAACGAACCTGAGTTGGGCGCAAGTGGAGGATGCGGACCTGCGCGCTACGGATTTGCAGGGAGCAGTCCTGGAGGGGGCGCAAATGATGGGAACAATCTTTTCGTTCTCCTATCTTACAGGAGAACTTGGGAGACCCAACATCTTGTCGGGAACGGACCTAAGAGACACCAGAAACGATGGGGGGGCGCTAAGGTTCCTCGACTTTAGGGGAAGCGTAATCGACACAAGAACAGATTGGCGCAACAGTTTCGGGGACGGCAGCGTTACTTTGATTGCCGGAATGTCACCACCTTGTCAGTGGGCACCGTCCCACCTGAATGATAGGGATTTTTTCGCGCGCTGGCGCGGGTGGTTGGAGGCTTTCCCTGGCTTGGAGCCCTTGACTTGGTCCGACCTCGCCCCGGACGGCTTTGAAGACATCCCCCCGATCCCACCGCCGGATGGCTGTAAATGGAAGACTGATCCGCTTCCTTAAGCAATAGCACCCACCACCCGACCACTTAATTTAACCAGCCCGCGCCCGCACGGCGTATGCATCGGATGTGCATGGAATGCGCATCAGTTGTGCATCAGCTATTATTGGGGTTAACGCGGTTTGCCGCCAAATCCCTGCCCCACCGCGCGCTGCGGCAACTCTGCCGCGCCCCTGCCCTTGCCGGGCGGCCCCCTTTCTCCTATGTAAACACTCAGGAACAGCACCCCCCAAGGACCATCATGCCCGAAGACACGCCCCCCCTCGAAGGCACCCCGCTGATCAAGCCCTCGTCGACCGATCACCCTCTGCACGAGTCCGTGGTCGAGGCCTGCCGTTCGGTCTATGACCCTGAAATTCCTGTCAATATCTACGATCTGGGTCTTGTCTATACGATCGAGATCAACCCCGAAAACGAGGTGAACGTGATCATGTCGCTCACCGCGCCGGGCTGCCCCGTGGCGGGCGAGATGCCGGGCTGGCTGGCCGATGCCATCGAGCCCATCCCCGGCGTGAAGCAGGTCGAGGTCGAGATCACCTGGGAGCCGCCGTGGGGCATGGAGATGATGAGCGACGAAGCCCGCCTTGAGCTGGGATTCATGTAACAGGCCCAAGGGCTTGCGCGTTTTTACCTGACTGTCACCTGCCCGTTTTGCAGCCGTCACACGGCGACCCTTTTTTGCGCCCATCGCAAACCAAGGAGTCGCAAAAATGCGCCGCACCCCCCTTCTCGCCCTTCTCGCCCTCGGCACCGCCGCCCCGGCCCTCGCCGAGGCCCCGCTCTCCGGCTACGGCCCCCGCCCGGCCTACCTGATCGGCAAGCTGCCCGAGGGCGAGCTGAAGACCAAGCTGCAAAGCTGCCTCGGCCAACCCATGGAAAAAACGGACTTTTCCATCGCCCACCGCGGCGCGCCGATGATGTTCCCCGAGCACACCGCCGAGAGCTACATCGCCGGGGCCTCGCAGGGCGCAGGCGTAGGTGAGTGCGACGTGACCTTCACCAAAGACAAGGAGCTGGTCTGCCGCCACGCGCAGAACGACCTGCACACCACCACCAACATCCTCGTGAGCGATCTCGCCGCCACCTGCACCACCCCCTTCAGCCCCGCCGCGGGCGCGGACAAGGCCGCTGCCGAGTGCCGCACCTCCGAGATTTCTCTGAACGAATTCAAGGGCCTGATGCCCAAGATGGACAGCGCCGACAGCGCCGCCACCACTGCTGAAGAGTATCAGGGCGGCATCGCTGGCTGGCGCACCGCGCTTTACGTGCAGGAGCCCACGATCCTCACCCACGCCGAGTCCATCGCGCTGTTCAAGGATCTCGGCGTCAAGATGACCCCCGAGCTGAAATCGCCCTCCGTCGAGATGCCCTTCGACGGCTTCACCCAAGCCGATTACGCCCAGAAGATGATCGACGAATACAAGGCCGCTGGCGTGCCCGCGTCCGACGTGTTCCCGCAGAGCTTCAACCTCGAAGACGTGCTCTACTGGGTTGAGAATGAACCCGAATTCGGCGCGCAGGCGGTCTTCCTCGTAGAGCCCGACGACAGCTTCGACGAGCAGAACCCCGAAACCTGGAAGCAGGATTTCACCGAGCTCGCCGCGCAAGGCGTGAAGTATCTCGCCCCCTCGATGAACATGCTGGTGACGCCTGACAACGGCACCTACGCCGCTTCCGAATACGCCAAGCAGGCCAAGGCGGCGGGCCTCAACCTCATCACGTGGTCGCTCGAGCGCTCCGGCCCCCTCGCCTCCGGCGGCGGCTGGTACTACAACTCCACCACCGAGATCACCGACAACGACGGCGACATCTACGAACTGGTGGACACGCTGGCGCAAGACGTTGAAGTGACCGGCATTTTCTCCGACTGGCCCGCCACCGTGACCTTCTACGCCAACTGCATGGGCCTTTGATCACAGGCGCCTAGCCAACACTTCAAAAACAAAACGGGCGGCCTCTCGGGCCGCCCGTTTCTGTTTCACGCTGGCGCCTGGTGTCACCCTTCCGAGCTGCCTTCTTCGCCATCTGCAGCGGCCTCTTCGGTCGGCTCTTCCTCGGGCGCGGTGATCTCTTCGGGCGCCTCCACGCTGATCTGGAGCAGCTCCTCCACATCGGCAAGCATGTCCTCGGCCAGCTCAGGGGTTTTCTGAGGCTGAACAGCGCTTTGCGCCTCTTCCAGCGATGCGCCGACCTCGGCGACGTCGTCGATCAGCGCCGCCAGTTCCTCATCGGCCAGCACCGCCGCATCGGCCTCGATCGCGTCGATCTCCGCCTGCAAGTCAGCATAGTCCTCGCCTTCGAGCACCGCGTCACAGCCACCATCGCCGCCGTCAGAGCAGCCCACAACGCCGCTGTCGAGGCTCAGCTCCACGCCTTCCGGCAGCTCGTAAGTGTCCGAAATCGCGCCGACTTCCGCCGCAAGCTCCTCTTCAGTCGGGAAGGTGCCCGCCATGATCTCATTGGCGGCCTCTGCCGTCAGCACACCCTCGTCGACCGCCGCCTGAAGTGTTTCACTCGCCGCTGCGATGTCGGTGTTGTAATCCTCATAGGCCACCACCAGCGCGCCGATCATCCCGCCCGCGCCATTGGCCACGCCGGTCTCACGGAACTTTTCGGCCATGTTCGCAATGGCTTGCGGGCTGCGCTTGGCCGAGTTCCACGGTCCCAGCTCGCTGGGATGCACCCGCAGCTCGCCCGCTTCCAGCCGGGTCTTCCAGCTGTTGCCCTTCGGCTCCGTGGTCGCGCTCGCCTTGGCCACCTTCGGCTCGGCCTTGCGGGCCGCGGGCGCCGCCGCCTTGCCTTTCGACACGTAAACTGTGCGCACCGTCTTGATGCGACCGTCCTTCATCCGGACTTTCTTGGTCTCCACCCGCTTGATTGTCCGCCCGTCGCGGGTCTTGGCCACCTTCCGCGTGGAGGAGCCGCCTGACGTGGCCTTCGACCCGCCGCCGCTCTTCTCGGCGCTCTTGCCACCAGCATTGCCGCTGTTGCCCTTGCCGCCGCCGTTGCCATTGCCGTTGCCGCCGCCATTACCATTGCCGCCGCCCTTGCCGTTGTCCGACTTGGCCCAAGCCGCATCGGCGCTCAGCACGGTCGCCGCACCGACAGCAAAGGTCACGGGCGCCGCTGCCATCGCGGCCACAACGAGGGCTGCAAAGCCCGTCTTGAGAGGTTTGGTCATTGGATGTCCTCCGAAAATCTGCTCTGGCAAAGAGACTAACCGAGCGCGTCAGAAATGCGGCATCCGTGAGGCGGCACCGGGGCCGGATTGGAGGAAATCCGCCCATTTCGGTCTCCGACCTCGCAGTGCCACGCCCCCTTGAGCCGCCGCCCCTCCCGGCCTACATATGGGCCAAAGGAGCACTCCCATGTTCGGCATTCCCGGCAAGCAAGCCGTCACCATCACCCCCCGCGCCGTGGCGGAAATCGCCAAGCTGATGGCGCGTGACGGCCATGAAGGCCTGCGCATCGGCGTCAAGAAAGGCGGCTGCGCGGGCATGGAATACACGATGGAATATGCCGACACCGTCGATGAGCACGACGAGGTGGTCGAGCAGGACGGCGCCCGGGTGATGATCGCCCCGATGGCCCAGATGTTCCTCTTCGGCACCGAGATCGACTATGAGACCTCGCTGCTCGAGTCCGGCTTCAAGTTCAACAACCCCAACGTGACCGAGGCCTGCGGCTGCGGCGAGTCCATCAAGTTCGCAAACCAGTGAACGGGCCGGTAAACCGCGCTTGACCCTGCCCGCGCGCAGGCTCACCCTCGCCCCATGTTCCTGCCCTTCTTCCAGACCCTCCGGGCCGCTGGCGTGCCCGTCACCCTCCGCGAGCATCTGGGCTTTCTCGATGCGGTCTCGGCCGGGCTGACCACCTATGACATCGAGGCTTTCTACTACCTCGCCCGCACCTGTCTGGTGAAAGACGAGCGGCATCTCGACCGCTTCGACCAAGCGTTTTCCCATGCGTTCAAAGGGCTGGAGAGCATCCCGATGGAGGCCGTGCTGGAGGCGGTGGACCTGCCCGAGGACTGGCTGCGCAAGCAGGCCGAAAAGCACCTGTCGCCCGAGGAGATGGCCGAGATCGAGGCGATGGGCGGCTTCGAGAAGCTGATGGAAACCCTCCGCGAGCGCCTCAAGGAGCAGAAAGGCCGCCATCAGGGCGGCAACAAGTGGATCGGCACCGCCGGCACCTCCCCCTTCGGCGCCCATGGCTACAACCCCGAGGGCGTGCGGATCGGGCAGGAGAAGTCCCGCCACCAGCGCGCCGTAAAGGTCTGGGACAAGCGCGAGTTCCGCAACCTCGATGACACCGTCGAGCTTGGCACCCGCAACATCAAGGTGGCCCTGAAGCGCCTGCGCCAATGGGCCCGCGACGGCGCCCACGAGGAGCTGGACCTCGACGGCACCATCCGCGCCACCGCCGAGCATGGCCATCTCGATGTCAAAACCCGCCCCGAGCGCCGCAACGCCGTGAAGGTGCTGCTCTTTCTCGATGTCGGCGGCTCGATGGACCCGCATATCAAGGTGGTCGAAGAGCTCTTCTCCGCCGCCCGCGCCGAGTTCAAGCACCTCGAATATTACTACTTCCACAACTGCCTCTACGAGGGCCTCTGGCGCGACAACCGCCGCCGCTGGTCCGAGCAGACGCCCACGTGGGAAGTGCTCAACACCTACGGGCCGGATTACCGCGCCATCTTTGTTGGCGATGCCTCCATGTCGCCCTACGAGGTCGCCTACCCTGGCGGCGCCAACGAGCACTGGAACGAGGAGGCGGGCAGCACATGGCTCGCCCGCGCGCGCCAGCAGTGGCCGCAGAACCTCTGGATCAACCCGGTGCCCGAACGCCATTGGGGCTACACCCAATCCATCGCCATGATCCGCGAGATCTTCGAGGATCGCATGGTCCCGATGACGCTGGAGGGGCTGACCGCCGGGATGAAAGGCCTCACCAAGTGATGGCCCTCCTGCGCCGTCACCCGGTTCTCGTCACCTGTTTCGCGCTAGCCCTCGCCGCCACCCTCTTCTTCGGCATCCGCACCGTGCAGCGCACCCTCTACTGGATGGACCCGGCCCATCAGGCGCAGGCGCTGGAGCCGTGGATGACCCCGCGCTACATCGCCCACAGCTGGCTGCTCGACGGGCGCGAACTCTCCGAGCACCTCGGCGTGCCGCCCAAGCCCAAGGAACGCCCCACGCTGGAGACCATCGCCGAAAAGCGCGGCGTCCCGCTCGAGCAAGTGATGGACGAGGCCCGCGCCTTCATCGAGGCCAACGCCAAGCGCGCGCCGCAGTCTCCGCCCGCGGCACCCGGCGACGGCGCGCCAGAGGCTCCGCCCGGCAAATGACCGACTGGCTCTTCCAGCTCCTCGCCGCCTACGGCGTGCCGATCCTCGCCTGCGTCACCTTCGCCTCCTGCCTCTGCGTGCCGGTCCCCTCCTCGCTGCTGATGATCACCGGCGGGG